>NZ_MRCD01000032.1 GCF_001904745.1 Calothrix sp. HK-06
TAATTGGTTTACCCATTGCTGCTACTGTACCTCACTAGACTAAGAAACGCTATATTCTAGTTTCGGTTGAAGATCGCTTGGTAAAGCTTTATGTTCTAATTCATTAAAATAGCCACCATTTACGCATCCAACTTTTAAGACCCCCCATTCCTGCTCTTCTGCTAACCTATTTTCGCAAGACGGACTCCACCCTTGCTCTAAATAATCAATCATGAATTTAAAGCGCCTTACTCCCCAATGCTTTGGAATCTTGGCAATCCAGCGAATTTTAGAGTCTTTCATTGGTACGTTCGGATTTAGCCCTTTAGTAACTGCTTGGTTAATAAGGGCATCGCGTTTTTCTTCTAGAAGTTGAATAAGACGTTGTTTTTTGACGATGAGAGTATCAATTGCTGCAATTTTTTCGTCTAAGTAACGTGCGATCGCTTGTTGCTCTTTCAGGGGTGGCACACAAATATTTACAGACTTAATATGTTGATAGCTAATTCCGTATCTTGTGATTCCTTTTGCAAAACTTGAAAACTGAGATTTTACATATGTACTAAGAATTGAAAAAAGTAGATATCGCCCATCAATCTTATCAATAAGTGGTCTTAAAATTGAGAGGTGATAGCCACATAAAAGATTCTCTATATTATCTATTACTAAAGATGGAACGGCGATATCATAAGGACTTTCAGAGTCTTTCGTTATTAAAACATCATTGATTTTGAGACTAAAGTTTTCTATTTCATCATGTGTTGCACTCGCTTCCATAAATTCAATTTTTGAAGATATGAATAGATGATAATAAACATCTGTATAGTTACACAATAATACCTTTTTCTCGTTTTCACTATTTTTCTTATCAACATTACTTAATATTATTTGAACAAGGTTATTAAGAATATTTACATTCCAATGTTTTGGTATTTTCCCAATCCAAGAAACGCCAGAATCCTTTATTGACTGTCTTTGATTACTGCTATTCATTACAAAATTCCCTCTAGCATCCCTTGAATCTCGTCTTCCAAATCCTTAATCTCCTTCTCTATTTCCTCCAAAGGTCTTGGTGCCACATACTCATAAAAATGTCGTGTAAATGGAATCTCATACCCAATTTTCGTTTTGCTTTCATCTACCCATGCATCAGGCACATGAGGTAAAACTTCTTGCTTCATATACTCATCAATATTATCCTTCAACGGCACATTTTCATAATCTCGCAAATCTACATCTGGTTCCGGGTTGCCATCTTTATCTTTACAAATATCAGCCGTCTCATCTCGTTTTGATAAAGCATTCAAAATTGCTTTTTTAATCTGAGCAGAAATTTTTACATCAGCCTTTTTTAAAGCTTTTATCAAATCTTTTTCAAACGCATCCCGATTTTTATAAAGCTTATCACCCAAAGCTTGCAACGCTGCTTTAATAGACTTCTGTAAATTTTTCCCTTCTTCAATTTCTTCGAGTGCAGCGCCACCCCGCTTTTTAGACACTGTTAAATTTGTAAACGCTGCTTCATTTTCCAGTTTTACTATACGCTCGTCACTTACCTGAAAATTGAACTTTAACGGGCGTTCTACCGTGAGGCGCCAATAACCAAAGTCCTCGTTATCGAAGATTTTGCTAACAATTACATCCTTTTCTTTACCGTCTACCTCCAGTCTTCGCACCGTATCGTGTTGAAACTCGCCATAAATGCGGGTAATTTCAGCAATTTGATCAGGTTTACCATCTTCGCCATCACCAATTTCATTACGCTTGTTGCCCAAGCTACGGCTCATTTTTCTATAGTAATAAATCGCATTAATTAGTTGAATTTTACCTTTGCGTGCGGGTGTTTTGCAATTTGTAACAATCCAAACATACGTATAAATACCAGTATTATAAAATAATTGGTCAGGCATCGCTACAATCGCTTCTAATAAATCATTTTCAATAATCCATTTGCGAATGTCACTCTCGCCACTCCCTGCGCTTCCAGAAAATAAGGGTGAGCCATTAAATACAATTGCAATCCGAGAACCGCCGTTATCCCGCTTCATTTTATAAATCATATGTTGCAGAAACAGGAACGAACCATCAGAAATTCGCGGCAACCCGGCGCCAAAGCGTCCATCAAATCCCTTTTTGTCATACTCAGCTTTAACATAGGTTTGCACCTTTTTCCACTCCACTCCAAATGGTGGATTTGATAGCATATAATCAAATCTTTCATGTTCTAAACCATCAGTGGTAAAAGTATTGCCAAACTTGATATTACTGACAACCTGCCCTTTAATCAGCATGTCCGATTTACAAATAGCATAGGACTCTGGATTAATTTCCTGCCCAAAAACCACAGGCTTCGCATCTGGGTTAAGTTCTTTAATATACTCTTCTGCTACTGATAACATCCCGCCAGTTCCTGCTGCTGGATCGTAAATAGTTTTGACAATACCTTTTTGTGTTAATATATCCCTATCATTAAGAAACAGCAGATTGACCATCAGCCGAATAACTTCACGAGGTGTAAAATGTTCCCCTGCAGTTTCGTTAGAAAGTTCCGAAAATTTGCGAATTAGTTCCTCGAAAACATAACCCATCTCCATATTCGAGACTCGCTCTGGGTGTAAATCGATTTCGGCAAATCTTTTGACAATCAAGAACAGTAGGTTCGCTTCATCCAGGCGATTAATTTGGTCGTTAAAGTTAAAATAGTCAATAATTTCTCGTCCGGCAACGGAAAAGCCATTGATATAATTTCTTAGATTTGCAGCGACGTTATCTGAGTCTTCCTTAAGTTTCCCGAAGGTAAACTGGCTAATGTTATGAAACGAAACACCAGCCTTCTGATTTAATAAAGGCTCAGGGTTTTTGAGATTCATGGACTTGACTTTATTTTCGTAAAAGTCCATTACTACTGTTTTTGTAGGCTCAAGAACGCAGTCTAATCGCCGCAACACTGTGAATGGCAGTATAACCTTACCATAGTCTGCTTGTTTGTAATCACCGCGTAAAAGCTCCGCAATACTCCAGATAAAATTCGCAAGTTGTCTTACTTGTTCCGTCCGCGCCATTTAAAACCCCAAATTATACTGATATTGCGTAATATGTTAAAATTAATCAATTATATATTTAATCAGCTTTTTGCTTTTCAGACCAATTATTGTAATAATTTTTTTTAGCATTTAGTGCCTTTTAATATATTTTTTTGATGACGTTCTTGGGTGTAGTCTGCACTACCATTGTCAAACTGACCAATGAAGCGTATAGCATTGGCATATACAAGGCATACACCAATGACAAAGATATAAGCGTATGATAGACATCTCCAAAAAAGAAAGAAGACCCCTCTCCAAACCTCTCCCCGACGCGGATACTGTTGGCGAATTAGCAAGGGGCAAAGCCCCTCGCCGTGGTGAAGCATATTGTCCAAGAAAATATGATTGTAAAAAGCGTAGCATCTATTAAAGATAATGACCCTTGAGTGGCGTGATATGTCGCATCACACCAGTTATTCATACTCGTCTAGCATCTAAGCGTCTTTTACCAGGAAAGCATATTGTAGACACTGGCTACGTTAATGCTCAAAACTTAGTTGACAGTGAATTGGAATTTGATGTTGATCTTGTGGGGAAAGTTCCACCCGGAACTAGTTGGCAAGCTACTGCACAAGAAGGTTTTGAGCAAGATTGTTTCTTAATTGATTGGGATTCTAAGCGTGTTAGTTGCCCGCTAGGTAAACACAGCAAATCCTGGCGCCCGACTATTGATAGCCACAATAATCCGGTCATCAAAGTACAATTTGACTCCAAAGATTGTGCTGCTTGCTCAAGTCGCTTAAAATGCACTCTCAAATCACAGAAATTGCATCAAGCATTAAGCAATGCTCGGATTTGTCAGGAAACCGAATCATTTAAACTAACTTATAATAAACGCGCTGGAGTTGAAGGCTTGATTTCCCAGGCTACACGTTGCTACCAGTTACGAAAGTGTCGCTACATTGGTCAAGCCAAAACCCTATTGCAGCACGTCGCTACTGCTGCTGCGATCAATTTGAGCCGCATGTGGGATTGGTGGCAGGATGTACCACGTAGCCAGACTCGCGTTTCTCGCTTTGCTCGACTTGCCCCCACTGCCTCATAGTAGCCCCAATTTTTGATTTTGTGCTGGCTGGTTTTGCCCTCTTTTAATTCGCCAGCAGTATCCTTGTAGGGAAGGGGGTAGGGGGTAGGGTGTTGATTTTGCTATAATTTAGGAATTAATCGCTCATCAGAATGTTGTGTTCAGCCGTAAAGCTCAAAACCCTGATTAAACAAGCTTTTTCAACTGGCGCCACGTGACACAAAAACTGTATGAACTTTTTTCTAAGGCTTATACACAAAGTAAACACCCTAGGTAGGGGGGTTAGGTGTGCGTATGAATTTGTAGTCTCAAAATGTTTTCTGGAGATGTCTAATACTATTACAGATTAGAATTATAGGTAAAATTAGATGGGGATATTGCCCGCACGCAACAATAATTATTTTATTAGAGATAAATTACCATGATTGCTAGCATTAACTTCATACAAATGTCTTCCCAAGAATATCTCCTTTTAACTCTTCCTTCGTGACCTTTGTGCCTTTATGCTTCATTCTCTTTCCTCTGTGTTCTTTGTGTCTCTGTGGTAAAAAATATATTGGCTGCACAGGCAGGGATGCCTGTGCCACAATTTGTTACAAGTGTTATTCTACGGTTACAGATTTTGCTAGGTTGCGTGGTTGGTCTACGTCTAAACCTCTACGCGCGGCTATATGATAAGCAAGTAGTTGTAATGGTACTACAGTGAGGATTGGTGATAATATTTCATCGACGTTGGCTATGGGTAGCAAGTCGTTGAATATTTCTCCTGCTTCACCGTCGCTTATTGGTGTTACTCCTATTAAACGGGAGTCGCGCGCTTTGGCTTCTTGGGAGTTAGAAATTACTTTTTCATAAACTTCACCGGGTACGGCAATAGAAACTACTGGTACTTTTGCATCTAATAATGCAATTGGCCCGTGTTTCATTTCTCCAGCAGGATAACCTTCTGCATGAATATAGCTGATTTCTTTGAGTTTTAAGGCGCCTTCTAAAGCGATTGGGAAATTTATTCCGCGTCCCAGGAATATAACATCTTGGGTATCAGCAAAATCATGTGCTAGAGTTTCGCTGAGTTGTTCTTGTTTCTCTAATGTTGCTTCGATTTCTTTTGGTATTTGACGCAACCCGTTAATTATATCTTCTATTTTTTCAACAGGAAGGCTCTGGCGCCGATATGCTAAATCAATTGCTAGTGCATAAAATGCCATTAATTGGGCAATAAATGTTTTTGTAGCAGCTACACCAATTTCAATTCCTGCTAATGTACTAATAATATGGGGTACTGAATGTCCAAGGGTGCTTTCTGGACGGTTGGTTATACCTAAAAGCCTTGCTTGATACTTAGGCTCACGACCTTGGCGCCGTTCTCTTTCCATTCCCAGTGCTGCTAGTGTATCGGCTGTTTCACCTGACTGGGTAACACCTATAGTTAAAGTATTAGCAGTTAAGGGTGCGGGTGCATAGCGATATTCAGAAGCATAGCTGACTTGAGTTGGAATTTGCGCTAGTTGTTCGACTAAGTATTTACCCACAAGTGCAGCGTGCCAACTAGTACCACAAGCTACAATTTGAATTTGTTCTAAATCAGCATAAAATTCGCTGGGAATGCTTAAATTTATAGGAGATTCATTATTTTGAGACTCTGTAAAATAAGCGTCTAAACAAGCACGCACAACACCTGGCTGCTCATAGATTTCTTTGAGCATAAAGTGCTTGAATCCTTGTTTTTCAACCATTGTTGGACTCAAGTTGAGTAAGCGAGGTTGTTTCTTAAGTCGCTTACCTGTAAAATCGTAAACCTCCACACCCAACGGTGTTAACCTGGCTATTTCACCATTTTCAAGTGGTAATACCGCGCGGGTATATGAAACAATTGCAGGTGTGTCAGATGCACAGAAAAATTCACCCTGCCCAAATCCAATTACTAAAGGCGCCTGTTGACGTACTACAATTAACTCATCAGGAAAATCAGCACTAACAGCAGCTATAGCAAAGGCGCCATTAAGTTGACCAACTGCCTTACGAACTGCCTCAAAGAAGGGTGAATATGCTTCCCCTAAAGCAATTTCCTCCTGAAGAAATCTAGAAATTAAATGCGGAATAACCTCTGTATCGGTTTCCGAGCGAAACTCAACACCAAAACTCTTAAGTTCTTCACGTAACTCACGATAATTTTCAACGATACCATTTTGTACTACAGCCACACGGTTAGGTGTGTCCATGTGGGGGTGAGCATTATATTCTTCAGGTTTTCCGTGCGTTGCCCAGCGTGTATGACCTATACCAATTTGAGCAGGGTTTTCTATCGACTCCAACTTGGAACGCAAGTTGTGTAACTTACCCTTAGCGCGTACACAGTTGATATCACCTTCAAAAATCGTAGCAATTCCCGCCGAATCGTAACCACGATATTCGAGTTTTTCCAAACCAGAGAGCAATATCTCCGTCGCTGCTTGAGTCCCAATATAACCAACGATTCCGCACATTGATTCACACCATGCTATGAGGACAAATTAAACACGTATCCATAGATATCATAACTGGTGGAAATTTACAGGCAAAGATGCCCATTTATACCCTAAATTATTTTATGTGGCGCCAGTATCTCATTTGTTACACAGCTTACAAATTAACCACTTCAATAGTTCATATTACAACCCTGTAAACCTGCCCCCAAACGCGCGCACAATTACGACATTGTGTTAAGGGAGGGTTTTAACGGGGCGGGTTTAGTTTGATTGTATTATATGTGTAGGTTATGGGTTAATCCGCCCTTACAAAGCAGGCGCCAGGATGTGTGATACTTTAACAGTGGTTAGGAGTGCAAAATCCTTCCCCTGAAATGGTTGCAGCACGAATTGCTTCTATGGGGAATTTTGGCGTTCTATCAGCGTATAATAGACCGTTAGCTTCTTGGAAGGTATCGGTGAATTGTGTATAACAAAATCCACTGAACATCTCAATATTATTAACGGCTTCTAGTAAAGCAGTGTATTTCATTTGTAGCTCACTGATATTGAAGCAGCGCTCATATCCCCAAACTTTATCTGCATCTAAGCTGTCATCAAGAGCATAAGCGATACCACCAAATTCAGTCAGCATAATTGGTTGCCCTTGATGGGGAAAGTTATCAAGGGTAAGGATACGTCCACCAGGACGCTTTTGATTAAGCACATCCGACAACTTAACTTCTCCCCCATAACGACGAGCAATGTGCAGCGGTTGGGTGTCGTAATCATGAATTGCGAGAATATCAGTATCTATACTTTCCCAACCATCGTTACCAATTACTGGACGACTAGGGTCAAGCGTTTTCGTTAAGTGGTACATTGCTAAAACGTAGTTACGGTGGGCTGCCGTTTCTACGAGATTTGGCACTCCCCAAGATTCATTAAAAGGTACCCAAGCTACAATACATGGATGGCTCATATCTCGCTTTATTGCTTCAGTCCACTCGCGCGTCATCCGTTCCACTGCTTTACGTGTGAAGCGATAAGCGCTAGGCATTTCTTCCCAAACCAATAACCCTAAAACATCTGCCCAATATAAAAAACGTGGGTCTTCAATTTTTTGGTGTTTGCGTACTCCGTTAAAACCCATTGCTTTAATCAGTTCTACATCACGCTGCAATGCCTCATCACTCGGTGGAGTCATTAACGTATCTGGCCAATACCCTTGGTCAAGCACCATTCTTAAATAATAAGGGCGCCCATTAAGCATAAAGCGATCGCGCTGTATACTTACCGCCCGCATTGCAGTATAAGATTTTACTTCATCCAGCAGTTGTCCTTCGTACCACACTTGAATAGAAGCATCAATTAGCGTTGGTTTTTCTGGAGTCCACAATAATTCATTGCGGTAATCGTCAATACCAGGGTCGCCAAGTGCAATTCGACGATTAATTTCTCCCCCTAGCACTTCATAAGTATCGTTCGCTAATATAGTATCGCCAACGCTGAGTTTCATTTTGATTAGGATGCCTTTATCAGGCACATCACCCGCTAGTCCAGCTTCAAAACCAACTTCCCATCGCTCGCAGTCAGAATCCCAGTAAATGCTACCTAAATAAGTAGCACCCACACGCTCAATCCATACTGTCTGCCAAATCCCAGTTGTACGAGGATACCAAATACTGTGCGGTTCCAGGCGCCAATCTTGCTTACCGCGAGGTTTAGCGAGGTCTTGCGGGTCGTCTTGTGCCCACACTGTTATTGTATTTTTGCCGCTGTCATTCAAGACGTGGGTAATATCGAGAGAAAAGTTGGTATGTCCACCTTCATGTTCAGCTATATATTGACCGTTTACCCACACGCGGGCACGATAGTCAACGGCGCCGAAATGTAAAAGTAATCTACCATCAGAGAAAGGCGTTTCAAATTCCCGCTCGTACCAACAATTAGGATGAAAACTTGTATCACCTATCCCACTTTTGGTTGATTCCGGAGCAAAGGGAACTTCTATAGAATGAGTCCATTCTTTAACGTCGCTGGGTTGAACACATTTTCCTTCGTCGTCAAATGCAAATTTCCATATACCGTTTAGCGTTTGCCAAGGCAAGCGCTGTAACTGTGGACGTGGATGTGTTGTTCTAATTAACCCATCAGCATTTTGTTCATTCGTCGGCGCGGATAATCCAACTCCACTATTATTTATATCTAATAACATTAATACCTCTTTTCTACCTTTAAAATAATCAACTTTTTTAGCTTGAATTGTGCAATTAATTTTAAGACTATGATATACAACATCATATATATGGTAGTTTAGTTTATTAAAAATTTACATAAAGTTTAAAATGCTATTGCTGAAATCTACCAAAAGACATATTTATCCAAAAATATATAAATGTAGAGACGCTATTAATAGCGTCTCTAGAACGCATGGATGTTATGGAACCTTTCTTTCCCATTTTGACGAAGCTAAAACCATTAATTTATCTAGAATAATGCCAACAATACCTAAATAAAATATTGCTAAGATGATTTCGCTGATATCAGAATTGTTATATGCGTTAACAATGAAAAAACCTAGACCATCATCTGACAATAGCATTTCTGCCGCCACTACAGCAAGCCATGATAATCCTAAAGATATGCGTAAACCTGTGAAGATGTAAGGAAGTGTAGCAGGTAAGATAATTTTGTAAAGGTTTTTTACAAATGACATTTCTAACATTTTTCCAATATCTATATAATCTTTAGGAATTAGTTGCACACCTAAAGCTGTGTTAATAATAATGGGCCAAATTGCAGTGATGAAAATTACAAATATTGCTGATGGATTTGGTTTGAGAAAAATTGCTTGTGCAAGCGGCAACCATGCTAAAGGCGCCACCGGACGCAGTAATTGCATAATTGGCTCAATAGCTTTTTTTAAAAATGGATTTAAACTGATAATAAAGCCAATAGTGACACCAACAACAGTAGCTAGTAAATATCCAATAGTAACTCGTTGCATACTAGCAATTAGTAACCAAAACAAACCTTTATTGTTATTGCCTTTATAAAAAAAAGGGTCAATTATCAAGTCCCAAGTATTGCTAATAACTTTTATTGGAGAGGGTAGTGATGTGTCAGGTTGTAAGCTGAGAAGATACCAGATAAAGAAAAAAACTAAGAAGCCAACAACCGATGGTATGATTTGCTTAAGTTGTTGAGACGAGTTGAATTTTAATTTGTTTTGCATTGTATTAATTTAGAAACCCGGTTTCTTGTTAATGTATATTAATCAAAATGATGATTTGTCTGCGACAATGAATGCGTAAAAACCCAGTTTGTTACGTAAAATTATGTCTTAATGTCGGCGCCTGTAGATATTTGCTTGGGTTTTCAGGGTCAAACTCTAAACCATTGAAAAACTTTTCGACGCCGCGTGATGTCGATGGTGGTATAGCATCAGCTTGACCGATAGTTTTTGCTGCTTGGCGCCATAAGTCTTCACGGTTCACTGCATCAATCAAACGTTTAGCATCAAAGTCAGGGGAACGATTACCCCAACGCATATCCTCAATTAGAAACCATAAATCATGACTTTTATAAGGGTAAGATGCATTATCGTTCCAATATTTAATCGCATGAAGACTATTTTCCACAAGGCGCCCGTTACCATAATCAAATTTACCTAACAAACGATTACCTATAATTTCTGCGGATACTCCCATCCATTGACGTTCAGCTAAAATTTTAAATAACTCTTGTTTATTTTCTGGTTGGTCACACCAAATTTGCGCTTCCATAACAGCAGCAAGTAAGCGATTAGCAGCTTTCGGATACTTGTCTACCCAAGACGCGCGCATAACGAAAGCTTTTTCTGGATGATTATTCCATAGTTCGCCACTTGTCACCGTTGAATAACCAAGTTTCTGTTTAATTAAGCGTTGATGCCAAGGATCTACCACACAAAACCCTTCCATTGAACCACCACGCATATTGGCTACCATTTGTGGTGGAGGTATAACTATTATTGAGGTATCTCGCTCTGGGTCAATACCTCCATATGCGAGCCACCAGCGCATAAAAAAATCGCCTGTAACGCGGCGAAATGGAACTGCAAACCGTATAGATTCCCCTTTTGCTGATTTTTTCTGTAGTTCAGACTTTAAAGGTGAACTATCCAAACTCAAATTTAAATTTTGATATGCTTTCGCAACTGAAATTCCCTGTCCATTCACATTTAACCTAGCCATAATATACATGGGTATTTTACGGTCATAGCTAATTTCTCCTGTTGTAATTAGGTACGCCATCGGAAATAGTAAATGTGAACCATCTAACCCATCTTGATCAGAACCTAACATTAACTTATCGCGCATTACTCCCCATGAAGGTTGCTTTTGCACTATCACATCAGGCATTCCATACTTGGCAAACATGCCTTTTGCTTTTGCTATTATTAAAGGAGCGCAACTTGTGACAGCAATAAATCCCAGTACTGCTGTTGTTACTTCTGGTGTATCAGTGTAACCTGCATAGGCGCCTCTTTGATATTGACTCCGCAACTCGGCATATGTAGAACTTGAATTATCAAGACTATGAGCAAGACCTTGCGCTGCGACAACTGCACTACTAGCTGCCAGAAACTTCCGTCTCGATAACTTTGCCATATAAAAGCTTTGATTTTACATTTAAAACCCGCATCATACAATCACAGCATACATAATCATAGATTGGCAATTATTTATTGTCAAAATTTGGCAACATTACTGTAGCTTGTGATATTAACAGTTTTACGGGAATACTAAGAATAAGCTTTTTATGATGAGTTTTTAGTCAGTATGTACTTAGATGTATACATACTGAAGGTATTACTAGCGTAACACATGATTTCTCATATAAAGCTTAATATGTCAAGCGTTTTTAATAAAAAATGTTTAAAATACTTGTATCAAAATTTCACTATTTGAGGAAGCAAAAAGTTAGTAAATTCTTATCTAAACAGGTAAACGATGGTTTGCCGCGTTATTCTTTAGTACGTTTCATTCTTATATTAACAATATTAATTGTCAGTATTTCTGCTTTTGTAGGGTTTGAATTAATTTATGATTTTACATTAAATAACCTGAAGCAAACTGCTTTACTGACAGTAAAAAATGGAGTCAACGAAATTGATGAGTGGTTACTAATTCGCTCATCCGAAATTGAAACTATTGCAGCTACTGATATTGTACGCTCACTCAATTGGTCGATATCAGAGCCATATTTAAAATCAGAGGTAGAGCGCATTAAAGAGTTTGATTGGCTAGGAATTGCTACTCCTGATGGTTGGCGCCACAGTACTGCAACAGGTAGTGAGCGTAAAAATATTAGAGACCGAGACTATTTTAAAAAAGCAATGGTGGGGCAAACGAATGTATCCGACCCTTTAGTAAGTCGCGCTACCAATAAAAGTGTTATTGTTCTTGCAGCGCCAATTTGGAGTAATTCAAATAAAACTAGTCCGCCAATTGGAGAAATTCATAGTAATGTGAATTTAACTAAAATTTCTTCTGTTATTAATAAACTGCGCTATGGACGTAATAGTTATGCTTTTGTCATTAATAATAAAGGAGAAATTATTATTCACCCTAACTCAAATTTAATATCAACTATTGAAAAACCTACCCCTAGTCTCCTCACATCCACTTCTCCAAGCACCGTTGCACTTGCTCGCAGAATGGTAAATAAGAACAAAAGTATTGAAAAAGCCGTTATTGATGGCGCCGAAAAATATATAGCTTACTTACCACTCAAGAGTGTTGATTGGTCTATTGGGCTAGTCATTCCTCGTGCGAATATTGAATACCAACTTTGGTTATTATATATTACAAGTGCATTAGTAGCATCTCTAGCAGTGATAATGATAATTGTTTTATGGCAAGTGGATATTTGGGAAAAAAAGCAGCTAAATAAATCTAAAGCCATACTCAAACAGCAAGCTATTGAATTAGAAAAAGCTCTTGAAGAATTAAAGTATACTCAAAGCCAGATGATTCAAAATGAGAAAATGTCTAGCCTAGGGCAAATGGTTGCAGGAATTGCACACGAAATTAATAATCCTGTCAATTTTATTCACGCTAATCTCAATCATTTAAATAATTATACTCAAGATTTATCAAAATTAATACAAATGTATAAACAATATTTTCCAACTCCTCCTGAACAAATTCAAGAATTGATGGATGAAATAGATATAAGTTTTATTCAAGAAGACACGAGTAAAATTATTGATTCAATGTCTGTTGGTACTAAGCGCATTCGAGAGATTATACTGTCGCTTCGCAATTTTTCACGTTTAGATGAAGCTGAAGTTAAAGAAGCTGATATTCATGAAGGTATCGATAGTACCTTAATGGTATTAAACCATCGTTTCAAAGCAAAACCGAACCGTGCTGAAATTCAGGTTATCAAAGCATACAGCCAATTACCATTAGTAAATTGTTACGTTGGACAATTAAATCAAGTCTTTATAAATATTCTTAGCAATGCTATTGATGCATTAGAGGATAAAGAAGATACTTTAAACAAAAATCCTACTATCTGGATTTATACGGAGACTATTCAAAGCGATAATGTACTAATTACTATTGCAGATAATGGTATTGGGATTGATGAGAATGTTCGTAACAAGCTGTTTGACCCATTTTTTACAACGAAAGAAGTAGGTAAAGGCACGGGGTTAGGATTATCAGTTTGCTACCAAATTATCGTAGAAAAGCACGGTGGGAAACTTTGGTATGATTCGGCGCCAGGAAAAGGAACAAAATTTATAATTCAAATTCCCATCCTGGCTTCAAGTGGGGAAAAGGGTAAAGGAAAAAGGGTAAAGCCGGAAAATAAAACTTTACCCCTTCTCCCAAAACCTTTTCCTTAAATCGTTTATTTAGTAGGCAAGACCCATACTGCGGGTGGTTTCAGCATTACTAAGGTAAACTCGGACGCTCAAAAAGTCGGTAGGACAAGCGGTTTCGCAGCGCTTACAACCTACACAGTCTTCAGTCCGGGGGGACGAAGCGATTTGAGCGGCTTTACAGCCATCCCAAGGCACCATTTCCAATACGTCGGTGGGGCAAGCACGAA
Organism: Calothrix sp. HK-06; assembly: GCF_001904745.1. GTDB lineage: Bacteria > Cyanobacteriota > Cyanobacteriia > Cyanobacteriales > Nostocaceae > Dulcicalothrix. The sequence continues at coordinate 13,644 of NZ_MRCD01000032.1, forward strand.
CGCACTGGGTGCAGCCAATACAGGTATCGTAGATTTTAACGGTATGAGACATTTGAAAAGGCTCCTTTCCAGTAATTTTCTCTGCGAAAGAATTCATTAAACAAAGGATAGTTTACCGCAGTGCCCTATCCTTCGTAATCAAAAGGCTACATAACTTTAAATTCTGTAATGACTAGGCGCCAAACAGAGGGGTAGTTGATAGTTAATAGTTGAAGGTTAACATTGGTTAACTCCAAAGAAACCGGGCTTCTATACGAAAAACCACTGTTTATAGTAATAACTTAGGTAAGAAGCCCGGTTTCTGTGCCTGAAGGGGAAATCTATTCAACCCGCACCCGGAAGCGTACATAACCGAAGTTATTACCAGGTGTGAAGTCAAGCGTTCCAAAATTCACCAAAACGGCGCCTGTTGGATTTGACTGATTGGGACAAACGTTAGAAGCTGGTAAGGGGGCAACTGCGTTAACTAAGCTTGCTTTATCAGCATCGGCAACATTCGTTTGATTAGTAATTGTGTTCGCTACATTTAAAGTAATATCATTGCCTGAACTATTAATAAAGATAGTTCCTTGGGGGATGGGGTCGCAAAAACGCGCGTTAGTTATGGGTTGATTTCCATCAACGAGAAAATAAACTGTATATTCAACTTCATCACCCACTCCTAATTTCAATTGGGGGTCGATGCGAGTTACACCTTTTGGCACCAGTGGTGAATTTCCCCAGATACTAGCATCATCGTTTGTATCGCCAGGGTCGTCAACAACAGCATTAAAGTCAATACCAGCTAGAGGAACACTATTACGAGTAACATTAGTAATGCGTTTGACACCGCGCATACTAATTACGGGAGTAGGAGGAGTAGGAGGAGTAGGAGTAGGAGTAGGAGGTGGAGCAAGTATTTGCGCGACTATAACATCCTCAGTTGTACTAACATTACCGTCATATGTAGTACGGGCAATATTTGTAGTTGTTGGATTGCTGCCAGGTCTATCTAGAGTTGGGTCAATATAAGTAGCAACAGCGTCATTATTATATGTATTGTCAGGTACATTGACACCAACATCAACGCTAAAAGTAATTTGTACACTGCCACCACCAGGAATGTTAAAAGTACCAAAATCTGCAATTGTGGCACCAGCAGCTGGATTAATTGTACTATTACGAACTGTCTGCTGATTTAATATAATGGTAGGAGGAGTAGAAGCATCGAAAGTAAAACCTGTCGGTAAAGGGTCAGAAATATTAACATTTGTAGCTGTTGCTCGGTTTGCAGCATTAGAAACAGTAATTGTATAAACAGCTTTACCAGGCTTGTTGGTGATTCTGGGAGTACTTGTAGTCTTATTAACAGTTAATTGTGGCACACAGTCGGTGCCGGAGTTTGCACCAGGAATACTGCCAACATTGCTTGTAATGCCAGAATCTCCACCCGTTGCACCAAAGTTAATTGCTGGGTCAACTGGGTCACTTGTACCACCACTTCTACCACCATTAGCATTGCGTTGGGCGCCTGGGCTAGTTAAGATAACCCCACCACCACCACCACCACCAGGACCATGAGCTTCTCTATATACGGGACTACCTCCGTTACCACCATTAGCATTTATTGTTAAACCAGCAAGGCTATTATTTGCAGCAGTCACCACTACGCTACCGCCGGCACCACCACCACCACCACCATCATTTTTAACATTAAATGCATTTCCACCATTTGCGTTAATATTACCAGTTCCATTAACACTAGCTGTTCTTAATAAAACAATTCCACCACCTGGGGCGCCACTACTAGCTCTACCATCAGTTTTATCAGGAAAGAATTGCGAGTTACTTGTGGCATCGTTATTTGTACCCGCACCACCACCACCCCCCATTACAATTCGGTTTGCAACTGAAAATTTGTCACCACCAAAACCCCCCGTATCTAAATTCAGTGGAGGGTTTCCAGACTTCCAAGGTTTTCCACCTTTTCCTCCAAGACCACCGTTACCACCGCCACCACCACCAGAGTTTTCTTCGTTTACTTTTCCTCCTCGCTCAAGACCCTCTGGGTTGCCATCCGTACTACCGCCGCCAGCATTACCAGGTGCCCCACGACCAAAACTTCCGTCTGGATAGCCTTCCGAGCCGTTATCAAATAAGTTAAAGTTATTTGGTGCAACATTACTTGATGATGTAAAAATAGGGTTTAGTGTATATCGGGGTGTTCCGGCTGTACCCTCTCCTTTAGAACCATTCGCACCATTTTTACTGTTTATACCACTAGGCGCTTTTGTACGAAAGTCAGTATTTAACAAATTTGGAACAGGTGCAGGTGTAAATCTCTGGTTAAGTTGTATACCTCCACCACCACGAAAACCTTTGCTGCTAACATCTATATTTGCACCATTTAAATCTAAATTACCAGCAACGTCATAAACTAACACTCCCCCCGATGAACCGTTCCAAGGTGCAGCACTCAATGTTCCCCCTAAAGTTGCATTTGAATACTGTGGTACACGAATTACTTGGTATGTTCTTTGACCTCGAATGTTATCAGCAGGAGCATTAATATAAGAATTTATTAATCCCGAACCACTACCTGCGCCTCTAATTGATACAACTCCACCAGATGCTGCACTAGTCGCAACTACGTATTCGTAATTACCTGCTGTAAAATTAGAGTCATTTATATTACCACTAGCTTTACCAGGAGTACCACTACCGTAACTATTACTATTAGTAGAATTAATATCTGCTCCTTGCATCTGGATGATTAATAGCAAATCACCAGCAGCTATAGGAGTTTGGGAACCTTCAGGGTTGATGGCGCCAAGAGTAATAGAGGGGGCACCAGCAGATGCAGTTCCGGTGCCTGCATAATATGTATTAATTACACCTGCTAATGTACTCGATCCATCTTTACCAGGAACAGCACATAGTAAAGGTGTGGCTGTTTGTGCGGTTACTGGTGCCTGTAATAAGATTTGAGAGCTAAAACTTGTTAGTAATAAAGTTAAACTTCCAATAGTTTTTATCAGTTTCATAGTAATATAGTATATATGTTTGCCGTTGTAAGCACTTAAGTGCTTATTACGGTGAAGTTTTTTTGGTAAGGGATTCTTGCTGTTGGGGTGGTGCCACTTTTTGTCTGCCAAATCCACCAAACAGTTCATTGATTTTGTAAGAGATATTTAAATACGGGCCCCCTGCGGAACGATAACCTGTAAAGTCACGGTCATCAGCACTTCCAAAGGCATAACCAACACCTATTCTTAAATCGGGTGTGAGATGATATCCTCCTTCTAAGGCGATGCCAAATTCATTAAAGCCTTCTGTTGGTTGACCTAACCAACGTCCTTCTATTGCTACATCGGTTCGGTAGCCTAGTTGATAGCTGGCACGTAGTTGTCCCAGATGTAAGCTACTGCTTCCTGTAAAATTATTGGCAAGATAGGTAGTACTATTACGTAAAGCATATTTACCGTACAGTTCCCAGCGCCAATTTGGAGCATAAATTGCTTCGGCTGAAAATAAGTGTTCTGTAGAACCGCTACCAGCTCCAAATAAAAGGGTGTCAGGGGTAGTTGATGGGTTTTGACGATATTCGTATGCGAGTAAGCCGTTAAATTTATCGTCGTTGGGGTCACGGTATGCTAAACCAACGCGAAGATTTGCTGTGTCACCAAGTCCACTTAACAACTGGTTGGCGCTACCTGCTTGTTGATAACGAACTGCGGCAGTTAATGCAGGACTAATTTTACCTGCTGCTGCTGCGGAGATAACCATGTTGTTTGCTTCTTTACCATCGCGGTACTCAAAGCGTGCGTTTGCTTGAAAGTTGGGGTTATCTGTATAGTCAAGACCAACGCTGTAAGAGTTACCAGAGAAATATCCTAATGAGAAGGCACTTTGTCCGGTTGTATAAGGTTGGGCAAAACGAATACCTGTGGCAGTGTTACCAAAGATATTATTTTGAATGCGTTCGTAACCTAGATTTAATTTGAGTCCCGGCGCCAGTCGAATGCGATGATTAAGCCCAACAGCACCTTGGTCATTCATGCCATCAATACCTGTGAAGATAGAGTAACGTCCTGTCAGACTCGTATCTTCAGAGAACTTATGTTCAACTGTGGTATCAAGACTAGTAATACTATTACCTTGTAGCAAACCCGCATCAAAAAATTGATGTGCAAGTCGGACATTCACACCCGGATATAGTGCCCAATCTAATCCAAGAGTAGTTCTATTTGGATATAGAGCATCACTTTTACCAAGGTTGGCTTCGTTTTGTGCGCGGAATGTTAGTGATTCTGTTACAGGTACATTTAATTTAGAGACTAGCTGACTTGCATTGGCATTGAACTTATTATCAACGCGGTCTTTGCGAGAACGGTTTACATATTCTAGGCTAACATCAGTGGCGCCTAGTTTTTGTTGTAAACCTGCTCTGAGGGTAGTTAGCGAGTTATCGATTTTGCTACCAGGTTTTGGGAGCGGTTGCGGATTGAATAAATCAAACGTTTCTGTCCGTTGTGCTGGCGCAATACCAAAATTATTTTCATAGTCGTATCCTAAATTAAAGCTTGTTGTATCAGTTATTTTTCCAGAAAGTCCCGCACCGTAACGAGTTTGTCCTGGTGCAAAACTCCATGTTGCATTATTGGCAAAGTTCTCTGTCACCGAACGATAGAAAGCTTGCCCTTGTAAAGAAGGTGTAATTTGTCCTAATGCTTCTATGCGATAAGCAGAACCACTAACATAACCAAATGTAGGTGAGTTATGACTTGACCTAGCATATTCACCTACTATTTGTCCATTACCCAAAGGAACAAAGAAATCAGCACCATATAATTCAAAGTCTTGGGCGCCTTGGTCTTCCCATAAATAACTGGCACCGAAGAAAGGAGTGGAAAGTGCTGAGTTCTGAGTGCTGAGTGTAGAGACGCGATTAATCGCGTCTCTACGGAAATTGTATTGTGCCCTTGCTGCATAAAGTTTGCTATCTCCTCCCTTATCGTTTTGGTAAGTTACAACAATACGATTTGCTAGGGTGGCGCCAAATGGGTTGAGTTCAGTAGAAAATATACGACTGCGAAAAAGTAACGTGCCTCGGTCGTAATCAATTTCATAGTCGGCGCCGCGCAATAAAGCTTTGCGCTTTACTACTGTACCAGGACGATTAAGTTCTTCTGATTCAATAAATACATTCTCACTACCGGGAATTACTAGGCGACGCGACAAGAAATAATAACCGCTAGTACCGTTAGGAGAAATAGTATCACGTTGAAACCCTTGGATGTTATTGGCAAATAAACCTGTTACTTGTAGATTGCCAATATTATAATTACCTTTAAAGCCGTGGAGTTGACGAGTTGTTGCTGTAAATAACTGTGAATTACGTGCAAACTCTTGAGTACTATAATCACCCCACATGAAATAATCAGATTCGGCGCCAGGTATATTTGGACTGCGTTCTAATTTTGCATAAACACTATCTATAGATGGTGTCGTCGGAGTTACGCTTGAAGAATCGCCATAAACAGGATAAGCTTTTTCACAATCTTGAACTCCTCCAAATAAACGTACTTCTCCTTGACAGTCTTGATTTAGAGGACGTTTACTATTGTAGGCGCCTGTAAATAGCCAATCTCCGACTTTACCAGTTGCGAACACCGACGCATCCAAATCAACATCAGTTCTGCCAGTCTTAGAGGGGTTAAGAAAATCGCGATAGCTACCCCATAAATTTGTGCCACCTGCTCCAATTCTTAAATTTATGACACCTGTGGCAAGTGAAGGACGGAGGTTTGTTATAAATTCGATATTAGAATACGCTTCTACGTTGCTTTTATGAATAGCCGCGCGTACTTTAACATTTTGTGCATCATAACCAGCTTGAAGAGTAGCAGAAAACTTACCATCACGTGCCAAAACTTGCAACCCAGGAGCATCGTTATCTTGGTCGGTGCCTAAAAATCTTCCAGCAGTAGCACTAAGGGTAACAGTAACATCTTCAGGGATAACTTCCCCTTTTTCATTTGTAATTTTACCTTCAAACTCCAACCGCGAACGACCGTCAGCGGGAATGCGAGGTTCGCTTACAGGAGTAAAAACAAGCTTAGTTTTTTGCTCCTTTACAATCACCTTAACACTACTAATTTGACCCTCAAGAGTTTGTGCAGTAATAATATTCTCACCTACTTGCAGAGGGATGTTATACCATATCTTCGTATAAACCTGATTAGCCTCATCCTTTTGTATAAAGCTAGAAATCTCTGAACTAATAGACTTACCATTCAGTGTCACCTTCACATCCAAACTGGGATGATACTGCACAGCCAAATTTGTTGTTTTTACTGTTGTTTCACTACTAACTGGAGTAATAATCTTGATATCTTGCTGGATGGAGAGGGGTTTAGAGGCGCCTAGCGTTTTTATGTTGGTTGGGACGGGTTTAGATGTATTTTGCGTTTTTATACAAGTTTGTTGGGTTAACCCGCCCGTACATTCTTCCTTTTCTTCCTTTTCTTTCTTTGTGTCCTTTGCGGTTTTTTTCTCTTCTTTCGCCAACTCTACTTGTTCCAAAACAGGCAACTCATCAGGTTTAGACAAATCTTTATCAGGAGAAAAAACAGGTATATCATCTTCCTCAACAGCAGCTACCACACTTTTCTTAATATCATCGTGCTTAACATGCTCATTACCAACCGTTTTTGCCGACACATTAACAGCACTCAAAACAGGGATGGTACTACAAATAGTAATTAAACCGTTATTAAATTTCTTATACATGCTATTGCCGTCCCTCTCTAAACGCAGGAGTTACAGCAAAATTCATTCGTGCCATACTAGAAGGTGCCAATCTTACCAAACGAGACTGACTGTTTTTATCAATCCTGTATAAATTCGGCGCTTGGATATAGCCAGGTAAACTAGTTAAATCTAAAGTTCCAGTGCGATTACCAGCAATTACATTCGCTACTGAAAAAATTCCATTTGCATCAGTAATAATACGGTTGCCATCATCCATATAAATTACAGCATTAGGAATACCAGGTTCACCAGGTTGCTGTTCACCATCAAAGTTTTTGTCAACAAATACCCGTCCAATCAAAGTTGCACAATCAGAAATTAGACCAGAACGAATTTTTAATTGATGACTAGCAGTATTACTGCTTGCACTACCAGCAGTCGCAACCGCTAAATTTCTACCATTACCACGCATCCCATCTGGAGTAACCGTAGCAGCATAGATAACATTTAATGTACCAGTAGGCGCCAGACTTCCAGCATAAGTGACATTGAAACTACCCTCTGTAGATTTGGTAACAGATACAGGAACTTGAAACGTAGTGTTATTATTAAATAAAGATGCTTGCAAAGATTTAGATTCTAACACCAAACCTAACGGCAACTTATCAGTTAGCGTTATATTTGATGCATTGACATTGCCAACATTGCGAATCGTAATACGGTAAAGCACCGTATCACCAGGTTTGACGACAACTTTATCAGCAGCTTTAGCAATTTGCAACGCTGCGACCTCTGTATTGAATACCGCACGATTAGTAACTTGATTTGTCAGATTATCACCTCCAAAAAAAGCTCTATTTTCAATTTCGTTTGCAGCAACAGGTTGCAATAAAGTTGTAATCCCAGGAAGCATCAACAATGATACAAAAAAACTACGCCGGAATCGGTTAATAATAAATCTCATATAACATAGAGTAGTTGCGAGAAAATAGGCGATGTTACTTTTTTGATACTTACATCACTTATTGACTTTTATTCTTTTTTGAAAGGTAAATGCTATTTAAATGTGGCGGTAGATGAAGTTAAACCCGTCTAATAATCAATATAATCAGCAAAATATACATTGATAACAGGTTTTCTACTGAATTTCGATGCGGTAGCACCAAATTATCAGTAAGTACACAGAGGTATAAATGCTTAAGTATGTATATATACTGTAAAGATATTATTCTCTTGGGAACAAAATATCGTTATTTCTAGTGAAACCGGGTTTCTTCAAACAAACCCGGTTACTGAGGAATCTAACCAACGCATCTTGTTGTACGTAATTCAATTGCATCAGAAATAAAACACGAACCACCGTATTTATTTAATATGGTGCGAATTGCTTCAGCAGTAGCGGTAATTTTTTCTGGTTGACACAAAGCTATGATATAGACATAATCAAGCATTGTCATCGCAAGATTGTGTTTACCTCCAGAACGGGTACTTGCACCTGCGACATCACGAATAACGGTGCAACCTTCAACTCCAGTTTTTTCTAATCTTTCTAGAATTAATTTTCTAGAAATCTTGTTACGTAGGTTAGACAAACAGCCTTGGAAAGATATGTCTGTTGAATGGGATATTGGGATACCGACGTTGAGTAGCTTTTATCGACGCTGCATTCAAGACACAAATATATTACAACGTTTGTCTACTTTTGTATAATCCCTCTACTACTCCCCGTGAGAGCGCGGGGGAACTTAAAGTTTGCACAGGGAAAAGTAAAAAAAGCACAGCTCACATCTTGCACCAGTGCGAGAAACCGGGCTTCTTGAGAAATATTTTGCGCGCGTACCCCTAGTTTTTCGTAAAGAAGCCCGGTTTCTTTGAGCTTGTTGACAATGGTGCAAGATATAAGCAGGGAGATAGACAACAAGCAAACAAGAATTGCAACGCGCGCAAGTTGAACATGAAAGCAATAAACATAATCGTGCGACAATTCCAGAAAGAATTGACGCATATAATCAAAAAATAATCCGTTACATCCGTTTTAATCCGTTGCCAATCTTCTCTGTTACCTCTGCCTCTCTGTGGTAAAAAACAATGCACAGTTCGTAGGCCTGTGCCACAAGTCAGGATAATTAATTGTGTGAAAGAGTATTTATAGCGTGACTGCGAAGGCGCCCATTTTGAGCGAATTTTTCTGCTAAGATTTGCCGATAAACTTCTTCGTAGCCATCTGCCATTTTTTGTGCGCTGAATTGTTGTGTAACATATTTTCTCACGGCATAACGGTCAAGTTGAGCAGCTTTTTCGATAGCATTTATACACTCAGATACATCATTACAAAGGAAACCACTTACACCTGGGTTAATTACTTCTGGCGCCGAACCCAGATTCATTGCAATAACTGGTGTACCTGCTGCCATTGATTCTACCATTACCAGTCCAAAAGGTTCACGCCAGATAATCGGGAATAAAGTAGCGACAGCACCACCCATCAACTCATTTTTATCAGCATGAGTTGCTTCGCCCAAGTATTCTATTTGTTTTCCATCAATATGGGGTTTTATTTCGCTTTCAAAAAATTCTTTGTCCACAACATCAACTTTACCAGCCATCTTGAGGCGCCAACCAGATTTTTTCGCAATTTCTATCGCCTTGTGTGGGCCCTTTTCTGGTGACATTCTACCTAAAAATGCTAAATATGGCTGTTCAGCAGTTTGAGCATGAAATTTATGACTATTAATATCAATACCGTTATATACTGTAGCGACGCAGTTCAAATCCAATCTTGGTTCACGCTGGGCATTAGAAATACTTACATAAGGTTGATGCTTGGCATGTACAAACATCTTCTCGTTATCAGGTGTAAATATACCATGCAAAGTATGAACAGTAGGCGTTTTTACCATTTTGGCATAAGGTAAAGCCGCATATCCCACGTGAGAGTGAATAATATCAAATTGTTCTGCTCGTTCGTAAACTTGGCTCAGTTGTAACATTTCATAGATGCTGTATTCTTTCACCACAGGGTCAAGTCGAATCGCACGTGGGTGAACTGCCTCCAGTTTTGCTAAAGTAATCGAATCTCCAGATGCAAATAAAGTTACTTCATGTCCACGTCGCACTAGTTCATCGGTTAATAGTCCTACTACTAATTCTGTACCACCATAAGCTGGTGGGGGTACTCTTTCCCAAAGCGGCGCGATTTGAGCAATCTTCATTATTTACCTCCCTGAAAATTTGTTATGTACATGTAGAGACGTGATTAATCACGTCTCTACACGAGGTTATTTTTTAATAACCAAAATCACCGGCTCCAGCACCAGCAGGAGCTGCGACAGGTGCCTTTGGTTCAGGTTTATCAACTACAATGCACTCAGTAGTTAGCACCATGCTGGCAATTGAAGCAGCATTTTGCAGTGCGGAACGAGTTACTTTCGCAGGGTCAACGATACCAGCTTCAAACATATCTACGAAATTGTTGTTGGCTGCATCGTAACCAATGCTAAACTCTTGTTCTTTCAAGCGTTCAGCGATTACAGCACCATTTTGACCTGCGTTTTCAGCAATTCTACGTAGAGGTGCATACAAAGCTCGCGCAACAATCATTCCACCTAACAATTCATCATCTTTAAGGTTATCAGATGTCCATTTTTCCAAGTGTGGCGCCAGATGTGCCAAAGTTGTACCACCACCAGGAACGATACCTTCTTCAACAGCAGCTTTGGTTGCGTTGATAGCATCTTCGAGACGCAACTTTTTGTCTTTCATTTCGGTTTCAGTTGCGGCGCCGACTTTAACTACTGCCACACCACCAGACAATTTAGCTAAACGCTCTTGCAATTTTTCTTTGTCATAGGAAGATTCTGTTTCATCCATTTGACGACGAATTTGCTCACAGCGTGCTTTAACTGCTTTTTCATTACCATCTGCAACAATTGTGGTGTTTTCTTTGGTAATGGTAATGCGTCTTGCTCTACCTAATTGGTCGAGGTGTGCATTATCAAGTTTGTAGCCAGTATCTTCGCTAATGACTTGACCACCTGTGAGAACTGCGATGTCTTCCAACATTGCTTTGCGACGGTCACCAAAACCAGGCGCTTTAACTGCTGCTACATTTAGTACACCGCGTAAACGGTTCACAACTAAAGTCGCTAAAGCTTCTTTTTCAATGTCTTCGGCAATAATAACTAAAGGCTTACCACCGCGCGCGACTTGCTCTAAAATTGGCACTAAATCTTGTACCAATGTAATCTTTTTGTCTGTAATTAGAATGTAGGGGTCTTCAAAAACCGCTTCCATCCGTTCGTTATCGGTAGCGAAGTAAGGTGAGATGTAGCCTTTATCAAAGCGCATACCCTCAGTAATTTCAATTTCGGTAGTGGTAGATTTACCTTCTTCGAGAGAAATAACGCCTTCCTTACCGACTTTATCCATTGCTTCGGCAATCATCTCACCGACTGTCATATCGTTACCTGCACTAATGGCAGCAACTTGAGCAATAGATTTTGAATCGCTAACAGAACGTGCATGTTCTGCAACTTTGTCTACTAAAAATTGAGTTGCTTTATCAATACCACGTTTGAGAGCAATAGGATTAGAACCAGCTGCAACGTTCCGCAAACCTTCTTTCATCATTGCGTGAGCGAGAACAGTCGCAGTCGTTGTACCATCACCAGCAGCATCGTTAGTTTTAGCAGCAGCTTGGCGAATTAAAGATACACCTGTATTCTCAATATGGTCTTCTAGTTCAATTTCTTTCGCAATGGTAACACCATCATTGATAATTTGTGGGGCGCCGTATTTCTTTTCCAAAACTACATTACGACCTTTTGGCCCAAGAGTTACAGCAACTGCTTCCGCAAGAGCATCGATACCACGTTCTAATGCACGACGAGCATCTTCGTTGTAAAGAATGTACTTAGCCATAGTCTAATTAACGATGTTAAATTTCTAAATTTCGATGTTTGATAATTGGTGACAAATCCTTACTCAGCACTTTCTACTAACTCACAACTGCAAGGATGTCTTGTTCACGCAGCAAGACGTAATCTTCACTTCCGAGTTTAATATCGGTACCACCATATTTGGAATAAAGTACTTTATCTCCGACTTTTACTTCCAACTGTTGGTAAGAACCATCATCATTACGCTTACCGGAACCTACTTCAACAACCTCACCAACTTGTTGCTTTTCTTTGGCTGTGTCAGGAAGGAAAATTCCACCTGCGGTTTTTTCTTCAGCTTCACTGATTTTGACCAGTATACGGTCTCCCAATGGTTTTAAACTAGAAATTGCCAAACTAAGGGTTGCCATAACAATCCTCCTTTCGGTTTAATGTTCCTTTCTTTTGTAAGTTATAGGTTGTGTTGTTGTAATCGCTAGCAAATACTATAAAAGAAAATAGTGTTCGTGGTGATTTCACCCTTCACTTTTAGCACTTGCTTTATCTAAGTGCTAATTTAGCAAACCTCTTTCTGAAGTGGCAATTATTTGATTTGTACGGCTTACCGAACTTGGTTTGGTAGTATGAGGTACGGTTGTATATATGATATATACATGAGGCGCCGAAAAAATATCATTCTTAAACGCTAACTTCAGAAATGCTGTCAGGAATTGATGTGATTGCGGCAAGAATACCCAAAAGTTCATTTAAAGGAGTTAAATAACGTTCATTAAGGTCAACTTTTACAAGCTGAGTTTTATCGATTGAAAGAAATCTCCAAACTTGTCCAGTTGTGACAGTACCATAAACAGTTGGAATCTTTTCTTCTAGATTTTTTTGATTGACTATTTGTGCTGCATACATGGAAGCGATGCACTGTGCAAGTCCATCATTAATATTCTCATTCTTTACTTCTACAATCACCACTACAGGAGCTTTAATTACTAGTTTGTCTGGATTATGAGTGAGAATAAAATCACAAAATTCTGTTAATCCTTTGCTTGCATCCACATTAAAATTACGACCAGAAAATAAACTTACTTGAGAATTAGTATACGCAATTTCACTAAGAAGCGGAGCAATTATATATTCTGAGCGTGCTTTTTCTGTATTGATAGCAGTGGCTAAAGGTGTAAATCTTTTTAATGCTTCAATAATAAAGGAGCTAGGTTCAATTGGTTTAAAAGCTATTAAATTTTGCACGGATTCAATCGTTGTAATGCCCAATGCTCTTAAGCTATCTAAATCTTTAAAATCACTATATGACATTGCTGATAATCCATTTTTTATTGAATCTATTTTAATTGTAACAAGAGTGAAAGATACTGGAACACTCAAGCTAATTTTATTCGGAATCGAAAAGCAGACTCAAATATTGAAGCTAATGAATAATATGCGCTACACTGAATCACATTGTTGTCAATCTAATCTAGCTCTTCGACATGCTACCGTCCACTGCTTGGTTGCCTTCCCTTGAACGGATACTTTGAGGTTTATGAATATAGATATTGCTGTTCCGCGCTATTTTCCTTTAGATAATGGACGCTATGAAGTTAAACCAGGAATGGCGCCATTAAGTAAATGTTTTGGCAATGGTATAGTAGATAACTATGTATTCCAGATTGATAATACCTTTGTTGACTACCGAACTACAAAACTGGCATCTCGTCAAGAGAGTTTAAACAAATATTTTCAAACTAGTAATTATAGTAATGTAGTTGATGCTGCTGTGATAAAGTTTATTATCAGGCGCCTAATTTACGAACATTCAAATTATTTCCATCTTGAAAGCTTTACTTCAGGAATAGCTTTAAATTGTCAGCTTACTCAAGAAAAGCTATACTTCAATAAAGATTATCATTTACAAAAAGTAGATATTCAGAGAGATAGTATATTCCCACCTTACATTTGTAGTTTAGATGCATTAGCCGCACAAGTGCAAGAAGATATTACAGTTATTTGTCGTGCTAATAATACAAACTGGGTAGGCGCCATTCATTTATGTTTTCCCAACCATTGGTCAGCCGAAGATAAAATAGGTAAGGACTTTGCAACAGTTCACGTACCCGTTGCCGGAATTGAAAAAATTAACCAGCGCGCCCAAGCAATTACCAATACAATGATTATGCATCAACCAATGGTGCGCTTTGCTTGGGGTTTAAGTACAGACACTCGTCTTAACCATCACCCTCAACCACCATTACATATACCTGCTGAGGTTTGGGAAGGTAGAAAATTTGATATCGATAATCCTCACTTATATTTACGAATCGAACGTCAGGTGATTTGGGGTTTACCTGAGTGTGATGCAGCAATTTTTACAATTAGAACATATTTTAGAGATGTGGCAGAAATTAAGCAAGATAGTTACTTGAGACAAAAATTAGTTTCTGCGATTAAATCTATGAGCTTAGACTCTTTAATTTACAAAGGTTTAGTAGAAAACCGTGATGATATCATTGCTTGGCTAGAAAAGTTTTAAGTATAAATTGCTCAAGTTACTTACAATGTTTACTATTATTAGGCATAGTACTTATTACACATGCAGTATTCAAAAACCACTCAAGGTTATGAAGACCAATTACAGTTGCGCTCACAGATACTATCACTACCCACCAAATAGTCCAAGGGTTTCCATAACGCATAAGAAGACAATGAAATTTATGTTTTCATTATAATTTGATGTAAACATAATAGCAGTAGTCTTCTTCAGTACGCAAGCAAGCATAATTATGAGCGTAATTTTAAATGCTTCTGTTTTCAAATATATACGGATGTTGCACGAGCCAACTATCAATGTCGCTTAAAACTTCTTGTGGTATTTCCCACGGAAAAAGGTGTGCAGTATCCAAATAACGTTTAAACTCAGCATTTTTGAGATTATTCGCAGTTTCAAAGCTAGACTCAACAGTAATATGACGGTCTTCGCTTCCAGCAAGTACTAAACAAGGACATTCGATTTGATGTAAATCTGGTAATTTATTATATCCTTTACCAATTGCATTAAAAAGCGCACGTGTTGCAGCACGAGATGTTTGTAAGTAAGCAGGAACAGCATTTAATGCAATATATTTATAAGTACTAGGTGTATGCTGTCCAACTAAATAGCGAAACAAAGATTTTTTGCCAAATGTCTCAATATTCCATCGCCAACCTGGTTTTACCATGTTCAACAATGCAGCAATACCCGTATAGACATTATCTTGTAAGCTAATTGGTGGATGACTACCTCGCGGACGAGCAGAGGTTGCTATTAGCACCAATCCACTAACACGCTCCGGAAACCTCAGCGCTAACTCCATAGCTAAAATACCACCCAGCGACCACCCCAAAACCAAGCACTTTTTAATTTGATGCTGTTCTAATAAATTTTCCAAGTCGGTTAAATGGTCATACATATCAAAGTCTCCATTAAAGCGACTTTTACCATAACCGCGTAAATCAGGCGCCAAAGTTTGGAAACGGTCGCTCAAATGGTTAGTAAACACCGACATACTGGCGCCAGAACCAGGATGACCATGCAAACAGAGTACAGGAAAACCCTGACCACGCACATAAGTTTTTAAACGGACAGATTGATAACGCATAAATAACGTAGGGGCGGGTTAACCCAAAATCTTCACTCTTTACCAGGATATAACTAAACCCGCCCCGTTACTAAACCCGTCCCAAAACCCACCCCAAACAAAAGGCACCGATAGGAGAATTAATCATCAACAACGCGCCAATTCCTAATGCTGGTGCCACATCAACGATTCAACATCTAGTAGGCATTCTCAACACTCATATCCAAGATGCTGAAAATGTGCATATTAACCTATTTTGATAAATTAACTAATTTTGTTTACATATCCTCCTGCATAATCAATCACACACATTTGTCGGTAGGTTGAGTGAATACCGAAAGCAACTCCCGCTAATTTAAATTTGGGGTTATATATATTAGTTCTGTGACCTCGGTCAGGAACTCCGTCATCGATAATTAATTGCATTACAATATCTTGGGCAGTAGGAGAACCGTAACTGATATTTTCTCCAGCTATAACTTGCCAGTTACCATAGCGTTGCATCCGTTCAAAAGGATTACTGCCATCACTTCCTGAATGACCTGTAATACCTTTGGCACCTTGATCTTTAACATGGTCGCGTGCGGCAAGTGACAAACCTTTAGATACACTCAAAGCAGTTACAGGAGAGACTTTTTTAAGATATTGAATAGCCTCATCAACAGCTTTAACTCCCTCAGTAGTTTGCAAGTAGAGATTAAATGATAGTTTAACTCGTTTACCTTCAAAGCGTTTTTTATAGTTTTCTAACACCGTTACATAAGCTGCGGGGTTAGTGCGGGCTTTGTTCATTTCTACAATGACTTGTTGTTCCAAACGCGATAAGTCACTTTCATTAACTGGAACACCAGAGTCACTAGGTTGTATAGATATAGGAAAATCAGGTTGCAGCACAATTTGACACGAAGAAAAAAGTAAGCTAATAGGGGTAAATACCCAAGGAAGTATCCGACGCATTGGTGTTATCTGGGAACTCAATACATGTATTCTAGATAAATTCACTCTGTGACGTATTAGCTCCTAAGAAACACATCCAGAAGTTTATGAGACGCTCCGGTTCAGGAGCGTCTGTACACGAGAGAATTTTTATTTATCTCGAAATCCACCCGCATAAGTAATTACACACATTTTGCCGTATTTAGCATGATTTCCGAAAGCAACTCCAGAAACTTTGAAATTAGGGTTAAAGATATTTTTGCGGTGTCCTCTATCTGGCACACCGTCATCGATAACTAACTGCATAACAATATCTTGGGCAGTTGCAGGCCCGTAACTGATATTCTCACCTGCGGTAGTTTGCCACTTTCCATATTTACTAATACGAGAAAAAGGACTACTACCGTTGCTACCATTATGACCTATTGAACCTTTGGATCCTTGGTCTTTTACATGGTCTTTGGCGCCAAGCGACATTCCTCTTGAAGCAGATAAGGCGCCCATTGGACGTTGTGACTTTAAAAATGCAATTGCTTCATCAACTGCCCTTGTTCCTTCTTGAGTCACCAAAAATGAATTGTTTCCAATTTTGACTTTATTACCTTGGAAGCGTTTGCGGTAATTTTCGAGGATTGGAAGGTAAGACTTAGGCTTTGTGCGTATCTTGTTCGTTTCTGCGATAACCTGTGATTCAATTGATGAGAGGTAATTCGCACTTGCTATCAAAGTAGGGCTAGCAATTTGATTGGCTTTGACGGTAACAGGCGCCGCACTTGATGTAGACTTAGCTTCAGATGAATCAGATTGTAAGAACTGTGGAACACTTGTAAATATTAAAGCAATGGGAAAAAACATCCAAAACTTTGACCGATACATCATATAACCTCTTAGAAGTACTCACACTGATTTGTTTAGATACAAATATTTGACTGTATATATAGAGAAATTGTTTCTTGAAACTTCCTATTTATTAGCTTGAAACTTAGCTTCATCAAAAAACAGTATAAGTAATATTACACAATGTTTTGGTATACAGAGTGATTGCTAAACGCGACACCAGCGACTTTAAAGTCAAGATTAAACATATTTTTATGGTGTCCATGTCAAACTAAATCTGGTTCGATATTTCTTTGGGAGAGATAAATATGCTTGCTTCAACAAGGGATTTGCTAGAAACAGCGCGCAGAAACGTTTACGCAATCGGCGCCTTCAACATATATAATCTGGAAGGGGTCAAAGCCGTAGTGCAAGCAGCCGAAACTCTCGCAAGTCCTGCCATGCTACAAATTCACCCTGGTTCACTCAAATTTGGTGGTACAGCGTTAGTATCACTTTGCATGGAAGCAGCACGCACATCAAAAGTACCAATTTCAGTACATTTAGACCACAGCACTTCAGCAAGTGCAATTCAACAAGCTTTAAACGCAGGAATGACCTCAGTAATGGCCGACGGTTCACCGTTACCCTACACAGAGAATTTAACCTTTACCAAACAAATGACCGAATTAGCGCATTCAAGAGGCGCCGCAGTTGAAGCAGAAATAGGTAGAATTAGCGGTAGCGAAGATGGAATGACCGTTGAAGAAAAAGAAGCTTTGATGACTGACCCCGACCAAGCAGTAGAATTTGTCGCAGCTACAAAAGTAGACTTTTTAGCAGTGACTATTGGTAATGTACACGGAGAATACAAAAGCAAACCAAGACTTGACTTTCCACGATTAGTTCGTATCCGCAAAAATATTGATATTCCCCTAGTATTGCACGGCGCCTCTGGTTTACCACCAGAAATGATAAGTAAATCAATAGAACTAGGTGTATGTAAATTTAACGTCAATACAGAAGTACGCCAA
Source organism: Calothrix sp. HK-06 (assembly GCF_001904745.1). Classification (GTDB taxonomy): domain Bacteria; phylum Cyanobacteriota; class Cyanobacteriia; order Cyanobacteriales; family Nostocaceae; genus Dulcicalothrix. Next base: position 31,665 of record NZ_MRCD01000032.1, read on the forward strand.
GCCTACGTACAAAACTTGAAAAAAGATTTAAGCACCTCAAAAAGTCCGGACTTAGTAGACTTAATGCAAAATGCAATTAGTGCAATGCAATCTGTGATAAGTGAAAAAATACACCTTTTCGGTTCCGCAGGTAAAGCCCATTTACATGAATCCCCTTACGCGAGTATGCTAGCTGCAAACGGTAATTTGCAACGGATGTAACGGATAGTTGATTTAATATAAGGCACCTATTGAATAATACTCTCTGGTGCCTTACAAATACCTAGATTTTTTAGAAATATTTAGGATTGCGATATGATAGACTCGTTCTCATTATATATTGATAGGTCGGATTCGCAACAGCACCTCAATTCACATTCATTGCTCATTTCTGGATTAAAGCAATTCCTTGAACAATTTAAGTTCCCATTTTTTACTGATAAATTTATAGGAGCTATTCGGTATCGCGTATATGAAGTTGGTGGAACAAGGTCAACGATTGAAAACCTAGAGGTATATAAGAAGTCTGCTGAATCATTTTTTATAAAGCTTGTAATCAATGGTTCAGAAGGTATAATTTCTACCTCGTACAAGCTGGCAGTGGAAGATATAGTGTCGTTTCCAGTAGCTAGTCAAGCACTTTTAACAACTGAGCGATTAGCAATTAGTCTTTTATTACCTTTAGATGAACTAAAAATAATTGACTTCCTGCGCGAACCAGACATTTGGAAGATGAGGGGTATGCCCTATTCGCCTGTTGAAAATATTCATTCTACTTACCAAAACCATCATGATTCAGTTTTTTGGGACAAGTATTATTTTGCTCTCCGAACACGCATTTATCATGAACCAATCGGTTTTATTGGGTTTTACCAACTCGAACGACCTGATTTAATCACCCCTGTTATTAGCCAAACCCGTTATGAACCAGTCAAGTTAAGCTATGCTCTCTAAAATGTATTGGGGGCAAGGTCTTATGTCTGAAGCGCTTGCTGTTTGTGTCCCCTGGTTTGTTAAAAGTCAGAATGTGCGCGAACTAGTAGGATTTGTAGAGTTTAACAACCACGGTTCTCGCCATCTACTGTCCAAGCTTGGGTTACAAGACTATGGACTTTTAGAAAACTCTACATCCAATGCTGACCTAGAAAATATTTATCGATTTGTAGTCTACAAAAGCTCAATCCCACAAAGCAAAGCCAACAATCCTCAAAAACAACCAATAGAAAATCAGAATATTTAAACCGCTTGATACAAATACTTACGCTGTTGAGTATGGAACTAAAAGCGCAATTGAAGCCTCAACATGATGTGATAGCTTTAACAGTACTACTGGTTTGGGCTAACCAGTAGTACCAAAAAGCAGCATTTGTATTTACTAGTTTTTATGTATTAAGTCTATTAACCAGAGAGTCAAAAACTGCAATGTAAAATAAATCTTAGGGTAATTCCTTTGGTTAAAATATTTTCTTAATAAACCTAACATTCACAAGCTTTTTGTTGGGCAAGTTTCTCAACCCAGGACAAACTTGTGTGGCGCCTGATTATCTATTAGTTCATAAAGACCGATTCTGTGAAAATTGCCGACTTGGGAGAGAATCGATATTCGCCCTGAGCTTTCGGCGCCTTCAGCACGTGAAAAATACTTGCTCCACAAGTACTACTGGTTTGATTTAAGCAGTAGTACGAAGCAGCTACATAGTTAGTGTTAGTACTGATTATTGCAATATTTAGTAGGTTAGGTATATCGGCGCCAACGCTAAATTCTTTGTACAAAAACAAAAATGCTAGTGGTTAAAGTTTAGGCATGTTCTGTTTTACAGTTTATTGCACAATATGAAGATTTGATACATAAAAGCTACAAAAGTTCATCATTAGAATTTTGCATGAGTTCTTAAGTCTTAGATATATGGATGTGCATGAGGGAAGTTTAGTTTGCCCCTCATATTTAATACGGAGGTAAATTACTTTTTATGCACAATCCACCACCAGTATGGATTTATGACGGAGAAGCATACGACTTATCTGCTTTTATTAAAAAGCACCCAGGTGGGGAGTTTTTTATTGGACGGATGAAGAACCGAGATATTACTGTTCTCGTTAATATTTTTCATAGAAATCCTGAGAAAACTAAGAAAATTCTTCAAAAATACTCACTTGGAAGGCAAGTTAGACCCGAAGATATCCACCCCAAAATGGATGCTCCTCCATTCTTATTTCCAGAAGATTTTAATGCTTTCAAAGATACCCCTAAATATAACTTTCAGAACAAAGAACAATTACTATCGAAACTAAATGCAAGGCTAAATAGTTCTGAGATGCAGAAGAAGATTGCTTTTGTTGATTCTATTTTTGATGCCATTAGCGTGACTTTATTTATTGCATATATTTTAGTACAAGTACTGCGTTTAAGTTTTATGCAGTATATGCCACTATATATGTTTGTTCCACTCATGGTGATGTTGAGAATTTCACTATCGGGTGTGGGACATTATCTCATTCATAGACCTCAAGTTAGCTTTAATAAAGTATTTGCTCAAATATTTGATATTAACTACGTGCCAATGGCATTTGTTGTTGCTGATGGTCACAATTTAATGCATCATCCCTATTCGGGAACTAAAGTTGATATCAAAAGAAATGTGTTTACAGCAATGTTGGAGTTGCCTCGCTTTTACAGAATTCCAATTCACACATTTCATAAGTTTGGTCATGTCGTAACTGGTATGTTTTTCAGATGTACTGAGTTATGTATCATGGGATTTAAGTTCGGTGTCAAAGATATGTATGGTTCTTGGCAACGGGGTTTACTGCATTATATCGGCAATTTTGCAATGCGATTGATGTTGTTTGGTGAGTTGCTCCTATTTGCGGTAAATGGTGATATCTTTGCTTGGGTATTACAATTTGTTTTAACGCTGTGGCTAAGTACTTTTATGATTGTTGCCAGCCACGATTTTGAAGAAATAGAATTAGATGGCGCCTTCGTACAAGATTGGGCAGTAGCTCAAATTAAAAACTCTCACGACCTCACAATAACTGGTAATAAGTATATTGATTGCTTTTTATCAGCAGGCTTAAGTCCACATCGCGTCCACCATGTTCTGCCACATCAAAAAAGTGCTTTTGCAAATATTATCAGTGAGCAAATTGTTCGAGAAGAGGCTGAAAAATTTGATATAGTCTGGCAACCTCCAAAGAATTTCTTTGTTAACCGTTTGCCAATTATGGCGAAGCATTACTTGTTGTGTCCGTCAAGAGCAGCGAAAGAAAATAACTTTGGAATATTGAAAGAACATTTACATCCCCAAGTCATAGCTACATCAATGAAATACATTCTCCAAGGTTTTGCGGGAATTGGTTCTATTTAAAAATTACATTCATCTGTTAAATACTTAAAACTATGCTATCAAATAACATTCTTGCTACTATCGAAACTATTGCAACTGGAACGCCTGACAACGTTATTTTACAATCTGATGCTGCAAAAACCGTTGCAAACCTTCCTCACTTGCAAGAAAATGCATCTCGAATTGAAAAAATTTATTACAATACTCGAATTTATACAAGGCATCTAGCGCTTAATTTACTTTCGGATGAAGTCCTTGCTTGGTGCCAAAATGCTTCTATTCAAGAGCGGATGCGGTTATTTCACTCTTACGGTGTTCCTTTAGCTGAAAAGGTTGCTAAAAAAGCTTTGGCTAATATGACAAGCACACGCAATAACTTAGAAACTGTTAAAGATTCAATTCGACAAATTGTATTGGTATCGAGTACAGGTTTTGTGGCGCCTGGGATAGATACTGCATTAATTCAAAGTTTGGGACTGAGACGAGATATTTCACGAGTGACAGTAAACTTTATGGGATGTGCGGCAGCAATGAATGGAATTCGAGTCGCAAGTGACCATGTGCTAGCAAACCCCACTCATAAATCACTTGTTGTTTGTTTGGAACTAAGCTCAATTAATGCGGTGTTTAACGATAATATTAATGATGTAATTATTCACAGCATTTTTGGAGATGGATGTGCTGCTGTAGTTGTTGGCGCCTGTGAAGCAGAACAAGCAAGGAAGCAAAATAAAGTTGTAATTCGAGATTACTTGAGTTATTTAATTGAAAACAGTGAAGATGGTATTAATCTTGGTGTTGAAGACACTGGCATTACTTGCAAACTTTCGCGTTACCTACCAAATTATATCGAAGCAGGTGTAGGTTCTATCATCAAAGATTTTTTGGCAACTAACCATTTGACAAAAGAAAATATTGATTTGTGGGCAGTTCATCCAGGTGGTACTCGTATTCTAGAAAAAGTTCAAATATCACTCTCCCTCAAAGATTGTCAACTTGACAATAGTTGGAAAATTCTCTGGGAATATGGCAACATGCTCAGTGCCTCAGTACTATTCGTTTTGGAAAAGATGTTGTTTAACAGTGTTGGATATCAAAGTAATGACGCATCAACTGGACTTGCTTTTTCATTCTCACCTGGAGTTGGTTTAGAAGGAATTTTGTTTGAGAAGGGTTACGTAAATATTTAAGGATTGTATGAAATTTCTTCAGTTTATTTTGGAAATATCGTGGCGTAATATAGGAATTGCTATTATTACAGGTTTCTTAAGTGGTAGTGGTAATGCGATGTTAATTGTGTTAATCAACCGCTCTTTACACCAAGCTTCATTATCAAATGCGTTAGTTTATTTTGCGGCTTTAGCTGTTTTGACTGTAGTTACTAATATCATATCGCAGTTTGTACTGATTCATCTCTCGCAAAATGCAATATATCGGTTACGAATGTGGTTAAGTAAAACTATTTTATCTTCTCCACTACAGCATTTAGAGCAACTTGGCAATAATCGCTTGCTGGCAACGATGATTGAGGATGTTCGCTTTTTATCTCAGTCTATCTGCGCTATTCCTAGTGTTTGTATTGACCTTGCAACTGTTTTAGGATGTTTAGGGTATATAGCATATTTATCCGGAGTAGTTTTTGCAACAACAGTAGCTACTACTGCAATTGCAATTTGGGGAGTTCAAACTCAACTTGGTAGAGCAAGGTCTTTACTTGCTTTAGCGCGCGAAGAAGAGGACAATTTACTCAAACAGTTTCAAGCAATTTCGGCTGGTATTAAGGAATTAAAATTAAACCGCAATCGACGCGACGATTTTATATCGAATAACTTACAAGCAAGTGCTAGTAAGCTGCGTCATAAAAATATGACGGCAATGAAGAATTTTGCAATAGCGAACGGGTTTGGTCAATTTTCTCAGTTTGCGACGTTAGGTATTATTCTGTTCATTTTGCCCGCACTCGTAAATATTCCGTTACCAATGCTATCTACATATGTGCTGACTACTACGTTCCTTGCGTTGCCAATGCAAAATATTTTAAATCGATTACCCGATTTCACAAAAGGTAACATTGCACTTCAAAAAATTGAAAGAATGAAGTTATCACTTTTCAATAATTTGGAACACGAAAGCGAAAATTTCTCCTATATTAAGGGGCAAGTTTTATTAAAACTCGATGGAGTTAGCTATCTGTATCAACAAGAAAATCATAAGGCGCCACCACCACACAAACACCACCCACATCATGGTAAACTTCCTATACCACCGATGCGAGAAATAGAACAAACATTTTACTTAGGCGCCATCAATTTATCATTGCAACCAGGAGAAATAACATATATTATAGGAGGCAATGGAAGCGGTAAATCAACGTTAGCAAAGCTAATTACAGGATTATATACACCAGACAAAGGGTCTATTTATCTTAACGGTACGCAAATTGATGATTACAACCGAGAATGGTATCGCCAACACTTTTCTGCAATCTTCTCTGACTTCTATTTATTTGAGAGTTGTTTAGGATTTAATCATAAAAATTTAGATAGAGACGTTGAAAGATATTTAAGGAAGCTGCAACTCGACCATAAAGTACAAGTAAAAAATGGTGTTTTATCGACTACTATGTTGTCTCAAGGGCAACGAAAACGGTTAGCTTTACTTGTAGCTTTTCTAGAAGACCGTCCTATATATGTATTCGATGAATGGGCATCGGACCAAGAACCAATGTTTAGAGAAATATTTTATCAAGAAATATTGGTTGAGCTAAAAGAGCGCGGTAAAACAGTTATTGTTATTACCCATGATGACCGCTACTACCACCTTGCAGATAGAATTATTAAACTTGATTACGGAAAAGTCATATCTGACGAGGTATCAAATGGTAGGGTGCCTGAAAAGCATTACAATCTTCAATAAAACGAAAAATTAATTAGCTTTTACGCACCATAAGGTTTTTATCTCCAGTTCCCGGCGCCTCTGTTTTGGTAATACGTGTAATTGTTTTACCACGGAGACGCAGAGAACACAGAGGAAGAGTAGCAAGAAAGAGTAACGAACCGCAAAGTACGCTGCATAGCGCAAAGAAAGAATTATTGTAAGGATGAGTTAAAATGAAAGCTAAACTTAGTTCGGGAGAACCTGAGATATCGGCAGAAATAATTTTGGATAGTAAAACAATATTTTTCTGTAATCCGAATCCGAAAATTGAAGTCAACTATCAACTACAAAGTTTAACTTTTGAATTAGATAGTAATTGTCATTATTTAGGAAGAGAACGAAGACAAGACTCAAATGGCACCTTCAAAGTTCCTGATGATTGGACAATATTCAGTCGCTACCAAGCTTGTTTTCGCAAAATTGGAGATAATTACTATATTTATGATGGAGATGGAGAAATCAATAGCAAAAATGGTTTATTCATTAACGAGCAATTGATTACGCCTATAGAAGGATATTGCTTAAAAGATGGAGACGAAATTAAAGTAGGTCAAAATCCGCTCTTCTTAGCCACAATTGTATATATAAATCCGAAAACTCCTGTGGCGGCGCCTCCAAAACAACGCTCTATATACCTTGATAAAAAAACCGTAATTCTAGGACGTAACCATAATGCTGATTTTGAATTAGATGCCCCTACTGTATCTCGGCGCCATGCTGTAATTAATACAGATGCTCAAGGACGATACATTCTGCGTGATTATAGTGCCAATGGAGTTTTTATTAATAGACAGAAAGTATTAGGAACATCTGTATTGTCTCCAGGCGATATGATTCAAATTGGTCCTTATAGCCTTGTATTACAAGGTAATGAGCTAGTATTAGTAGACCAAGGTGACAATATTCGTCTTGATGCTCGAAATCTTGTACAGGTAGTATCAACTAAAAACAAGCAAAAACGTAGACTACTAGATGATATTTCTTTGGCAATTGAACCCGGACAATTAGTAGCGTTAGTTGGAGGAAGTGGAGCGGGTAAATCTACATTGATGAAATCACTATTAGGAATTGAATCGCTTACAGAAGGAGTTGTTTATTTAAATGGAGATGATTTAAAGAGAAACTTTAATATTTATCGAAATTTAATAGGTTATGTACCTCAACATGATATTGTGCATACAAACCTTACAGTTAAAGAAATTCTTTATTATGCTGCTAAACTAAGACTTTCCCCAGATATTAACGTAGAAACAGTTATTGAAAAAACTCTTAAGCAAGTTGAATTATCTGAACACCAAAATACTTTAGCTAAAAACTTAAGCGGTGGACAGTTAAAGCGAGTAAGCATTGCTGTAGAACTACTTGCAGACCCAAAATTATTCTTTCTCGACGAACCAACTTCTGGACTAGACCCAGGACTGGATAAAGAGATGATGCAGTTATTGAGAGGGTTAGCTAATTCTGGACGAACAATAATTCTCGTTACTCATGCAACAACTAATATAAATTTGTGTGACCGACTTGTATTTTTAGGCGCCGGAGGTAAGCTGTGCTATTATGGTACTCCAAGTAAAGCAATTGACTTTTTCCAAATTGATAGTGAAGATTTTGCAGATATTTACATTAAGCTAAAATCTAAGTATAATGTTGTTGAAGAAGCAGAAAGATATAGCCAGTCTGAGTATAAGCGAGAATTTGTTGATAATAAATTAAGAGAATTTAATCAAGAACAATATCAACCTCCTCAACAAGCTAATTATTCTTTATTACAACAACTATCTATTCTAATTCAACGTTATGTAAAGTTAATCAGTCGTGACACAGTTAATTTAGCCTTAGTATTATTTACTGCACCTATTGCTATAGCTTTAATAACCTTAGCTATTCAAGGTAAAAGTCCTTTAGTTGGACAACCAGATTATGAGCGCGCGTCTTTAGCTAGAACAGTTCTATTTATCTTTACTTGTGCTTCAATGTGGATAGGACTTGCAAGCTCACTTCAAGAAATCGTCAAAGAATCTGCTATTTATTTGCGAGAAAGGTTAGTAAACTTAAGTTTACTTTCATATTTAGGTTCTAAAATATTAACTCTAGGAGGATTAGGTGTAATACAAAGTTTCTTAATCTCAATTATTATCCTCATCGGTTTTGAAAGTCCAGCACCTAAATTAATTATCAGTTATATTTACCCTGAAGACAACCCTTTTATATCCATACCTTGGTTTTTAGGTGTTTTCATAACTACTTTTCTAAGTATACTGGCTTCTGTAAGTTTAGGATTAATGGTATCTGCAAGTGTTAAAAACAACACTCAAGCTAATAGTGCCTTACCTATTTTACTATTACCGCAAATTATTTTTTCTGGCGTATTATTCAATATAGATAAAATACAAGTAGGTAAATATCTGTCTTGGTTAATGTTAAGTCGCTGGTCAGTTGGCGCCTATGGCATATTAGCAAGAATAAATTTACTTGTACCCGGTCATAGTCAGGAAAATACACCAATTAAAGAATCTCCAATGTACGACTCCGACCTAAAAAACCTTGCTTTAAATTGGAGTATTTTAGTTTTATACACAGTCATTTATCTAGCAATAACCCTTTGGTTACAAAAACAAAAAGATGTTGTTAAATAATATAATAATCCCCCCTAACCCCCCTTAATAAGGGGAGAACAAGAACGGTCGCAGTTCTCTTAATAAGGGAAACATAAGCAACTCAAAGCCCCCCTTATTAAGGAGGGTTGGGGGATAAATTCGCCAATAAAACTCTTAACCGAGCGGTATTGGGTTAGGGGGGATCAATTTGCAACAAATAGATATTTAGTTTTACATTTCTATAATTTTTTGATATTAAATATCTGAAAAAAATCAGAAAATTCAAAACTTATAGTGAATATATAACTAAATAAACTCGTAAAAATAAAACAACAAGTAGGAAAGTAAAATGAAAAATAACAAACGCATTAGACCAATTGCTTTATTACCATTACTAATATCTATTGGTATAAATGCTTCTATAACAGCTTGCTCCACTCAAAATACAGCAACGACTCAAACATCAGAATCACGAGAAGCTCCAAAAGGTGGAAATACCCCAGCTAGAGCATTACTTAGAGTTCGGGGACAATCAAATAGTGACCCACTAACTTTGCTTACCAGCGAGCAAGTTAGACAGGAACTCAATTTAACAGATGACCAAGTAAGCAAATTAAAGCAAGTCAACACAGATTTGCGCGCTTCTATGGACAAATTAACATCTGGAGTAGACCCAGCAAAGCTTAGTGATGCAGATAAAAAGCAAAAACAGCAAGAAGTAGATTTAGTGAACCAAAATGTTCGCCAACAACTTACAAGCATTTTAAAACCCGAACAAATTACTCGCTCCAAGCAGATATTCCTGCAACTTTATGGTTATGGAGTTTTAACTCAACAGGATTTTAAATCCGACCTGAAACTTACATCAGAGCAAGACAGTAAAATGCAACAATTAGGCAAAGAATTATTTGCCAAAGTTCAGCAAAATTGGGACATTCCTAAAGGTAGCCAAGAAGAACAAAACAAAATTCTTGCCAATAACACCGAAAAAGTAGAACAACTTGTAGAAGATAGCAACAAGCAAGCTGTACAACTGCTTACACCAGAGCAACAAACAAGTTTAGACAAGCTCAAAGGTAAAGAGTTTAAACTCGATACCAGTAAACTCAAACGAGCTTAATCTTACTTTAGGTGGGCAGTACCCACCTTACATAAAAATGCATAAGTTATAAAAGCCAAGAAATAGATTCAATATAGAACAGAAAAACAACTTGTTTATGCAAGAAATGTTTTGTATATAGATATATTTTTTTAACTAACAGGAGACAACAATGACAGAAGCATCATTCATTACAACCAATAAATTACCATTACAACCAGAGCATCAAATCAAATATCTACAATTACAATCTGAAATAGAATCATTATTACAACAATTACTTAAATCTTGCCCAGCACAATTTGAAGCTAATACGCATGTTAAAGTTTTTTAACTGTAGAATTACCTTAGTACTTTCCACTAGCTTTCTTGAATTCAATAGCATCTGTCTTAATATCTACTGCTTGTGTCATTAAGTACATATGAATATTATAAAGGCGCCTCAGACTGAAAAATTAAGCAGTATAAATACATAGCTGTTGTTACATGGCACCGTGGTAATATAAGATGATATCACTGCACAGGCGAGATGCCTATGCTACAAGACTGGTAAATTATTGATTTGTAGTAAATCTAATCCTTGTTTAAATATTTCATCAATTGGTAGCATTTTACCATCTTGTGTCATAAACTTATGGTCTGAAGTTGCCCTAATAACGGCGCCATTTTCTAATTCATATTCAAACACTTCTTGGCACCCACGGTTATGCCATTGAGCGATAGGTTGTGTATAAACAATTCCATGACTATCAACGGTAAACACAGAACAATCAATTTCTTTCTCTACAATTTCACCTATTTTTAAAAACCCATATTCTACAGTTAATATTTCCGTATCATAACTCAAGCAATATTCAGCAAATTTCAACATGTCTGCAAATAGCTTTTCAGCTACTTGCTTTTTAACGCCGTTCATTGTTGAACCATCAATGAACTTTTCGCGCTGTTTTTGCATTTCAGAAACTTTCTTTTTACCCATTGCGCGACGCAGTAAGTCTGCTTGACCTAGCGTATATCCTGCCATGTCTTGGGCAATTTTCATGATTTGTTCTTGGTATACCATAATACCGTAAGTTTCATCAAGAATTGGTTCTAAAACCTCACTTTCGTAATCTATTTCTTCACGTCCATGTTTACGGTCGATAAAGTGAGGAATTAAGCCTGCGTCTAATGGTCCAGGTCTATATAATGCCAAGATAGATGAAATATCTTCTATATTAGATGGTTTTAAATCGCGTACTATTTGCTTCATCCCAGATGATTCTAGCTGAAAAATTCCTTCTAGCTCACCTGACTCCAATAATTCAAACGTTTTTTTAACGTCATTAGGTAATCTGGCATTTTCTCCACCTTTGGCAAGTATTCTTTGAGCTTTACGTTCTAAACTGGTAATCTCATATGGGTCAAGCTTACAGTTATGATTTTGCTGTATCAAGTCGAGAGCGTTTTGAATCATGGTAAGATTCTTCAACCCTAAAAAGTCCATCTTCAATAACCCAATCGAATCTAAGTCTTCCATATAATACTGGGTTATTACCGAACCATCGTTGTTACGTTGTAATGGTACAATCTCATCTAACGGTTCGGCAGAAATTACCACACCCGCAGCGTGTACACCAAAGGTTTTGTTTGTTCCTTCAATACGTATTGCCATATCAAGCCAATGCTTGACTCTAGGGTCATTATCATATCTTTCTTTAAAATCTGGTGATGGGGTATCCTCGGCAATCATTTTTTTGAGGGGTGTTGGTTTACCACGCGATACCGGGATTAATTTTGCCATTTTATCAGATTCCCCATACGGAATATTTAATACCCTGGCAACGTCTTTTAATACCGACTTTGATGTGAGACGGTTAAAAGTGATAATTTGAGCAACTCTCTCGGCGCCATATTTGCTAGTAACATATTCAATAACTGCATCGCGCTTAGAGATACAGAAATCTGTATCGATATCAGGCATTGACTTCCGTTCCGGATTTAGAAAACGCTCAAATAATAACCCGTGGTGTACAGGGTCAATATTTGTAATCCCCATTGAGAAGGCAACTAATGAACCTGCTGCTGAACCTCTACCTGGACCCACAGCTATATTGTTATCTCTAGCAAACTTAATATAATCCCAAACAATTAAAAAGTATCCAGAGAATCCCATTTGCTGAATCATTTTTAATTCATATTCCATCCGTTCTCTATAAGCAACGTCTAATTCGCTTCTACTTCTACACCGTTGCTTTTCGAGTATTCCCTGCCAAGCAACTTCCTCAACAAACGTATCGGTTGTATGTCCTGGTGGAATTGGATAATTAGGAATTCTCGGTTCACCAAGTATGTCGTATTGCTCAACCTTATCAGCTACTTCTTCTGTATTACTTACTGCTTCTTGAATAACGTCATCAGATAAATGGTCACGAAATAATTGCCGCATTTCGTCAGCAGACTTTAAATACTCAGTTCCGCTATAGCGCATCCGGTTTTCTTCGACAATTAATTTACCCGTTTGAATACACAGCAGTGCATCGTGTGCTTCTACGTCAAAACAAGAAATAAAGTGCGAGTCATTCGTTGCAACAATTTTTATACCAAGCTCGCGCGCAATTTTAACAATTTCAACGTTGACAATTCTATCTTCTTGTGAACCGTGGTCTTGAATTTCTAGGTAAAAATCATCCCCAAATACATCTTTATACCATTGTGCGACTTTCCGCGCGGCATCTGGTCTATTACTTAAAATCGCTTGTGGTATTTCTCCACCCAAACAAGCGCTAGTCACTATCAAATCTTCGCGATACTTCTGTAATAATTCTTTATTTATACAAGGACGTGAAAAAATACCTTTACCCTGTACACCCTCAAGATGCGATATCGATGTTAATTTAACTAAATTTTTATAACCCTTCGTACTTTTGGCTAAAACTACTTGGTGATACTTCGGGCGCCGCTCCTGTTTCGTGATATCACCGTTAATAATATACATCTCATTGCCAATTATCGGCTTGATAGTCTTACCCCGGCAAATCTTAATCAATTCAACCGCACCATACATCACACCGTGGTCGGTCAGGGCAATTGCCTTCATCCCTAACTCAATAGCACGGTCTATCAATTCTGGCAACTGACTGGCGCCGTCTAACAAGCTGTAATCACTATGAATGTGTAGAGGTACGAAAGAAGTCATAGCAATAAAATAATAATCAATAACAGTAGCGCTCCATCGTATCACGTCGGGCGCCAGGTTATCTATTATATGCTCGTGCGCGATTCGGTTCAATTACTGTAATTAAACAACACACTCCAACATCACTGAGTTATTATTTTAACATTTGACAAGAAGGAAGTTTGAAAATACAGCTAAGTAAAATTCCTGTACTAGCTGCATAGTCAATGTAGAGACGTTACATCTAATATCATATCCGGCTGATTACCCATAATTACCATACATATTACGTAGAGACGCGATGTTCCTCGCGTCTCTACAACGATTTTATTATGGTTACGCTCCCGGACATAATATCAGGGGTTAGTTCCTTTAAATGTAGATATTATAGATGTCGCACGTCTGGTAGACGAAAATGTTTGCGCGCGTACTGCAAAAAGTAGCTTTACAGCTATAGGACGTGGTGGTATAGCTCCCTCACCAGATAATCCCGCAGTTAGTAATTCTTCTTGGGAAGATTGGCGCCTGTCGCAAGTATCACAACAAAAGCCCATGAGTGGAACAACCCAGAATACTCCTATATCTTCTACTACCTCACCTGTTGCTAACCAAATTGTTGAAATGCAGGGATGGGTGATTGATTCTGATGGTACTGTTATATTGACTGCTGCGGCGCCTGCTAGTTTACCCGATGGTGTATTATCTCGGTGCCATATATGATTTGTCGATAGCTTCTACGCTCTCTGGCGCTCTAGCTCAAAATTTTCTGCGGCTCCGTGGTAATAAAAATTATCACCACGATGAATTAACACGTCTGTGAAATTGGAAAATATTTCTACCTCAGCGCTCGCCGAGTGATACATTACGGGTGCGAGACAGTGTGACGACTCCGTTTTTAGCTACTTCAGGTGGTAATCTCACAATTGAGGCAAATCAAGGAATTGATATTTTATCGCTGAACCATCCAACACAGGCGCCGTTTGTGAGTGGTGGAAATTTAAGCTTAATCACAGTATGTTGTTCCAGAAACTCGACAGGCGCCAATTCGTGAAGGAGAAATGCGAAGCGTGGAGCAGATGGTGTTGATGAATTGACAAATTCGGCAATGGCGGTGCCTACACTTTTATTCGCTCAGATGTTTGAGGATTTTTAATAAGCGAAATACAGGTATCTTTAAGTAAAGCAGGTAATGAAGCCTCTGATATTATTCCAACACTAAATACAAACTCTTCTTTATTGGGAATATGTCGTAAGAATTTAAAATTTGTAATTGCATCCTGAAAAACATCTATTTGGTCAGTTGTTATATTACCTTGATAATTAGTATGAAAAGCAGCCGCCAAAAAGAATTCTTTATCTGTTTCACCTTTTTTAACTATTTTATTCCGAATAAATTCCGGACATGCAGGATGATTTGTAATTCTACGCTGTCATCATTATTTTTCACCTAAAATGAGTGCTTCAACTACTGTGTTTCAACAGCGCAAGATAATTTAAATTTCAGGCTAAAGGGGAAAAGAAAAGGATATTTTCCCCTAGTTAAGGATTATTTATATACGTGCTACAACTAAAATAAAAATATTGCACCCGTAATAATACCTGTATTAATATTGTCCTTTGGCATCGCAGTGTTTTTCCCAGCATCGCTGCAACAGTTCAACTCGGTAAACGTAAGCAAAACGTTTAGGATTGAGTATAGGAGATTTTTCACCAAGCAAGGGCTGGTTGAGATACTGCCAAAGTGGGAATCTTAAGCTGGTTTGTTCTGGAGTCATATCAAAAGCAAGCAGAGTGGTTATAAACTGTTATTACAGTGTTCGATTTGTAATTATGAATACCGACCACTGAATATACAAGTCAAAGATTACACATTTTGCCTATGATTGTCTCTGTGGCAATTGCGGAATATTTAAATTTATACGTAGAGACTGTACATCTATGGAGACTAAACATGTAACGTCTCTACACCGTGGTTGGTGTAAACAAACCTGAAATATTCAAGAAACATCAAATTATCTCAACAAGCCGCCTTACGATAGTACACAATCACACGTAAACACCAGTTCCTAACATCTGGCAGATGAATAATGGTTCTTATGTACTAAACAGCTTTAACACTTTTACTTTCTAATTTTGAAAACAATCGGCGGCCGTATCTTCTTGTTTCGCGCGCTGTAGAATACTTAGCTGGGACATAGTATTTATAATCAAAATGTAAAAATGTTTACTCTATTAATATTATTCCCACCGTCGGTCGAGTTTATGACCAAACCTTTGTCGCAGAACTATCTTCTGAAGAAGTCAAACAATATAAAGACCGATGGGGAGGTGACTATACCGCAAAAGTTAGTGACGGGTGTAACGACAAAGCATACCAAGGAAGATGGAGAAACCTATTGGTAACCAAATTCCCTTTATCAACACAACTTGGCGTGAAGAAAACGGTAAAGTAAACTGCTACGTTCGACACGCTGCAAAGTAAACTTGTACCAATCTCATCAAACCTATCAATAATAGCCGAATATATAAAACGTCTAAATTGTCGCATTTAGACGTTTTCTTTGTTTGTATAAAATCAGCGTGGCGCCTTCTTGTTTATTTACTGAACTGAGATGGAACGTATAAGTATGCTAATCACTTCACCTGGATTAGTACTAGGTAAGAGTGGACTCCAATCACCGACTGGTGCATATCCGAGTTGATGTAAGACTTTAATGGTGCTTGCAACTGCACGTCGTGAACCGATGAGCGTATGCCTAATTTGCTCATGAGATGGCACCGGAGTACTAGTAGGTGAAGGCATATCTAAAGCACTCTTGTCAGTATCGATAAAACCTTTGACAGTACATGTATTGCACAGCCTTCCCAGGCTGTGCCACAAATCAACTTAATAATAACTTCCTGATTTGCGGTGATGAACTGCGGTAACTGCATTTTGCTGCATAACGGCGCCGTTATCAACGGTTGCGTATATTACCCAGTGGTCGCCACATTCCATTCGTTTATTAACACTGCACTCTAAATACGCAATAGCATCATTCAAAACAGTACAACCATTATCAGCAGTACTTGTATCAAAACCAGTAAAGCGTTCTTCTCCAGGTGCAAAGTTCTTGCGGAAGTGTTTCATGTATTCCTGGTAGTTATTTTCTGCCAAGATGTTTAAAACGAATTTGTTTCCTGAATGTAGAAGTGATTCTATGGCGCGTTCTTTGGCAATAGCCACAGTCAAACCTGGTGGATTAAATGTAGCTTGCGATACCCAGGCGCCCATCATTGCAGTGGAAACTTCACCTTGTCTAGCAGTTAAAACGCATACCGAACCAACAATGCGACCAACAGCTTGTTCAACTGGACTAGCAGCAGGTTGAGGTAAGCGCATTTTACGCGCACGTTTTAAAGATTGGGTAAAGTCAATAGCTGCTTCTTCGCATTCTTTGAGTACTCTATCGGATGGCTTGAACCTTGCGCGTATTGTTTCAAACCCAAATTTAAATCCCGCTTCTTTGAGTTTACCTTCAATTAAATCAAAAGCTTCACCACTCCAGCCATAGGAACCGAAAACACCTGCAAGTTTATTAGTATCACCTACAGATAACACTGTACCAAGGGCTGTATGAATAGGTGTGGGAGCATGACCACCAATAGTGGGGGAACCAATAATAAACCCTTCTGATTTTTGCACCGCATCTTTTATTGCTTCAGGTTCGGTAAATTCGCAGTTTATTAATTCAACTGCAACACCACCCTTAGTTAAACCCAATGCAATAGCTTGTGCTAAAGTCGCTGTGTTTCCGTAGGCAGAAGCATATAATAACGCTACTTTAATCTCCCGATGAGAAAGCGCACGACTCCATTCTTCGTAAGATTTTACCAGTTCCATCAAGCCGTATCGCACCAAAGGACCATGACCACAAGCTAGCATCCTAACTTGGTAATCAGAAATTTTCTCTAGTGCTGGTTTAATATGACTTGCATTCGGCGCCATCACACTATCGTAATAATAGCGTTGGTCTTCCTTAAATTTATCCCAATCTTCATCAAAAATTTCATCACCGCAAACGTGCGCGCTAAATAGTTTGTCGGTGTAAAGAATTTGAGTTTGTTGGTCGTAAGTACAAAGTCCTTCGGGCCATCTAGGGCTGGGAATTGGTATAAATTTCAATACGTGACCTCTACCTAAATCAAGGTCTTCCTTACCCCGCATCGCTAACACTTTTAAATTCGGGTTAGTAAATGCTGTCTTAAGATATGCGGCGCCTGGTACCGATGTAACAAAAGTTAAATCAGGGCAAATTTCGAGTAATGCCCGTAATGTAGCCATACGGTTTGGGCTAAAGTGACCAATGATTACATAATCAAAGCTCTTTAATTCCAAACACCGCTTAATAGCTTCTTTGTATACTTCAGTAAAAGTTTCAGGAGGTGGGTCAATAATGGCAACTTTATCGGCTTGAATTACATATGAATTTACCGTTGTGCCCCTAGAAAGCGCATATTCAATTTCAAAACGTTGACGTGTCCAACTGCGCGCGCGTAATACTGTAGTATCTGTTGCAATTGGCAACACTTGCACATCACGAGGATTGTCGCTCATAGGTATATGTGGAGGATGAGATAAATATGTAGAGACGCGCAAACCGGAGGTTTCCCCGAAGGGATATATCGCGTCTGTTATCGGGTTACGAATGTAAAGACGCGACATGTCGCGTCTCTACAACAACAATTAATAGTAATTTCCGACTTTACGGTGACGAACAGCGGTAACGCCTTCTTGTTTAGCGACGCGACCCTCTTTAACAGAGCAATACATAATCCAGTGGTCGCTGCATTCCATGCTGTCAGCGATTTCACATTCTATGTATGCTAATGCGTCAGCAAGAATGGGGCATCCGTTTTTTGCTGTTTGGGTTTTTACATCAGCAAATCTATCGGCGCCGGGATGTAAGCGCTTTAGGAAATGTCTTTTTAATTCTTTGTAATTGCCTTCTTCTAAAACATTAAGGACAATTTTGTCACCAACTTGCATGAAGGACTCAATCGCACGGTCTTTGGCAACAGCAACGGTAAACCCTAGTGGTTGTAAACTTGCTTGTGCTACCCACGAAGCGAGCATTGCACTTTTAACACCGTATTTTTGACTAGTAATAATATATAAACCATTACTAATACGACCAAGCGCTTTTTCCATGTTGACATCAAGCGATTTAACTTGCTTGATGTTACGGTCACGAACTAGCATTTGCCCGATATCAATACCAGCTTCTTCACAAAGTTGATAAGTAGCAGGACTTGGTGTTTCTTTAATTTTAATTGCTGGGAAAGCTTCTTTAATACCTTGTTCAGTAAACTGTCTGCGTAACGAATCAATAGGTTCATCGTCACCACCAAAGGATTCAAAGAAACCAACAAATTGCTTTTCTTTTGCAACAGCTAAGAGTGAACTAATACCAGCTTGGGCAGTAACACTCGTGCTAGGAGGCATACCAATTACTATACCCGATGCACGTCCAGCAAGTCCTTGAATTTCTTGAACATCAGCAGTACTCAAGTCAAGAGCTTCTACACCAACACCCGTTTTAAGCAGACCGTGGGAAATTGCATGACCAAGTTTATCACTATAGCCATAGCCACCTACGAAAAACAAACCAACTGTGGTGTCAGCTTTAGCTTGTACTTGACTCCAGTTGTGATATCTTTCTTTCAAAAAGTCGAGGTGATGGTAAAGTAGCGGCCCGTGTCCATTGGCAATAATCTTGATTTCTCCAAGTTCGCTCATTTTTTTCATTGCGTTCAACAATGAGCGTGCGTTTGGACCCATCAAACAATCATAGTAAAAACGGAAGTCAGGTTCAATCGCTTCCAAATCTACATCGAATGTATCATCGCTACAGTAGTGCATTCCAAACGCATCACAGGTAAATAGCGTTTTGGTTTTGTGGTCAAAGCTGAAGATAGTATCAGGCCAGTGTAAATTAGGTGCTGATATGAACTCTATTTCGTGTCCATCACCTAAATCTACACGGTCTCCAGATTTGACGATTCTCTTACTAAATGGGTCATGAACTAAATTATCCAAAAATTGTAGCGCCACTTTCGATGCTAACACTGTAGCGCGCGGCGCCAACTGGAGAACGTCTTCCACTAACCCACTATGGTCGGGTTCAGTGTGGCTGACGATAATATAGTCAATTGCCTTTGGGTTAACTAGCGTCTTCAGCGTATCTAAATATAAATCGCGGAATTTAACATGCGAAGTATCAACCAAGACAATTTTATCGCCCTTAATTAGATACGAGTTATAAGTCGTACCATTTTGCAGACCAAACTCAATATCAAAGCGGTCGCGGTCCCAATCAAGCGAACGAATCGCTGTAATATTTGGGGCAATTTCAACTGTCTGTATTGTTAGCCGACGTTGGACGTTCTCTGTGAGGGCTACCATGCGTTCTCTCCGAAGCACCTAATATAGTTGAGCTTTTCCTGTCTATATTCTGCTCATAAATATTTTTGTAAAGTTGTTTGAAAGCTTATTTTTTCAAAAAGTCAACTTGTAATCAATGATGCAAATTCTTAGCAGTATTTATTACACAAAAACAGTTAGTATATATAACTTAAAAACCGAGCATATATTAACATTTCCACACTCAAAAATATGTTAAATTTTTTCAGCATTTATCATTTTTGCTCTTGTGGAACAGGCATCTTGCCTGTGCAGTAATATATTTTACCACAAAGGCATCGTCAAAATTAATTACCTACAATTTTATAAACAAATAAAAAAGGCATCCAGGACACTTTGGATACCTTTTCGTTAACTCAAGAGGAAAATATATAAAATTTAATACATAGTTATTAATTTAAAATACCATTTAAGCTGCAACTTGTAGCGCGCGGTTTTGAATAGTTTGTACGCTGTTGGAGTAAGTTGTAGTAAGAATAGAAGCGCTTTTATGAGATACGATATCGTAAATAGCTTCTAATGCTGACTCGATAGAACCTTGTAACCAAGCGGGATATTTTGAGCAGTGTTCACCAGCAAAGAATAAGGTGTTTTGAGGTCTTGCTGCTTCTAAGTAGCTAGCTGTATAATTTTCTTCATCCCAATGTACTGTACAACCGCCTGCACTCCATTCGTAGTTACCCCAAGCTATTGATGCACTCTCTAATATCATCCCTGATTGTTGGAGTTCAGGATGCACGTTACTGACTACTTCTTTTACATAGCTGTGACGTTGTTGTTCGGTCATGTTGCCTAAACGGTCTGCGTCGTCGCCTATTGTGTAGCTTGCTAACATTACACTACCGCGCTCTGGGTTAAATTTGACACTTGGGTAGTAGGTTTGACGAACTCCGGCGCCGCTGAATGATGCTCCACCTTTAATTCCTTGTTGTGACCAGAAATTTTCTTTAGTGTGAAAAGCTACTTTTGTTGCAGGGCAGTATACTGTGTTATTGATAGAGTCAATTTTGCGTTGGTCGAATCCTTCTAATTCCATTTTTCTCATTACAGAGAAGGGAATTGTGCAAAGTACATAGTCGCAACGACGGGTTTGTTTTTGTCCGTTTTCTAAGTAGTCAATTTCTGTATAGTTAGAGCGAACTTTTATTGCTACTACTGGTTGATTACATTTAATTGGCACCTTAATTGATTCTACTAAACGGTCAATTAAAAGTTGTGTACCACCTTTGATTTGTAGTAAGTCGTGGCTAATTTCTGTTACGATATCGCCAAGAAACATATCTAACGCTTTGCTACAACGCGCGCGGAAACCAGGGTTTTCTTGAACGAATTTTTGTAGGTCTATGGTTTTCAACCATAGACGGGTATGAACGTAGACGCAACCACAAACTTGTTTATTTTTAATTACTTAATTCTACAATTCCAACTAACATTCGCATTAAATCTTCCAAGTCATCAGGAATTCTGTACAGTGAAACATCCTGAAAAATTTGCCGTGCTGTTTTTTCTAACCGACCAAAACGCCAAACATCACCAATTGTTACGGCGCCATAAAACATATCACCTTCTTCAACTTCAGCAATTGCAATTAGCTCTGCTGCAAGCTGTGTAAATCCTCGCGTTAAGTCATCATTTTTAGCTTCAACCACCAATAACCCTGGATTACGCTTAAGGAAGTAATCCAAATTTCCCTTCAACCAATCATTAACTGATAACGGATATTCAATTCGCACTTGACATTGACAGTATCGAGCAACTTCCAGCAATGCAGGCCCGACCAGTATCTCACGTCGCGCGGTCTCACTGCTTAAACTAACTAGCGGCAATACATCATTGATTCGCTGCCGTAACTCTTCTAAACGTTCTAACTGGCGATTAGTACGTGGTATCTCAAGACGTACTCTAACTAGAGCATACCCTAATTCTGCCAAGATTTCATCTGCCTCATAAGGCATCTCAAAATAAGAGCAAAACGTGTAGGACTGCCCCTCTTGTAAAATACGACGACGAGCCATAAATTAATCTACTTGTGACTATATATAAAAGTATAATTTAATTTTCAGAGCGAGAATCACAAATTTTAGCAAAGAGTAAAGCAGCATAAATATTAAAATGATTGCTAAACAAAGATGAAAATTAATATACCAGATAAATTACCTTTTTTGGAGTCAATTTGCTGGCAAACAGCAGATGTATATCAGTTTACTCCAGAGGAAATGTTAGGTTGCTATGAGCGTGGTTGGAGATATCGAGACATTTTTAATAATCTTGAGGATGAAGAACTGATTTTTCTGACAGAGCTAGCCAAAAACTATAATTCCTGGCTATTACCATTACTTATGACTTTTAGATTGGATTTTATAATAAAATTTTGAAGGTTCTTGAAAGCTTAAACCCAGAATTACTAGCAAATAATTATACTTACTTCGGTGGTGGAACTTTAATTACATTAGATTGTGGAGAATATCGCTGGAGCCAAGATATTGATTTTATTTCCCCATTTTCTACATCAGGCTATAAGCATCTTCGCACTATAATATTAGACGGAGGATATCAAGCATTATTCCGCGATTTCAGCAAAATTCAAGTTACGCGCGGTACAACTGACCAGTACGGAATTAAAATGATGGTAGTTGTAGATGAAGTAGCTATTAAAACAGAGATAATTGCTGAGTCTCGTTTCGAGTTATACCTACCCAGGTATCCACAATGGTCTCCTGTTCCTTATTTAAGTATTAATAACTGTTTTACATCTAAGCTACTTGCAAACTCTGATAGGTTTATGGATGATAACGTTAAAGCAAGGGATTTAATTGATTTAGCGATTATGCGGTTAAAGTATCCAATTCCTGAGTCAGCAATTACCAAAGCAGAGAATGCTTATGAAGTAATTCGTCCTTTAAAAATCGCTATTGAACGTTTTTAAGCAAGAGAGGATTTTAGAGAAAAGTGCTTCTCTGCTTTGCAAATAGAGTCTAATCAAATTCCAATAATTCTTGTTGGTATAGATTTATTAGCTAGTGATTTTGAATTAGTCCTTACGGAAAGAACTTTCAAGGAACAGGATGATATTTTTGATTTATAGGGTTACATTACCAAATTCCTAATCGGTGCTTCTACAATAAATAAGTCTTAAGGTAGATGTAATATAAAGATGCTGTTAGAGATTGCTTATTTTACAACAATACATTAATCTAACGAGTGTAATTAGGTACAATTGCAGTTTTCTAAATTTAGAATACAATATTTATGCACTCTATTTTTAAAGTAAATACATGGCTTGTAGCAGCAGTTGTCTCAGTCGCAAGTTTTGGAATGAGTTGGCAAAAAAGTGATGCTCAAACTGTACTTGACTTCGATACATTCTATGATATAAAGGTTATTCTACAACCCATCACATCTGACTTAACAAGGGCATCTATCACAGGAAGTAATCCCAATGCTCCTTACGGTCTTACCAATTTTAGTAGTACAAACTATAGTCAATTTAATCCTGCAACAGGTACGTTTACCTTTATTCCGGATGCTGCACAGTTTGGTGTACAAGGTTTGCCAGTTGGTATGGATATGTACTTTGGCGCCAATGGTGACAAGTTAGTCGGTTTGAGTAATGCAACTGCGGTTATTGACAGTGCAAACGGTGTACTGAATGGTTCGGGAACCGTCACAATAACAGGTGGAGAAGGTAGATTTGCAGGCGCCACTGGTTTATTCAGCTTTACAGAAAGTGAACCACTCAATGAAGACCCAACGGCGCCTTTAAGAGGTCGAGCATTTTTAAAAGGCTCATTTCAAATTCCCAAAACAGTACCAGAACCCAGAACCGACATGACGCTGGTTAGTGCTGGGTTAATTGGTATAACTTTTCTAATGCGTCAATATATAAATAAACAAAAAGCCCAATTATCATAATTAGGCTTTTATGGGGTAAGTCCCCGTCAGGTTTAGATTATAAAGTTCAGTATAGTGTTGTTTATCTTGATTATTACTACAAGCGCACCAGTGGCGATTTCGGAAAATAACTACAATATTTTTAGTTAATTTAACTAAAACCAAAGCTGGCAAAAAGAATTGGCGCCAACTTTAAACATAAATATTATGCATCTCTGCGTCCTCTGTGCCTCTGTGGTAATCATATTTACTACCAAAATTAATTACATAAAACACGATGAAAGTGTGTGTCATTAATTTTGGTGGGTTATTTTTCAATATCTCTTTCTTTGTGCCCTTTGTGCGCTTTGTCTCTGCTCGGCTACGAAAATTTAGAAAAGCATTATCCTGACAGAGACTTGCTACACTGCTCCAGCGTGGCGTGATGATTATCAAGTCCACTTAGGCGCCGTCTTCAATCTTACCCATAGCTAGAATCAACTTGCCCAATTCCGGGTGCCTCCAGGTTCAGATAGTCTCCGTAAACTATACTGGATTGGTGGTGCGGTTCATCCTGGTAGTGGCTTATTAACAATCCTCGAAGCAGCACGCAGTGCCACAACTTTCATTAAACAAGATTTATGAAAAGGCGCCTTCATGTCATAAGTTCTACTTGGTACATATGACAAATTCTTGCTACTGGACGATATGACAAACTCTTAAAAACTTTAAATTAACAAAACAGCTTATACCTTTATCATGAGTTACTTCACGTTTCACCTTATCTTTATTATCCCACCAATTTTAGTACTTGCATGGCTTCAACGAAGACCTTTTGCGGACATTGGAGGATATCGGGCAAAGCTTGCGCTTCCTCTGATTGCGCTTATGGCTTTGATTTACACTACACCTTGGGATAATTATTTAGTCTTTCGAGAAATTTGGGGATACGGTATTGGTCGGGTAGTAGGTACTATTGGTTACGTGCCAATTGAGGAATACTTGTTCTTTTTACTTCAGCCTATTCTTACTGGACTATGGCTGTCCTTTTTGCTATATCGTAAAAGTGAGCCAGTGCAAAAAGAGTCTTTGTCTAGCCTAAAAGTACTGTTACCTATATTTGGCGCCGCATTAACTATTACAGGTTTTTTGATGTTGCAGTGGGATAACACCTTATACTTAGGACTAATTTTAGCTTGGGCTACTCCGATATTGGCACTGCAATGGCTTCTTGGTACATCAACATTATGGGCAATGAAGCGAATTTGGCTGTTGGGTGTTCTTGTTCCAACACTATACTTATGGGTTGCTGACCGTATTGCTATTGTTAACGGTATTTGGCACATTTCCGACAAATACACGACAGGGTTCCAATTGTTTGGACTACCTATCGAAGAAGCTACATTTTTCCTAGTTACTAACTTATTGGTCGTCCAAGGTCTTCTACTTTTTCTATTACTTCAAATACCACATGTGGCAACTCAAGAAAATGGCTTATCCCGCGCGCAAGTAGGTGAAAGCAAAACTATCGAAGCTTGAGAGAGGCGCCAATTCTGCCAGCGTATCCATAAACTAAAAGCCCAGTTATTATAACTAGGCTTTTACGGGGTAAGTCCCCTTATCTTTAAATTATCAAGTTCAATATAGTGTTTTTTGTTCTTAAGTATTACTACAAGTGCGTTGATGCCGATTTCGGAAAATAACTAGAATATGTTCTGTCAATCAAAGTAAAATCAAAACTACTGAGGGAAATTGGCGCCAACTTTAAACATAAGTACTCTTTCATTGCAAATTTTGCGCTCTCCAAAAATGGACTCCGCATAAAAACTACACCTTTGTGAGGTCGTAATTCACGATAAATTTTTTCACCAAAATCTTTATCGTTGGTAATTAAAAGTCAATCCTCATCAAATGCTTTTTGTAGTATGTCATCATCACTTGTACCACGTGCATTATCGTAAACAGAAAAAACTTCATGCTATTGAGCTAATAACCAGCGCGCAACGCGAGGTCCTGTACATTCATTAACTAAAAAACGCATTTATGCAAACTCTACCTTTAATCTTATTAATGTACTATATAATAGTGATTTACTTGCAAACAAAAACAAGCTTGAATATCTTCTGAACTTAAAGCTTCGTACTCTTCGAGTATTTCTTCAGTAGTGGCGCCATATACGAGTAAGTTAAGAATATATTCAACGCTTAAGCGCGTTCCACGTATAAGAGGTTTTTCTGATAGTACATTTTTTTAGTAACTATTCGTTCTAGTAATTGATTATCTGTCATGGCTAAAATTCGTTACATATAATTCAATTATATTACTAAAGACAATTCCAGTTACTCCAAAATTAAAGATTCAGTTCAAAAATACCTGTCAAAAAGTTCATACTATATATACTCTCAAGCAAAAAGCCCAGTTATTATAACTAGGCTTTTATGGGGTAAGTCCCCTTATGTTTAAATTATTAAGTTCAATATAGCGTTGTTTATCTAATTAGTACTACCAGAGCGTTGATACCAATTTCGGAAAATAATTAAAAGATGTTCAGTTAATCTAAGGGACTTTCTAAAAAAATGTGCAAATTTCTCTTGTGGGGTAGGCAAAGAAAGCCCGCCCTTTGTATGGAACGGGCAAGGATGCCCATTCCACAAGATTATTAGTCTACTGTTTGACAAACTCTAGGCATACTTTGCGGAAGTCATCGCCACGCACTTCAAAGTTGGGATATTGGTCAAAGCTTGCACATGCTGGTGAAAGTAAAACTACTGATGCTTGATGTTGCTTCGCTAACTCTGCGGCTCTTGGCACTGCTTTCTCTATAGTTCCCGCATCTTCAAAGTTAGTATATCCAACTTCTTGTAAACGCTGACTAAAATACGGCGCCGCGTTACCAATTAAAACAACTACGGCTGCTTGCTGCTGTATTTTTGCTAGCCATGCAGTATCATCACCTTCTTTTGCTTCTCCACCAGCAATTAATATAACAGGACTTTTTACTGATGCTAAACCAACTTCGGCTGCATCATAATTAGTCGCTTTACTATCGTTGATAAAATCAATTCCTTCCCAAGTACATATATATTCCAAGCGATGTGGAACACCAGGGAACTCGCTAACACCTTTATGAATAGCTTCGGGTTCTATACCTGCTAACCGCGCGGCAGCTACAGACATGAGTAAGTTTTGTAAATTATGGGCGCCTACCATTCGCAGTGCTGACGCTTCTATTATTTTTAATGGTTCAGAAGAAATTTTCTCTATTACCCAACCATCTTCAATATAAAAACCTTTCTCATTAATAAGTTGCTGTTTACCGTGTATACTTGTCCAATAAGCATCTGACCATTCACTGGCGCCTATTTTACGTAAGTATGGGTCATCGCCATTGAATACTTTTAATTCAGAGTTATGTAGTAATTTAGCTTTAATGTTGTAGTAATTTTCAAGCGTTTTGTGACGTGCGAGGTGGTCGGGTGTGAAAGTAGTCCAAATACCTATTCGTGGAGCAAAGGTAGAAGAAGACTCTACTTGATAACTACTAATTTCACCAATAACCCAATCTAATTTATTTTCGTTCTCAGCTTTTTCAAATTCTAGAGCAACTTCTGTAGCTGCATAGCCAATGTTACCGCAGGCAGGCGCCTTTAATTGTGCTGCTTGAAATATTGCTGCTGTTAATGCAGTAGTAGTAGTTTTACCGTTAGTACCTGTGATACCAACCCACGGTACTGTATTCAAATGGCGCCATGCGAGTTCCATTTCGCCAATGGTTTCTATGCCGATTTCGCGTGCTTTGACTAAGACAGGAATATCCCAAGCTACACCGGGACTAACAACTATTAATTTCGGTAAATCGTTATCGAGTTGTAAAGTATAACCCAGTTTAACTGTGATTTGTTCGGCTGCTAATAGTTCTTGTTGTTTGAGTAGGTCGGGGGAGGTTTTAGAATCACCTAACTCTACCTCCCAACCTGCTCTTTTCAACAATCTTGCCGCAGCGACACCGGACTTTCCCAATCCAATTACATGGGCTTTGGACATAGACTGTATTATTTCCCTGGTTAAGCCTTTTTATATTAGCGTTAATTTGTTACATCCGCAAAGCTTTTTTTTACATTGTTGCTAACTTTTTACGATACATCCAAAGTCCGCTAAAACACGGGCATGATTTCGCAGCAAACCCAGCGTATTTAGCCTGTTGCGCTTAATATCTGGATTGGGATCCATTACTAAAACACTTTCGGCACCGTCAAAAAAAGTACTTACTGTTGGGGCAATTTGCTGTAACGCTGCTACAAGCTTCTCGTAGTCGCGTGATTTTTGTGCTGCTTGAGTTTGCGGCAGTAAATTTACTAGTGCGTTATAAAATGCTTCTTCGGATGGTTTCTGAAATAAGTCTTTACTCACAAGCTGCGTTGGGTCTAACTGTTGAAAGTCTAAGTCACCTTGTGCTGCTAACCTTGTAGAACGGTTAACGGTTTCGTAAATTTCGCTTAACCGACCGTTATTACGAATTTGTTGTAAGAAAGTGGCGCGGTTTCTAACATCTAGTAAATCCTGTAATGCTCTTTCTGTATACTCTGGGTCTTCCCCTAACACCGCATTTACCAAGTCGTAGTCGATTTGTTTTTCCTCTTGCAGTAACGTCTTTACTCGTTGTAAGAAGAAATCTTTTAGAATCGGAATCAATTTCGCCGCATCTTTGTTGTATGCGGTTGCAAAATCATTTACTACCTGTTTAAGTAGCTCAATTAGATTTATCGTTAAATCTCCTGCCCAAGTTATATTAACTATTGCGTTTGCCGCACGTCGCAGTGCAAACGGGTCAGAAGAACCTGTGGGAATCATGCCCAAACCAAATATGCTTACTAAAGTATCGAGACGGTCAGCTAAACCAACAACTTGTCCAGTTAAAGTTTGCGGCAAACTATCATCAGCATTACGTGGTAAATAGTGTTCAAAAATAGCTTTTGATACCGCTTCGTTTTCTCCAGATACTGCAGCGTATTTTTCTCCCATTACACCTTGTAGTTCGGGAAACTCGTAGACCATCTGGCTAACCAAATCAGCTTTACATAGTAATGCTGCCCTTTGAATATCTTGGCTATCCTTCTCTGATAAATTTAACTGTGTTGAAATATACTTAGCAACTTGGCAAATTCTATCAACCTTAAGTCGTACTGACCCCAAGTCTTCTTGGAAAGTTACAGTTTCCAAATTCGGCAAAAAGCTTTCTAACTTTTTCTCAACGTCTTTATCGTAGAAGTAGCGACCATCTGCAAGACGCGCGCGTATAACTCGTGCATTACCCACCGCAATCACATCTGACTTTTTGGGGTCGCCATTCGATACAGTAATAAAGTTAGACAGGAGCTTCCTTTTATCTTCGCCTTGAAAAACAGGGAAATAACGCTGGTGTGTCACCATCACCGTTGTAATAACCTCAGTCGGTAACTCCAAAAACTCTGATTCAAAATTACCAACTACTGCCGAAGGATACTCAACTAAGTTTATTACTTCCTCTAATAAATCAGGGTAAATTTCAGTGGCGCCTTTTTTACTACCAGCAGCAGCATACACTTGTTCCTTAATTGTATTACCACGTTCAGCAGCATCAACAACAACATACGCTGACCGCAAAGTTTCAACATAATCATTCGCATGGGCAATACTCACTTCTTCTGGATGTAACACCCGATGACCGCGCGAAGTACGGTTACTAATAACTTTCTCCGAACCATTATCCAACTCCATCGGTAACACCGCATCATCTAACAATGTTACTAACCAACGAATCGGTCGAGAAAAGCGCGCATCTCCATCACCCCAGCGCATCAACCGTTTACCTTCCAAACTAAAAATCCATTGTGGTACAAGTTCGGTAAATATTTCTGCAACTGGGCGCCCAGGAATACTTTTCTTCACGAAAATAAAATCACCCTTATCAGTTGGACGCATTTCAAAAGCAGAAATTTCCACCCCTTGCTTTTTCGCAAACCCCACCGCTGCAGGCGTAGGTGTACCATCTTCTTTGAAAGCACTTTTCGCAGGTGGACCCTTTATTTCCTCTTCCCTATCAGGTTGCTGTGCAGGTAAACCCGTTATCAACAACGCTAACCGTCGCGGAGTTCCATATATCTTTACAGTCTCGCAAGCTAAACTATTTTCATCAAGAGACTTTGGGATACGCTGCTCCCACTGCTTCAGCGCACTACTTACAAAACTTGCTGGCAGTTCCTCTGTACCAACTTCCAATAAAAAACTAGGCATAGGATTATGTTTAGCATTTAATCAATTTCATAAGTTTACCTTGCCTGTGAAAAGTATGAAAAATCTAAGCTTGTGGAACAGGCATCCCTGCCTGTGTGAGAATGTGTTTTTATTTACCACAGAGACTCGACGGGCACAGAGGCAATTTGGCAACAGATATAACGGATGTAACGGATAGTTGATTTTAAATAACTTGCTGGCTATTAAAAATGGCGCCTTCTAAACCTCTCGGTACCACGCAAAAAGCCTCTTCGTACCATCTTTGGTACCATTTTCGGCACTATTTTTGTACCATAAACAACTTTAAAACAGTGTATTGAAACAGTAATTTGAATTACACTTAGTCTCTGGGACCAAACTTCGTACAATACCACGGTACCAAGACTATATAAGCGTTTTCCTTGATATTTCCTTTGTTGCACTCTCAAATTTGGGATCATTTTTACCCATTTTTATGGTACAATTTTGCTGCCGTACCATAAAAATTTGGTACAAGATCAGGTAAAAAATGGTACTGTCAGGTTTTTCGGTACCATTACTGTACCATTTAATTTATAAAACTGTACCATTTATTTTTTAATTATAATTTTCATTTTTTACTAATATTTATTTTTAAAATATTCAATACGCATTTTTTTGATTTAAAGTCAAAAAGTTGCGATAAATAGAAAATAAAGCTTATGATATTGTCACATTACTATCCTCGGCGTGGCGCCGCAAGTCTTTTCGCTGCGTCCTAGTTTTTTCATGGCGCCACACACCCTACGTTTTTACGTGCAGGAAAGTACATTAGCTCCCCTCGCAGGAGAGGGGTTGGGGGAGAGGTTTAAATTCCTCCTCTGTGTTCTCTGCGTCTCTGTGGTGAAATTAAAAGCTTGACTGCACAGGCGAGGACGCCTATGCCACAACTTATGCTACGGTTTGTTTTTAGTATCAGCTTTTTCTTCTGCGAGGCTTTTTTCGATGGCGCCTTCTGTAGTCAACTGACCCAAGGCGCCTGACACCATTAATTTAGGCAAACTCTCAATATCTTTTAACCTAGTTAATTTACTCTCTCCCGTTGTTGTATCCCGGTGAACTACCACTACTGAGGGGACTATATCACCTCCAAATGCATCGAGTAGAGCAGGGTTATGGGTAGTAACTAAAATATCTATTTCGCGTTTTCTGCCTATTTCGTGTAGCATTCGTGCTAGTAATTCCGCGCGCGACGGATGTAACCCGTTATCAACATCTTCTATAATTAACTGGCTACGTTCGGGTATTGTTAATAAAGCCGTCATGATGGCAATAAATCTTAATGTTCCATCTGACATGCTACGCGCATCTACTTCTTGTATTTGTCCGTTTGTCCATTCTTCTTCGCAATATAACATCGCATCGCTAGCATATCTACCAACACGCTCTGCCCAGACTTTTAGAATATTTCCTGCTGGTAAACCGCGTGCGTATTCCGAAAGTGTATTTTCGACTTCATCTTGTTTACGTGCCGATAACCCAGCTATGACTCCTGCAAGATTTGATGCATCGCTGTCTAAACATTTAGAAAGATGCGAGTAGTTCCGCATTTTAGCAGGAATTGGATTAAATACATAAATTTTCTCAAGGTTGCTAATTACATGATTAACTTCGGTGATATTATCGAGGACGTAGGTATTTTTAAAGTAAGTTAAAACTGATTTGTCATTATTAGGAAGTGTCCAACGAGCATTTTTATAGTGTGTGGAAATTTTAAGAATTTTTTCGCGTTCATCTTTTGAATCTATATAGCTGTTAACGAAATCGCGTTCAAAAATCATTGTTTTTTTATCGCGTTGATACTCACGACAGCTTATTTTTTCTTCGAGTATCATGGCATCGCGTTTTGTTTCTACGGTAATACCATACAAATAATCAACTTGTTTACTTTCACCATTTACAAGTGCTTTGAGTGTAAATTCTACTTCGGGTTTGAGAGCTGCCCAGCTAACACCACCACGAATTGGAGGTAGAATTTTATCTCCTGCTAGTGCAACTTCAATTTCATATCCATCAACGGTTCGTCTTAAAAACTCAAATGCTTCGACAAGATTGGATTTTCCGCTAGCATTTGTACCTATTAAAACCGTGAGTGGGTATAGCGGTAGTTCTGCATAACGAAAACTTTTCCAATTTTTCAGAAAGAGGCGCTTTAACATACCCACTTTTATGAACAATATCTAATTGTCCTACTATCTTCCAATACTTACATCTGGGTTTTCCTCAAGCTTGATTGTATTTTCATGCTTATTATCTGCAAATTCCGATGCTGTTGTATTAAATGTTCCTGCTTGCCAGCTATCAGCAACATCTTTGATAAAACTTGCAATAGGTATCGCAACTAACACTCCAATAACCCCTCCAAGTTTGGCGCCTATTAATAAAGAAATTACTACCCAAACTGGATTTAAGCCTGTTAAATTACCAAGTAGACGAGGCGCCACGATGTTTGAATTGATTTGGTCGAGTCCTACAGAAACAGCAAATATTTCTACTCCTAACCAAAAATTTTGTAATCCTACCAATAAAGAAACAATAATAATACCAATGGTGGTTCCAAAAGGAAATAGCGAAAATATACCAATGGTAACACCGAATAATAAAGCTAGTGGCACTTGTAAAAGTACAAACGCTAGTATTAATGACACTGCAAGAATAGAGCCTAAAACAGCTTGACCTAAAAAGTAATTTTGAAAATCCTCACGCAAGAGTTGACGTACTGATGTACTAATATGACTTGGAAACCATTTAAAGATTCCATCCCATAGCTGCTCACCATTTAATACCATATAAATAGTTAATACTACTGTTAACAGTACATTAACTAAAGTACCGATAGTATCGACAGCAATACCCAATATTTTCCCTGTAAATGTTTGTAGTTGATTTGAAAGTTTATCGAGAACTTGGGTTACTACCTCACTCAAATTGATTGGTAACTCCTGTTGCTGAAGTGCCCAATCTTGAAATGCTTGTAATCGCGCGGTTCCTGAATCAATCCAAGTTGGTAAAAGATTCGCTAGTTCGTATATTTGTTCTAAAATCAAAGGTACGAGAGTAACGGCTAATCCAACACCTCCCACTACAGTAATTAACAAGGCGCCTGCAATTGCCAACTTACGCTTAATTCCCTGTTGCTGGAAAAACTCGATTGGATAATCGAGAATAAAGGCGAGTAAGATAGCAGTAATAAATATATTAACTAATGGTTGAAAATACTTAATGACTTGTAGCAAAACCCAACCATTTAAAACAGCTAGGGGAAAAGCAATTCCAATAGTTAACCATTGCGGAAATTTGTTGACTTGCATCATGAATAGTGCGTTATTAGTGCTGACTGCTATTATCCATGAAATTTATTAAGATTTGTTGATGTACAGGCGCCAGTAGTCGCTCTTCCTTCGCATTATCAGAATAGTAACTACCTTTACAAATATCAGATGGCAAAAGCATTGCCATATCCCAACCTTCATTGAGAGTTAGTTCCTCAAACTCGACATTTAGAGTTGCACTAAAAACATGACGTACAACATTCTCTGAAGGGTAGCAACCAAAGAAGGTAAATGTAGACGGTAATTTATAGCCAATTTCTTCTAATATTTCCCGTTGTACCGCGACTTCAGGAGTTTCACCTGGCTCAATATGTCCACCAAACAATGCCCAATATCCAGGGAAATTGATAGTGGGTATATTATCGCGCAATTGCATTAGAAACTTATTATCTCGATAAAGAATTGCAATAGCAACCTGTGTTGGTATATTCATAAATATTTACTAGTTATGCCATTAGTGTAAATTATTACTTCTCTTCTATATAAACTTCACCTTTTTCTTGCCCAGCTAAAGGAATGCTCTTGTAGCGAAGTTGACCTTTGAAAACAGCTTGTGAACCAACGCTTAACCCCTTTTGATTCGTCAAAACAACGATTGACCCAGTGGAGTCATTTAGCTGATATGCGTGCTTATCCAGCAACGGTATATATTTTTCAATTTTGCCTTGAATGTAGACTGTGGAGTTTTTCTGCTGTGGTGTAAGCTGTTTAATCGGTGTGATGTTGGCGCCTATGGCATTCATACTCGTGCTTAAAGTTGAACAGCTTGCTAAACCAGCAAAAGCAGTCACTGCCAAAGCCAAACGAAATACTGAAATTGGATGGTAAAAAAAATGTGCCTGCTTCATAGCACCCCAAGTAAGGAGAAAGTTTTGTATCAGTATCTGCTTTGTCGCCATTTTAATCAAGTCAGTTCCCCTGAAAAGTACAGCAGCTTACAATCCCCGTTAATCTAAAAAATATACTCTCTACTGATACAAAGAATCTGAGAAAATAGGGCTGGGGAATAGTAGCCACCCTAGACCCATATTCAAAAATCTAAACATTCCCAATGGAAACACAAACTGCTAAAATCCTTGACGGTAAAGCGCTAAGTGCGAAAATTCAACAATCTTTGTCAGCACAAATTCAAGAACTGCAACCCAAATTCGGGCGCCCTCCTGGTTTAGCTGTACTAATGGTTGGTGATAATCCTGCTTCTGCGGCCTATGTACGTGGTAAAGAGCGTGCTTGTGAAAAAGTTGGGATTGCATCGTTCGGGAAACATTTTCCAACTCAGACAAATTTGGCGGAACTCGAAGATACTATTGCAGCACTTAATAATGACCCACAAGTCGATGGGATTTTAGTACAATTACCCTTACCTGAGCATTTAGACTCTGTAAAATTGCTGAACCAAATTGCACCTGATAAAGATGTTGACGGTTTACATCCTGTAAATATGGGGCGCTTGGTGCGGAGCGAAGAAGGGTTACGTTCTTGCACTCCTGCTGGTGTAATGCGGCTCTTAGAAGAATATCAAATTCCTGTGCAAGGTAAACAAGCTGTAGTATTGGGACGCAGCATCTTAGTCGGCAAACCTTTGGCTTTAATGTTGCTCGAAGCAAACGCGACTGTCACTGTCGCCCATTCTCGTTCTCACGATATTAAATCTATCACCCAATCAGCAGATATTCTCATTGCTGCTGTTGGACGAAGAGAACTTGTTACAGGCGAAATGTTGAAACCGGGCGCAATTGTGGTAGATGTGGGGATAAATCGCGTTGTTGATGCGAGTGGCAAAGACCGTTTAGTCGGCGATGTTCATTTCGAGTCAGCTGCAAAAGTAGCAGAATATATCACTCCTGTTCCTGGGGGTGTTGGTGCGATGACAGTAGCAATGTTGCTACAAAATACTGTTAAAAGCTATCTCAAAAGATTTTAGTTTTAGAACTTTATCAACTTACTCCCTTAAAATTGTAACCTATATGACAGAAACTCAAGGATACTTAGCATGGTAGCAGCGGATAATATTCAAACTAAACAACCCACCCAGCCTGGTACAAAATTTGACCTTAAGGATTACCTCAAAGCACGTCAGCTTCTTTGTGAAGCCGCGCTCGATAAATCGCTGCCTATGCAGTATCCCGACAAAATTTACGAAGCAATGCGCTATTCGCTTCTGGCTGGAGGTAAGCGCTTACGTCCAATTTTGTGCATTGCTACCTGTGAAATGATTGGTGGCACAATTGATATGGCAATGCCTACCGCGTGCGCTTTGGAAATGGTTCATACCATGTCGCTTATTCATGATGACCTCCCCGCAATGGATAATGATGATTATCGACGTGGAAAGTTGACAAATCACAAAGTTTATGGTGAAGACATCGCCATATTAGCTGGCGATGGTTTGCTCGCTTATGCTTTTGAGTTCATTGTTGAAAATACTCAAAATGTGGCGCCTGATGCTATTTTAAAAGTTGTTTCTCGCATTGGGCGCGCGGTTGGCGCCGCTGGTTTAGTAGGTGGTCAAGTCGTAGATTTAGAATCTGAGGGTAAAACCGACACAACGTTAGAAACCCTCAACTTCATCCACAATCATAAAACCGCAGCGCTTTTAGAAGCTTGTGTAGTTTGTGGCGGCATTTTAGCTGGCGCCAATACTGAAGAAGTACAGCGATTATCGCGGTATTCTCAAAACATCGGGCTAGCATTCCAAATAATAGATGATATTTTGGATATTACAGCAACACAAGAACAGTTAGGTAAAACCGCAGGCAAAGACCTAAAAGCGCAAAAAGTTACCTATCCAAGTCTTTGGGGAATCGAAGAATCACGGAAAAAAGCCGACCAACTTATTAAAGACGCATGTGCAGAACTCCAACCATACGGAGAAAAAGCCCAGCCGTTGATTGCTTTAGCACACTTTATTACAAATCGTAACCACTAATTTTATTACTTGGTTGCAATCGGTTGCATCACATACTTTACTTCAGACACGAGAGTGTTTAACATATACAAACTTATCTGAAATAACATGCAGGACATAGGCGACATCTTTAACAACCGGGTGCTGCTGGTTGCCCTCACAGCTTGTTTCATGGCTCAAGCGATAAAACTAGCTGTTGAAATCATCAAAAATCGTAAGTTGAATGTACAGGTCTTAGTCACAACTGGAGGAATGCCCAGCGCACACTCAGCTTTAGTTACAGCTTTAGCAGCAGGAGTCGGGCAAACAGTTGGGTGGCAAAGTCCAGAATTCGCACTTGCAACGGTTTTTGCCATTATTGTCATGTACGATGCAGCTGGAGTTCGTCAAGCTGCTGGTAAACAAGCGCGTATTCTTAACCAAATGATAGATGAATTATTTCGTGAACACCCTAACTTCAACGAAGACCGCTTGAAAGAATTGCTCGGTCATACTCCGTTTCAAGTTATAGCTGGTTCAGCTTTGGGTGTTACAGTCTCTTTATTAGCGCGCGCTGCCTATTAAAAATGTAGAGACGTGATTAATCCCTACGGGAAATCCTGCGGATTACACGTCTCTACAATTATTGTAATTTGACGATGGGGCGCAGCAACACTACCCTACGCGCGTCTACCATTTGGGTATAGAAGCCGCGTTCAGAAAGTGTTTGTAATGTATTTTGCGCTTCACGAGAGTTTGTTGTATAAACTGCTAATAAGTAAGGACGCTGACCGTAAGAAACGAAGCCAATATCCCCTCCGACTACTTGCTGTACTTGTTTCACGGTTTCTGGTTTATTGAAGTAATCAACTAACACTGCATAACCCTGACCTAACGTTTGTGGTTTAGGAGCAGGTCTAACAACTGGTTTAGTAGCTACATCTTGAGGTCGAGTTGTGATAATAGCAGAAAGACCTGCAGAATCGCGTATAAATCTCGCCCAGCGATTTGCATCTTCTAGTTTACCAAAACCACCTATGCGGGTTACGATGTCATTGAGATATCTACAGACAGAAGTGTTAGTTTCTGAAGGCAGGACGCGACGCAATTGATTTTGATTATCAGTTGTAGGACTAATTACCAACAAAAGATACTCACCACCGTTAGGTGGACGGCAAACAGGAATGTTCTGTTGGGCGCCTACAGAATTCATGCTACCCATCAACCCAGCAATCGTAATAAACAAAGCACTAGATAAAGTCTGAAGTCTCTCCACTACAGTTGAACACATAAATTGCTTCTCTTCAAAGATTTCGCGTACTTCGATTTTGTTCCCCAAAACAAATAATGCCCGGTAGAGACGTGTAATCCGCAGGATTTCCCGTAGGGATTAATCACGTCTCTACATCTACACCGTTGCCACATTTACACTGTTACCATTGATGCCAAAGCATCGGGTATTGACTCGCTCGGCGCCTGAAATTCTCCTGTAATGACGTACTCCAAACGAAGTTTTAACCAGGTGATAAACTGAGAGTTAGTTGAAATTACTGCCACAGATGGTTGTGGACATTTACTTTTTATACTCAGCATAGCAGGCACCTCAAGAAATGCTGGCTGTTTGACTAACCAAAAATCAATTTCTTTTTCATTTTCGTGGTAATAACGAGTCCGTTCTTTCAAAACCTCTTCAAATGGTTCTTCTTCGAGTAAAAAGCGCTGACTTGCTAAAACGTAATAGTATGTCGTCATTTTTCTTCCTTATACTTCTAATTAATAATTTAAGGATACAGCGATTACTGACTGTATCCAAGCGCTATTAACTCTTTTTGAATCGCTTAAATAAAGAAACTGGATTAAACGGACACCCTTGTGACTTAGTATCAGATGCTACTTTCCCTCCCGCTGTTAACTGAGTAAGAAACAGGGAATTATCAAAGTAGTGTTCCATCGATTCTATTTTCAAGTCAGAAGTTACTTTTGCTACACTCATGCCAATAATTTCCACAGTTTCACCAGTGGGAGCAAAGTCTTTGTACTGACCTTTAAAATGACCCCAATGGCGCCACTTAAAAGTCACTAACGGTGGTCCAGAATATACTTCGAGCAATTCCCAAGGAAAACCATTGGGAAAGGTTGTGTGAAAAATGTGATGTGAGGATTCAAACGACTCTTCCGACGATTTGTAATGTTCGGAATTTGCCATAAACACATTATAAGTACCTTTGGCGCCAAGTTCTACAGCATCAAATTCACGCCCCCCATTAGTACTAACACGGAATTTGTCTTTAACGACTGACAACCACTGCTGTGGATTCGTCTTAAAAGATACTTCCATTTCAAAAGTCCGCACCAAATTTTGAACGATAGCTTCAAGCGAACCTTCAATGTGCTTGCATACACTTTCTGTTTTCAAATTATCGTTCGAGCGAGAATAATCAGGAGCTTTGCCAGTGCGCCATTCAACATCGGCAGTTGCACTATATGCAATTACCGTATCGCGATGTTGTACCCAAAGCGGTAAGTTATTGGATGATTCGTTTGATGGTTCTTTTGCGTTTGTTGCAGTCATAGAAGTTAATGGCTTGTATTTTCAATTACTTGAGATTTCGCAGTAAAAACCCCTCTATGACATCTCTACACAATTAATATTTACCGCGCATTGCCATTTTCATTTCGCGAACAGCACGCTCAATACCAACTAGTGCAGCCCTACTAATAATAGTATGCCCGATATTCAACTCCTCCATTCCAGGAAGACACGCGACAGGATACACATTCCAGTAAGTTAGTCCATGACCAGCGTTGACTCTTAAACCTGCCTGCAAAGCTTGTTCGCATCCAGCAGCTAAAAAATCTAACTCATGCTTACGACTCTTTTCGTCTTTTGCTTCAGCATACTTACCTGTATGTAACTCAATAAACCTAGCCTGGACTTTCGCAGAAGCTTCTATTTGTGCAGGTTCAGCATCAATAAACAAGCTAACAGGAATATTAACGCTTTGCAGTTTATCAACAACTTCTCCAATTCTACCAATTTGCCCAACGATATCTAAACCACCTTCGGTAGTTACTTCTTCGCGACGTTCAGGCACCAAAGTCACATAATCTGGCTTAATATCAAGTGCAATAGCTACCATTTCTTCAGTTGCAGCCATTTCCAAATTTAAATGTGTACGTACTGTCTGTCGTAATAACCGTACATCTCTATCCTGAATATGGCGCCTATCTTCCCGTAGATGTGCAGTAATACCATCGGCGCCTGCTAATTCTGCCAATACTGCTGCTGCTACTGGGTCTGGTTCTACCGTTCTACGAGCCTGACGAATGGTAGCAATGTGGTCGATGTTCACCCCAAGTGTTAAAGTCACCCTTGTTATTCCTTATCCAAAATCCATGAGATTAGTATTTTACCGTTTTCGTTAGCTAGACGCACTAGTATAAAACCTTAGTGCAAACCGCCAAAACCAGGATGATAACAAGAATAAACCTAACGCTAACACTCCGGCGCCTATTAACCAACCTACCTGACTTCTACCCAGCATCGCTTCCGCTGGAATAGTCGTTAAAAATGCAACTGGCACTATAAACGTGAAGAAAAATCTAAACGCTGTTGGATAAGCGACCATTGGATATCTACCTGCTTCTAGTAACCCACGCAATACTTCAGTGACGTTATAAATCTTTACAAACCAAATACTTGTGGCACCGAGCATAAACCATAAGCTATATAGTACAACCAACCCAAAAGATATAGGTATTAAGCTGATTAAATAACTATTAATCCCTATACCAAGACGAGTCCCCGCATAACCAATTAATATTCCACCAAAAATTAAGTCTGGCAATCCCCAAGGTGATAAAGTGTGGAATGATAACCAAAACTGACTTTTTACGGGTTTGAGCAAAACAAAATCGAGTGTACCTTCTTGAACATGACGAACTATTTTATTTAGATTTGGCGCCAGAAATGTTGCCGCAAAACCTTGAAGCAGAGTAAAAACACCTAAAACTAATAAAGCTTCTTTCCATGACCAGCCCGCGAAAGAATAGCCTTTGCGATAAAATAAAAATAAACCAAACAAACTACCCGCCAAGTTTCCTACGCTACTCAAACTCGCCAAAATAAAATTAACTCGATATTCCATTTCGGCAGCTATCGCAGCACTCCAAAATAGTCTAATCATCTTTAAATATCTTTGCATATTATTTTCACCACAATATTACGAGAGTCAAGATTAATGTATATCGTGTAACACTACATAATAAATTTACTTAAATTTAATTTTAATTTCCATCCTGAAAAAACTATAAAAGGTAAGATATTCTATGCAATGCTTTGTGCTATTACAAATAATTATATGCATTTAGATGTTCGAGCCTTAATCGAGTCACTGAAAGGATTTAGCTATTTAGCCATATGGGGTATCATTTTTGCTGAGTCAGGATTGCTGATTGGCTTTTTTCTACCGGGAGACAGTTTACTTGTTGCCGCAGGGTTTGCAGCATCACAAAATTTGCTCAATATCTGGATTTTGGTAATTGGCTGCTTTGTATTTGCAGTTCTAGGTGATAATGTTGGTTATGTTACAGGTTCTAAATTTGGGCGCCGACTTTTTCAGAAAGATGATTCGCGCTGGTTTAAGAAAGAATATTTAGTCAGAACTCAAAAATTCTATCAAAAGCACGGCAAGAAAACTATAGTTCTAGCACGGTTTGTACCAATTGTTCGTACATTTGCACCAATTATTGCAGGTCTGGGAGTCATGAAGTATAAAACATTCATGTCTTATAACCTAATTGGTGGGT
Source organism: Calothrix sp. HK-06 (assembly GCF_001904745.1). Classification (GTDB taxonomy): domain Bacteria; phylum Cyanobacteriota; class Cyanobacteriia; order Cyanobacteriales; family Nostocaceae; genus Dulcicalothrix. The sequence goes on from NZ_MRCD01000032.1 coordinate 72,433, forward strand.
TTGTATGGACATTTGGCGTAACTCTGCTGGGTTACTTTCTAGGAAACTTGCTACCCGCAGAACAAGTAGATAAATATTTATTACCAATTATTGTATTAGTTGTGCTTGTTTCATTATTACCATCGATTATTCATATAATGCAAGAAAGAAGAGATAGTAAACGCTAAACGCCAGGGTATTTGTATGGGTGCTTCAATAGCTGTCGAAAATCTTTTATTCTTGACTATTGCTACATTGTTTCTTGCTATAGCAGGTTATGCTTGGCGAGATTCCAAACCCTTTGAAATACCCAAACCGCTTCCAAATTGGTTTCAAGGATGGTTGTTTGTAGTGCTAGCAGCAGGTATCGCGCTTCCATTTGTGGCAATGCTGTTATGGGGTGTATGGTGGCGCCATCAAGTTGTGATTATTGTGTTTGCATCCTATTTTATAATGTTAGGGTTGCAAATCGTATCTGAAATAGTTGTACAGAAACAATATCAATCACCTATTTGGGTAGCGATACCGTGTTTATACTTACCTTATCGCTTTTGGCAGTTGTATGAAGATATTCAACTTGTGAGCGTTGATTCAAATTTGATATGGGTGAAATATATATTAATAGCGGAATTATTATTGTGGATTTTTAATTACGGTGTACATCTGTCACAACTACCAAGATTATTAAGATGGCCAAGTATTGAATCAAACGCTTGAAAATCCCACTTGTAGCATATCTGTCTCAGATGTGCGGTCACATGTATTTATATTTACCACAGAGACACAGAGTACACAGAGAGATTGTTTGCAACGGATGCAACGGATGTAACGGATGAGTTACCAGTATCAAACAGAGTTTGCTAATAACTACATGCAACGTCTCTACAATTTTTGTAAATATCACTGTGTATGGATTATTCTTTTAAAGGAATATTGAATTTGACATTCCTTCAAAAGAATATTAGAATGCGAGGTAACAAGTGAGTTGGACTTGGGAGCTTTATAAAGATGAGAATGGGGATATTCCCAAGGATTTGCTAGCTTTCTTTATCAGGATGATTCCACCACAGGAACAGCCTGAAAATCCACCCCAACCAGTGCTTAGTGCTTCAGAAACAAAACGTCTTCAAGTTAACTTAGGGTATTTGTGCAGCAAAAGGATTAGCGTCTCTAAACAGCGGTATTTTTGAGAAGTTAGAAGATGACTTGTACGAATTACGTATGACCAAGAGCGAACATAATCCTCGATTTATTTTGACAACTGTTACTCCCAAACGCTTTGTGGTGCTACATGCTTTCATGAAAAAATACGACGATGCGATTAAGGAGAAAGATAAGCAACCAGCGCGCACAAGACTTAACGAATTGAACCAAAGGAAAAGCGATGAAGAAGCATAACTTTCAAGCATGGTTAAATCAACCTTTAGGAGATGACCCAGAAGTCGTCCTAGCTGGGAAATTAGAGTATTTGCGACTTTATCTTACCGACGCGATGCGTGAACTACGTTCCAAAGCTGGGTTGACTCAGGCACAGTTAGCAGAAAAATTAGGTGTACAGCAAGCAGCAGTATCCAAGTTAGAATCAGCACTTAAAGACCACGAATTAGAATCAGTCGTAAACTACTTACATGTTCTAGGCGCCGATTTGTTAATAGCTGTAAAGCAAGGAAAAGACCTTTATCAAGCAAGTGAGAATGAGGAAGTTTTGCTGGTAGATGTGCCTGTTTCGGTTCAAGAACTTGCCTCAACAGCAGGAATGAGCGCGCGGGAGTATGTTCATGCAGCAATTGAAAGTTATGCATCGAACAATAAACAATCAAGTAGCTCAGTTGTAAACTCCATAATTCCGTTTTTGCAAAGTGATGACTTGGTAGCTATGAAGGTGAAAGAAATATTAAAAGATAAATCGCTTTTAGAAATTGCTGCCCAGTTAGAGAAGTGTTTGAATTCAGAAGATGAAGACAGGATTTTTGCTGTCAAGGATTTATTAGTAGGTAGTATGACTAGTGGAGAGAGTAATCGCAATGTTAGTAATGGTAATGATGAGATTTATTTTTTTGATTTAGCCGAGGAATTAGTAGATAAATTAGTAATGCTTCTAAGCTGATTAACATATTTTTAGTGGCAATTATAGTAAATATAAAATGGCAAAAGGCTTTGGGCGAAAAAATCAAAAAAATGGTAATAATAAACGCCAAAAAGCTCATTTAGCTAAAGCTTACTGGGCACGAATTCAAGGCGAAAAAGCTGAAAATTTGGAGTTAGCGATTAATTGCTTGCAAGCTGCACTACAAGTTGCTACGTTCGAGTGAATGCCTGTAGAGTGGGCTAATGTAGAAGCCCTTTCTACCACGTCTCTACAATACGGTACAGTGGAAGATGCTGATAACAACCTTGCCTGTGCCGCTTATGAAGGCGAACAAATCGCTAATTTATACAATATTCCTTTGGAAAAACGCTTAATTGGAAATCAAGCGACCTGTAATAACTATCGACAGTTAGCGAAACAAGTCCAAGTGCTTCATTCTTGCCATCACGCCCAATCTCGCCTTGATAATCCTTTAGAATCACAATTAAAATTAGTAGATGGTAGTATTACTTTAGGACAATTGATGTCACCAGGTTGGCGCCTTCCTCAAACTTATCTTACTTTGTAGAGACGCGATTAATCGCGTCTCTACGTGTCTATGTGTTAAAAAGGAAACAAATAAAATGTACACTTGTGCCGTGGTGGCTTCTGAACGAGTGAAGCATCTTAGAGATTCTAGCCTGCGGCAAATGCTTCGCATTACGCTACGCTCAGAATGACAGTTATAAGCACTTTCTACAATACTTAATAAGCACTCAGCACTCAACACTCAGCACTCAGCACTCTCAACTCTTCTACTGAGGGGGTCTTTTCTTAGTGACACTCAACATTGGCAATGATGTGCTTGAAGAGCGTTCAGGTAGGTAAAGCTGCTTTACTGGTTTCTCTTCTTGTGGCAATGGATGACTTTGCCCAGATAGGCGCCACCATCGCAACGCCAGCGTAACACCTGCTGTTCCTAAACCAAAAGCAAATAAAGACCAACTGTCACCGAACCCGCCAATCACAGCATCAACTACCCCTGCGGTAATTAATCCACTAACTACTGGCTCTCGACGATATGTAGATTTTAATAAACGAGGTAACGCAATATTCATCACAGCTTTTTCTTTTAGCCTTTTGTATAAATTTACCTAAAATGCTTCACCTGTAGTCGGCGCCAAATAATGAAACTCCATCATTATTTATTATAATTTTGATTCATATATAGCAGGGGAAGACATTTTACCAACACGGAGCTACGACATTGGTATTACTATAACCGTGAGCATCAATCTTGCGATAGACGGCATTTTACAGAATTTAAGTCATTATTAAGTTCATATGTATTAAAAACCAGCCCGATACTTTAATAATCGGCTGGCAACGAAGCCTTACCTGTAAGGTTACAACTAAGACTACAACTTATACAGTATGTTTTCCGGCAAGTCTACCGTAAGCCGAGCCAAGTTAGAACTCCTTTGTCAGTGACGTATTCAATCACCACAATTAGGAGAAATCCAATCATGGCAGCTCTACCGTTCAGACGTTCGGCATACTCATTAAATCCAAACTTGGGTTCTTCGAGCTTGGGTGTAATACTAGGTTGTGGCTGAGTCATCATTTACAGTACCTCAATAAGGCAAACTTAAGTTTATAGCAGTTTGTGACACTTTTGCTTTCGGTCAAAGCAAACTAGTTTTGTTACAAAACGTAATTATTCTTTATATATTTTAGTTAAAATGCGTCAATAGTCAAGAAATGGCTGGAAGTACTGTAAACAAAAATAAAATATGCCACGGGTTAGTTATTCGTATCTAACATATCAAACTGGCAACTTAGTCTAAGAGAAACTACACTAAAGCAAAATTAAATCAGAGGCAGTAAATGGAAATTGGTATTCCCAAGGAAACAAAAGACCAAGAGTTTCGAGTTGGGTTGAGTCCTTCAGTAGTGCGTGTGTTGCGAGAAAGTGGTCATCGCGTTTATGTTGAGACGCAAGCGGGTGTGGGTGCTGGATTTAGTGATGATGATTATTTACACGCTGGCGCCGAAATTGTGCCAACTAAAGAAGCTGTGTGGAATCGTGAGTTGATAGTTAAGGTTAAAGAACCACTACAAAGTGAGTATAAATTTTTACATAAAGAACAAATATTATTTACCTATCTACATTTAGCTGCTGACCGTAAGTTAACTGAGCATTTAATTGATTGTGGTGTTACTGCTATAGCATATGAAACCGTAGAACAAGCTGGCGCCAACAAATTACCGTTGCTAACCCCAATGAGTATTATTGCCGGAAGATTATCTGTACAGTTTGGTGCCAGATATTTAGAGCGTCAACAGGGGGGTAGAGGAGTACTGTTAGGTGGAGTCCCTGGTGTTAAACCAGGCAAGGTAGTAATTTTAGGTGGTGGGGTTGTTGGAACCGAAGCTGCTAGAATTGCTGTTGGCATGGGCGCCTCAGTTCAAATATTAGATGTTAACGTCGAACGCTTAAGTTATTTAGAGACTATATTTGGTTCCCGCGTTGAATTGCTATATAGTAACTCTGCCCATATCGAAGCTGCTGTAAAAGATGCTGACTTACTAATTGGTGCCGTATTAGTGGTAGGTAAAAGGGCGCCTATATTAGTATCGCGTGAACTAGTCAAACAAATGCGCGCGGGTTCAGTAATTGTGGATGTAGCAGTAGACCAAGGTGGTTGTATAGAAACATTACACCCAACATCTCACACCAACCCAGTTTATATCGAAGAAGGTGTTGTTCACTACGGTGTACCGAATATGCCGGGTGCAGTACCTTGGACAGCAACCCAAGCACTCAATAACAGCACACAACCTTATATACAACAGCTAGCTAATTTAGGATTAAAGGCTTTGGAAACTAATTCTGCTTTAGCTAAAGGAGTTAATGTGCAAAATCATCGTTTAGTACATCCAGCAGTACAGTCCGTATTTCCTGACCTAGTGAGTTAGCTGTAAGGTGGGCAGTGCCCACCCAACCAACTTTTATCCAAGCGGCAACTCAATGACAAACTCAGTTCCAATGTTAGGCGTCGAATTACAAATTATTTTACCTGCATGGGTTTGTTCAACTATTTGATGAGCAATAGCTAACCCCAACCCAGTACCTTTGCCTACACCTTTGGTTGTAAATAAATGATCGAAAATTTTCGCGCTTACAGCTTCTGACATTCCATAACCGTTATCTTTAATGCGAATTACAGCAGTGTTATAAGCTTGCAAAACTTCTGTTGTAATTGTAATTTGTTTGGGATTTATTATTAATTCATCGAACGAGTAATTTTGAGATTGTTCATCAATTGCATCAATAGCGTTTGCTAAAATATTCATAAATACTTGGTTGAGTTGTCCTAAAAAGCATTTAACAGGTGGTAATTTGCCGTATGCTTTAATTACTTCTATGGCAGGACGAAACTCGTTTGCTTTGAGACGATATTTTAAAATTAATAGGGTACTATCAATTCCTTCATGGATATTACAAGCAACTTTTTCGGCTGTGTCGGCTCTGGAAAAAGTGCGGAGGCTTGTGCTAATATCTTGAATGCGCGCTGTTGCCCCTTTCATAGAATCTATTAGTTTGGGTAAATCTTCAGCTAGAAATTCTAAATCAAGTTCTTCGGCAAAATCATTGACAGCAGGCGCCAGTTGTGGATGATGCTGCTGAACGTATCGTATATATTCGAGTAAATCTTTTACATAGTCTTGAGCATTATTAAGACTACCTTTAAGAAACCCTATCGGGTTATTAACTTCATGTGCGACCCCTGCAACTAAGTTACCTAGAGAAGACATTTTTTCGTTTTGTACTAATTGAGTTTGTGTTTGCTGTAGCTGATGCAAAACATTTTCTAATTCAGTCGTTTTTTGTCTAAGTTGAGTTTCAGATTGTAGCAGCGCTTCTTCTGATAGCTTGCGTTTAATACCTAGTGCAATCTCACTTGCTGCAAATTCCAATGATTCTAAAACCGATTCGGATAAAATTTGACGAGCAAACATTGCTAGTACACCCACAAGCTGCCCATCAACGATAAGTGGGTATCCTGCAAACGCTACCATACCTTCGCGTTTTGCCCATTCTCGGTTACTAATGCGAGAATCTTCCAAAACTTGATTTGTTAGATGTGGTTTACATTCTTGAGCAATCAATCCAATTTTGAATTTACCAACAGGAATTTGACTGTGAGAACCATTTATATGAGTGTACATCCCAGCACTTGCTTGTAGTTCTAAGATTTTTTGTTCCGAATTCAATGTCCAGATTCGAGCAAATGCTACATTGAGGTGCTGAACCACAACTTCGGTGCAGCGTTGGAGAGTTTCTTTTAGACTAAAATCTTGCGTGAGTATCCCATCTACATCTGCTCGGAAAGCTGTCAATCTGGCTTTTTCTTGAAGTGAAGCTAACGAGTCTTCTAGTTGTTGAGCGTAATTTTGAGATTTTTGGTAAAGTCGAGCATTCTCCAGGGAAATAGCAGCTTGGGTACACAAAAGGTTAAGAATTTCAACACGTTCTTTTGTAAATGCTCCTATCGCTAGATGATTCTCTAGATACAAAATGCCTAGCAGTTTACCTTGATTCAAAATAGGAGTACATAATAAGCTTTTGGGCTGTTGCTGGATAATGTATGGGTCAGCTAATAAAAAATTTTCTTTTGTCGCATCGTTGATGACAAATGTTTGTAAGCTATGTTTGACACTGTAAATTAAGCTAGCAGGAACATCAGAACTATTATCAATACTACAAGCTTGTAAAATGATTGGTTTTTGCCCTAACTTAGCAACGGCTTCTACGCGCAATTCATTATCCCACAGCAATATCAGCGCGCTGGAACTGGCGCCACCGGATTCAATGATAGTGTTGAGTAAACAGGTAAGTAATTTATCTAAATGAATTTCCCCAGAAAGGGTTTGAGAAGCTTTGAGGATGGTAGCAAAATCTAAAACGGACGAGATTGAAGTACTGTTACTAGTAGATGTTAGCGCGGATTGATTAACTGCACGCGCCGATTTGGTGATAGTAGAAATTGTTTCTAAGCTATTGAGGCGAGGCTGTTTTTGTTGCAGGATGGGCTGTAGCAATTGCGGATAACGTTTTTCTAAGTCAGATGCTTTAGCTTTGGCGCCCCAACGTGCGTAGCAGTAGTAAGCTTCCTGCATGTAAGTTTGAGCGATTTTGTCTCGACCCCATTCAAGATAAAATTTAGCAGCCAGTTCCGAAGCCAGTGCTTCTTCGTTAAGGTACTCATTCGCGCGCGCTCCCGCAATAGCTTTGTCGTAAGATTCAATAGCCTCCACTTTGTTGTTTAAGAGGCGGTACCTTTCTGCCTCAACTAGTTCGTACTTATGTTGGTGGTTCATTGGAGCGTGAATTACCCACTTCTTCATCTTTTCTTGATTTAACTCTACTTTCTCCATAAGGCTTTTTTGCTCAATTGTTGAGCAATGACGATAGACTGCAAGTCGCGCTAGAGAATCGTAAAAATTAAATATAGGAACTAACAACGTTGCTGTTGCTGTTTCTAAATATGTTTCTGCTATTGTAGCATTTGTTACAGCTTGAGAGAATTCTTCAAATAGATAGCATAAAACAAGTTTATTCAAGTGGAAATAATAGAGTGCGGTTGTGTCATTTGCTTGCTGATGTTGTGGTAGTAGCTTTAACTCGTTATAAGCTTCACCAACTAAAATAAACGGAGTTTCTGAGCTACCGATTAAGTTTAATATAAACTGCCTGAATATTTGATGGTAATTGAAGTGCAGTTCTTGTTTTAGATGAATAAAAGCTTTACTGTAGTTAGCAATTTTCTCTGTTAACTGGCTAAGTTCATGACCAATGAAACAAGAATATTGACTTTCAAAGAAGAGATTCCAAGCAGCATGTTGTAAATCTCCGGCTTCTATACTATTTTGATATCCTAACTGTAAAAGTGATAGTGTTTCCCTAACATGAGCTTGCCAATGCATTGTAAATGTAGCAACAAGCATCAATGTCTGAGCATTTTTTTCTTTATTATTATAAGTTTGCAATAACTTTAAAGCTAGTTTGCCAAATCTACCGCCAGATTCAATGTCTTGAACTACGCCACATAAAATTGTTCCGTAAGCAGAATAAGCAATTGTAGATAAAGAATCATTTCCATATTGGATAGATAAATTTACCATTGACAAGAGAATTAGCAAATGTAGTGGCGGGTTGGTTATGTAAGCAGAACTAGATATACTCTTCAAGATACTTAAAGCAGCTATCTTGGAAGCATCAGTCATTTCGGAAAGATTAATTAAGTCTTCAATACCATTCTCAGGAATTAGTGAAGCTGTGTGCGCTATTGCTTTACCGATGTCTTCACCTGTAAGGTTTTTTGGAAAGGTAATTTCTAATAGCTTTAGCACTTGTAGCCCAATTTCAATAGCTTCCAATGGCTTTTTTTGTGCTACGCAAGTTAAAATTTTAACTTCATAAGCTTTCACCTTATCAAGCAGGGTTTTAGCTTGTTCCAATACAACATTTGACAATAGCTTCATCTGTTCATAATTACCACAAAGATAAGCTGTTTCAGCGCCTAGATCATACAAAGCTAAAGTTAGATCATAAGCTTCTTGCCAAGAATCACCTAAAAGCTGAATACCCGTATTCGCGTAATACCAAGCAGGTTCATAAGCTGTTGCGGCTCTGGCTTTGCGTCCTGCTAGGAGATTTAATTGTGCCAATTCTTCTAAGTTTTCTTGTTGAGTAATTAAGGCGGCGCCTATATTTAATTGATTGACGATTGCAAAAATAATATCTTCCCGCTCTACCTCCGATATATTACTCTTCATCAGTTGTCCAATCTTCAGGTGCGTTGCTTGTTTTTGAGCTTCTGGAATTAGGTAATAAGCAGCTTGTTGCACTCGGTCGTGAAGAAATTTATAGTTAGGTAATTGGTCACTAATTGTGTATAATTGAGTCGTTTTTTCATTGCCACCATTTTGGAAAAACTTATAAACCTCAGTAGTAGGCAATATTAGCCCTTCCTGCAATGCCTTCCACAAATCTCCGGCTGTTTCTACTTGAGATTTTTCACAAACAATTGCCAATGTCGCTAAATCAAATTGATTACCAATACACGCAGCCAGTTTTAGCACATTCTGGGTTTGTGATGGTAATTTTTGTAACTGCAATGCCATAAATTCGACAACATCGTCGGTAACTGCCTTTGCTTGAACTTGAGCAATGTCACACTGCCATCCCACCTGCCTTTCATACGAGTTAAAAGTAATTAATCCATCATCATGCAGCGCTTTCAAAAATTGGTTGGTAAAAAATGGATTGCCTTTCGTTTTTTGATAAACTAGTTGCGTTAATGGTGAAGCTATTTGAGTTGTACAACTAAGAGTATCGGCAATCAATTGATTGAGATGAATTTCTTTTAACGGCGCCAGGGTAATAGTATTTAATATCACATTCTTTTTCTGCAATTCTTCTAACGTCAACATTAGTGGATGTGTCGCAAACACTTCGTTATCCCGATAGGCACCGATTAATAATAAATATCCTGTCTCTTCTTCACTTAGTAATAATTGCATCAGCCTCAACGATGCAGCATCAGCCCACTGTAAATCATCAATAAAAATAACTAACGGATGGTCAATAGTAGTAAAAATTTGAATAAATTTCTGAAATAGCAAACTAAAGCGATTTTGCGCTGCACTCCCTGAAAGTTCCGTTACAACAGGTTGCTGTCCAATTATAAGTTCTAATTCTGGAATTACTTCAATAATTACCTGTGCGCTTTCACCTAAAGCTTGTAGTATTTTATCTTTCCAGTCTTGTAGCTTTACATCAGTTTGACCAAGCAATTGCCCCATCAAATCGCGAAATGCTTGAACAAATGCAAATAAAGGAATATTACGCTGAAACTGGTCAAATTTTCCTTTAATAAAATAGCCACGTTGCCTTACTATTGGCTTGTGTACTTCATTAACAACAGCAGTTTTACCAACTCCCGAAAAACCAGCTACCAACATTAATTCCGCAGCAGATTTCCTAACTGTATCTGTTTGTAATGAGTTGCCAGCAACCCTCTCAAAAGCATCTAACAATATTTTGACTTCTTCTTCTCTACCATAAAGTTTTTCAGGGATAACAAAACGGTCGGAAATATCATGCTGTGCAATTTCAAAGCTTTCGATTTTGTGTGTATCTTTTAATTCATATAAGCATCGTTCCAAATCATACTTTAACCCTAATGCACTTTGATAGCGGTCTTCAGCATTCTTCGCCATCAATTTTTCCACAATTAGCGACAGTACAGGGGGAATTTCTGAATTGATTTCATGTACTAATGGAGGGTATTGTGCAATATGACAATGCACTAATTCCATCGGGTCATCAATCTTAAACGGCAATTGTCCTGTAAATAACTCATATAAAGTTATCCCCAACGAGTAAAAATCAGTACGATAATCAATCCCACGATTCATCCGTCCTGTTTGTTCTGGCGCCAAATAAGCTAATGTACCTTCAAGAAGATTGTAATTATATATTTCTTGAGTTTCTCTAGGTAGTAACGAAGCAATGCTAAAGTCAATTAGCTTTATTTGTAGACTGTAGGGATGTATAAGAATATTTGCAGGTTTAATATCCTTATGAATAACCCGTGCAAGCGTTAGTCCATCCAAAATATCTGTAACTTGTATAGCTACAGCTACAAACTGCCACAAACTAAGGGTATTTGTAAGAATATAATCCCGCAGCGAAACCCCACCAAAATCTTCCATCACCAGAGCATAACCATTTTGGTAAGGTTCCAAACTGTAGGGACGAATAATCCCTGGTATTTCTAGATTTTTGACAATCGTGTACTGGTTACGAAATTGTATTAACTCGCTGAAGTTAGGGTAGGGATTTTTCAACAGTTTGATGACTACAGGTTTTTGGTCAATCAAGCGTTGACCTCGGTAAACCAGTGTTCTGGAACCATCGTAAAGTAATTCACTGAGGTGATAACCAGGGATGCTGCCTTCTAAAATTGCCATATGCCAGGA
>NZ_MRCD01000033.1 GCF_001904745.1 Calothrix sp. HK-06
ATTCAGTACGTTTTCTGCTAAAAACGCCTATTGTGTTTATTTGAAAGCTTGCAGCACTCGCTGTTCGCTTTCATGCATACATACAGCAGATTTAAATTAAATGAAGTACAGAATAAACCTCTCCCCTACCCCTCCCCGTTGCGGGGAGGGGTGTACTTCATATAAATGCAAAACGCTGTATCCCTCTTCTGTCACTCTCCGGTTTTTCCTATTATTAATAATTTTTGAATAGAATGTATACTAGGCAATGCAGCGTTTTCTCTTATAATTTTTGCCATTTCTACGTTTTCATGAATTAGTATGAATAAAAAAGCCTGCAATCGCTTACTGTATAATAACTCTATAATTCAGAAATGATAAAACTTTTCGGAGAGTGACAGAAGAGGGGTATTATGTCATGCTGAGGTACGTAAACGGAGTTTTCCCGCAAGGTAGCATCTAATTGTCATGCTTTTGCATAGAATTAATTAGGTTTAGTTTAGCCAATTTGTAATCAATTCAAATTATAGTATCTTTAATTACGGAAATATTAAATTGTCAGTATTTTTATTGAGAAAAAAACGTATTTTTATTTTAAATAATTGTATTATTTGATATACCAAATCAAATAAAATCCTCGTAGAGACGTTACATGTAACGTCTCTACACATAAATAATCAATTGGACATAATACCAGGTAAATTATTCGGGTCGATTCCTTGAGATTGTAGATAAGCAATCAACCTCTCTTTTTGCTGACGTTCCTGTTCAGCACGTTGGCTTTCCTGTTCAGCACGTTGACGTTCCTGTTCAGCGCGTTGAGTTTCTAGCTCGACTTTTTCAACTGCCCACGGCAACATGTTACCTGATGCATCCCACCAGCGTAACCAATAACCACTTCGACCTTCCTTAGTTCCTTGCCAAGTTCCCAAAAATAAACCCATCGATTCAATCCAATGGCGCCCATTCTCATCTGGCAATTCTAGAATATAACTACCGTTATCTAGTTTATAAAATTCTAATAATCCACCATCTGGGTCAAACACAACATAAACAGGAATCTTAAGTATTTTCTCGTAAAAAAACCATTTTCCTGGTGGATGTGTTTGTTTTGACGAATATTCTTCACCTTTATATCCCTCGTTTTTGAAGTCAGATAAGAACTCCATGACCACTGAAGGAACATTACCTTCTAAATTGGGTGTGTAACTTTTACGGTCAGTTACAATTTGATTTACCCTATCTACATACACCCAGTCAGGTGCTTTAACTGTAAACAGACCGTTGACTTTTGCACAAAGCCCAAAATTTGAAGCTATTAACATGTACGCAGTGATATATCCAGCAAGTTCTAATATTTCACGTAAAGCACCAGCCAATAACGGCTGACCTGTATTTTCCACCGGGTCGTCTTCTAACCAAAAATCATCAGGTAACGCTTCCCAAGATATTACCATGCCTTTTTGAGATTTCGGTTCACTAAGTTGGGTTGCCATTTTTTACCCCATGTTCCGTTTGATTTATCTATATTCTAAATGAAATACTACCTTTCACAATTCTAACCTTCTCGTTTTCTTAAAATGTGAACCGTGGTTCACATTTCCACGTACTGGCAGCAAAGCAATAATTTTTATTAAACTGAATCAGAAGACAACTTTTTTTATGGATATTAACCGTTTACTGATTTGGACAGTCTCTGTATCATGCATTTTGCAAATTATTTATGCAATTCGCAGTTCAAAAAGACTCATTACGGGTTGGGTTGTAGTTTCAGGGTTTGTTTTAGCTGTCACGGGAGCATTGTATTACTTTACTCCAACTATGGCAGGCTTAGTTGGTGGAAGCTTATGGCTTATACTAATAGTCACTCCTATCATTGCACTTGGAAATGTCAATCGATTTTTAGCTCAACAAAAATTTAAACAAGCTCGAAAACTCTCTATTCTCGCACGACTACTACATCCTCTAGATGGCATAAAAGAGCAACCAGAACTAATTAAAGGATTAGAGCTAGCTCAAAAGGGTTTTATTGATGAAGCTATTGTTATTTTTCAACGTTACCAATCATCAACAACACCAATTGGCAGGTCTGCTGCAATTACTTTATATCAAATTAATTCTCGTTGGTTAGAATTAGTATTATGGATACATCAAAATACTACACCAGAGATACTAGCAAAAGAATCATATTTATTAGTAATGTACCTGCGTTCTTTAGGAGAAATAGGTGATGTAAATGGAATGTTACAGGTGTGGCAACAATATAAATCAAGTATAGAAAAAACAGATTTATTGACGCGGAATCTTGCAAAACTATATATATTAGCATTTTGCGGAGAAAAAGAACAAGTCGCAAACTTATTTAAAAATTCACTTTTAATATACCCTCAAACTATTAAAAATTTTTGGTTGGTCACTGCTGAAGAAGCATCTGGAAATTATGAAACTGCTCGTGAGCTATTTTCAAATTTAATTCACTGTGAAGATGTACGTATTCGCACGGCTGTAGAATGGCGCCTATCTCAACCATATACGACGGCGCCGCTGACTCTACCCCCTCTAGATAAAGATGTTCTTGAACAAATAATTACAGAAATTAAACAAGAAGCAAGATACACAGGCAAAAGTGAAATTAAGCGGCAACCAAAAGCTACATTTTTGATTATTGGGTTGAACTTATTAGCATTTGCACTCTCAATTCGATTTGGAGGTAGTACAAATTTATATACTTTATATAATTTAGGCGCCTTAGTTCCACAACAAGTATTAGCTGGGGAGTGGTGGCGCCTTTTGACTGCAACATTTCTTCACTTTGGCTGGCTGCATTTGACAATGAATATGGTTGGACTTTATTACTTTGGTCGTGTCGTAGAATTTATTTTAGGAGTACAGCGATATTTATTTGTATACTTAACTACAGGTGTTGGGGCAATGCTGACGGTTACTTTAATGTATATTTTAGGTTATTCGCCAGAAAACTTTGTAGTTGGTGCTTCTGGAAGCGTCATGGGTTTAGTTGGTGTTTCTGTTGCTATATTTTTGCGTGACTGGTTGAAAAATAGAGGTAGCATTGCCTCCAAAAAATTACAAAGCTTTTTATTGATAATTGTGCTACAAACAGTATTCGATTTAACGACACCTCAAATTAGTTTTGTTAATCATATTTCTGGAACAATTATTGGCTTTTTGCTTGGGATGATAATTTAATATAATTAAAGGTTATTTAACGACAGGACAAGCTGAGGTATTAAGGTTACTATTTAATGTAACATCCGGCGCCACAGCAACTACCATCACACTACTATCAGTATCTTTGACCCAACCTTGGGCTTCTATTATTGTAGAATTAGAAACATTGGATGATATGATATTGGGTTGTATAACCGAAGGCGCCTGTTCTAATGTTGCAAGTTGAAAAGTGCTTGTTGAACCAATCATTGGTTGTAAAGGGTTTGGTGGTAAACTGCTGTTTTTCAAGCTTTTATGTACAAGACATATTTAAACAAGACATATTTAAAAATGTGAACCGTGGTTCACAAATTCTCCATAACTGGTTGAGCTATAAGTATATTCAAATACAGCGTTTTGCATTTATATGAAGTATACCCCTCCCGTTGCGGGGAGGGGTAGGGGAGAGGTTTATTCTGTACTTCATTTAATTTAAATCTGCTGTAAATAATGAAAATGATATATTGACATTTAAATATATTTATGTATTAAAAGATTATTGAACGCTATCTACCTGCTGTATTATATGAAACCTGTGTTGTTGCATAAGTTACATCAAGTCCTTAAAATTTTAAATAAGGTGCCTTTTAGGCAAAGTCTATTAGCTGGCACTATTATACTGTTATTATTGATTTACCCTTATCCTGGCGCCACTCAAGGAAACCAATCTAAAAAAACGCTGCAAGTTGCTACGAAGGTAATTCCTCCGTTTGTGTTTCAAGATAAAGATAAACTTTCGGGGTTTAGTATTGACTTATGGCGCAGTATTGCTAACGAAATGGGCGCCGACTTTAAGTTTACCGTATATCCAACAGTACCAGATGTTCTTGATGAAGTTGAACAAAATAAAGTAGATTTAGGCATTGCAGCGATTTCGATTACTGCGGAACGGCAAAAGAAATTTGATTTTTCTTTACCAATGTTTGCAGGGGGGTTGCAAATAATGGTCAGAAGTTCTGAAAGCAAAAATAATATCTTCCCTAACCTGCTACAGACGTTTTTCTCTCCAACGCTTTTACAGCTTGTTGGCATTGCACTAGCTTTAGTTGTAATTGCTGCCCACATTATTTGGTTATTTGAACGTCATCACCAAGAAGCAATGATTTCCAAATCCTATTTCCCTGGTATTTTTAAAGCATCTTGGTGGGCAGCTGCAACTTTAGCGACACAAGCTGATGAAATGCCTAAAGGTCCACTCGGTCGGATGATAGCAATAATTTGGATGTTTATTGGTGTGATTTTTGTCGCTTATTTTACAGCAACCGTTACTACTGCTATGACGGTACAACAACTTCAAGGTGATATTCGTGGTATCGAAGATTTACCCGGTCGAGTTGTGGTTACTACTGCTGGTAGTACTGCATCTGAATTTTTACGTCAGCAAAAAATTAAAGCTGTTGAAGTGGCTGGTATTGAAAACGCTTATGATACTTTACTCAGGAATCAAGCCGATGCTTTAGTTTTTGACTCTCCTGTACTTCTTTACTATACAGCTAACGAAGGTAAAAATAAGGTTGAAATTGTTGGCTCAATATTCCAAGAAGAAAATTATGGTATTGTTTTACCAAATAATAGTCCTTACCGTAGGCAAATTAATAGTGCGCTGTTGACTATTAAAGAAAATGGAATTTATAGGACACTGTATGAAAAATGGTTTGATGTCAAGAAAGCATAACTTAAGGAAACCAGAAACCAGGTTTCTTTGTATCATACTGTGAACCACGGTTCACAAAAATGGTAATAATTATCATATTTACAGAATTGGAACCATAGAAATAGATAATTTGAACGTGTTATCAACTTACGATAGAAGCTAACAGAAATAATTAAAACTAAAATTATTAAGTTTTTTAATACGCACAAAAATATTAAAAGTAATATAAACAGTCCTAAAAAATGAATTTACAGAACGACTTCGACTACTTTCAAGGCAACTCTTTTTCAGAATTATACGCGCAAGATGTTGACGACGCATCTTATGGATTTATTCTAAATTATCCTACTACTGCGGGTTGGGCTGCTTATCCAAACAAAAGTAAATATTTAATTCAAGATGGTAGCGATGAATATAATAAAATTTCTTACGATAAGCTTTTTCAAAAAGAAGCTTGGAAAAATCTTGCCGTGTTAGGTGATACAATTTCAGGCATCACTGTAAGTCCACCACCAAATTTATTATTTGACTATTGGCGCCAGCATTTTGGCTTTAGCTACAATAACATTCATGTAATACCACAATCAGTTTATCTTGATTACCTGAATCAAAACACACGCTTCGATAAATTCATTACATTATTTCCCTTTGATGCTTTACAACCAGAAAAACATGGTGTTGCACCCGATGTTCATTACCATTTACTTAGTAAAGCGACTTTATCTAGTTTAGGAGTGCAGTGTCCGAAATACGAAAGCTATAATCTTGATGAAGTAAATATTAAAGATATTAAATTACCACAACAATATCCATATTTAATAAAAGTTTCTCATGGACTTTCTGGAGAAGGAACTTATATTATTAGAACCGAAAGCGATTTAAACTATTGCCATTCAGAACTAAGAAAATACCTTGTGGGTAAATCACTTTCTACAATCGTTGTATCAGAATTTGTAAAGTATGTTTTACAAAATTATTGCGTCCAATTTTATATTAGTAAGACTGGTAATATAACATTAATCGGTACTACAAGCCAACTTGTTACAGAAGAAGGAAATTATCTAGGGGGAATAATCAACTATCGTCAAACCGATATGAATAAATTCTTTACTATGATTGCAGTAATAGGTGAATATGCTCATAATAAAGGATATTTTGGCGCCATAGGATTTGATGTTCTTGAAGACCGAGATGGAGAGCTTTTTGTAATCGATGCTAATTTTCGAGTTAATGGTTCCACTCCTTTATGCTTGCAGCGTCATAGTTTACTCAAACTTGGAAAAGAGGTTGCTAAATATTCGAGTGATTATCGCATTGCAGGAACTTTAGAATCGACTTTTCAAATCTTAAAACCAGAACTTGAAAGCAGTGAATTTATAATTTTATCAGCACAAGAGATTAATAAGGGAAGTGATTATACAGATATTTATGGAATTATTGCAGCAGATAGCATTCAGGAAATACAATTAATTGAGCAGAAGTTGCAGCATAAGGGCCTGTTGACTGTTTGATATTATGTAGTAATTACGTTCAGCATGACATTACAAAATACTTTTAAAGTATTATCTTAGGTTGTTGAGAGGTTGATGGTCTTTTTTTGTGTTAAGCACATGGCAATTCCTTTTTCATAATATGCTGCTTCGTTAATGAATATGGGGTAAACGGTGGATGTTCCTTCGTATAAAATTTCTTGACCTGCAAATGTTAAGAATATTGGGTCTCCAGGATTTAAAGGTTGATAATCTTTAAACTGACGTTGGGGGTGAATCATTGCTTCGATTTCACCGCGCGCGTTTCTTGGGTAGTCGATGGCGCCTATATACTGATAAATAGTAATGGAACTTGGTATCTCAGGGAGTTTACCTTGATTGTATGCTTCAAAATAGTCTAAAGCTACAAGTACAAGTTTTTCGGTTTTGTGAAATAATTCTGCGTTTAATACACCTTGTGGAACGGCGCCAACTTCGATAGCAAAACCGAAATCACTAAGCGAATCAAGATATACACCATTTTGAGATTTGGGTGAACAACAAACTTTTACTTCATCGCTAATTGAACTTAAATAGGCAGATAACCGTAGTAGCACAGAATGCTCACTACCTAGTAATATGCTTAAACCCATGTTCGAGGTCGTGCTATGTAAGTCAATAATTATATCAATAGGTAAACCTTCGGGAGATAATAAGATTTGTTGAATTTCTTTCGCGCGCGCGTCTTCGTAACTAGTAAGTGTAGCATTTTGTAAGTCAGCAGGACTAAAGCACCGATTTAAATCTTTGTCGATATACCGTCTACATTCTTGAATAGCTTTAGGATTACCAAATAGAACCTGAGATGAAAAGCTCGGTCGAGTTATTAAATCTTGATTATTTTTAAATTTTCTGGCTAAGTAGACTCCGGTTAATTCGTTACCGTGCGTACCACCTACTATTGCTATAGTGTTGACTTTATTCATAACACCCTGTATAAATAATGCTTTATATCAAGAAGTGGGTGAACTTGTTTACCCACTTATAGTATAAGTTACTATTTAATAACATAGCTGTAGAGACTAGGGGATATTTTCGGAGAACCGAATATAATCGACTATAGCTTCTGCTGTGGGTAAATTAGTCGCAATCATCACCTCATTGATATTACATACCCTCAACATTGCTTCTTCATTTGCCACATTTGATTGTACTTGAAGAAAGTCTCTCAAAAATATTACTGCTAAGATATCTCCAGAAGCAACTTTGGCTGCAATAGCTTGATATCCTCCAGATGTAGCAGCAGATGTTTGTTCTGTGGTAGTAATTCCAGCTTGGCTAGATAATATTTCGCTAATTGAAGGTGGAGCTATTGTCAAGCAATTAGAGAAAAATTCTTGATGTTTAGCGGCAAATTGTGCAATTTCAAATCTCTTGCTGTCATGAGCTAGCAGTGCAATATATTTTGTTGAAATTATTTTAGATTTCTCAGGTATCTTTTCTTTTGCTATTTCTTCAGTTGTTTCTTCTTGAAGGCAGCAAGTGGCCTCTGAAACTTGAATGACAGGTTCCGCTTCTTCAAGTTGTATGAAAACGTCATTTGTTGTTTCTAATGCTTGATAATTACTAACTAATGGTTCATTCAGTTCTTCTGGTTCTGGAATTTCTTGCTGATAAGTATTTTGTTCCAAAATTTCTTGTTCAGGAATATCTAATTCAGAAGTCTCTTGTTCAGTAACATCGCTAACTTCCTCAGAGGATAATAAATTATTAGTCTCAGATGTTTCAAAGATTTTAATTTGTTCTACTGGTTGAATAATAGCTTCTTCTGAAACTTCATTTGCTTGTACAACTGGTATTTCTCTAGCTATGACTTCTTCTACATCTAGTTCTGGTGTATTATTATAGTCTAATGCTTCTTCGGTTGTAATAGCTCTGTCTTCTATGCTTTCTATGTTTTCATAAGTTGATGGTAAATCTAATGTTTCTGATGTTGGAATAACTGTTATTGCGTTTGCTATGTCGTTACTTTCTTCAGATAGAATAAGTTCTAAGGGAGCTTCGGGAGTTAATGTTATTTCTTCTGGTTGGTTATGGTCTGTATTTTCTGAAGGATTATCTGTTCCAGTTAATTCTACAGGTTGATTAATTGCTTCTGCAATTTGTGATTCGTCTTGTGGTGTTTCTATTACATTTTCAGGAACAGAAATTTCGCTCTGTTGAACTTGAGTTCTTTCTTGATAAGTTGTTACTTCTTCTGGTACTGTTACTGGTTCTTCATTTTGAACAACTTCTGGAACTTGATTTACTACTGGCGCCTGATAATTATAATAACCTTGATTTACATTGGCACCGTCTCGCAAACTCGCAACAACTGTAGCGTCTAAACCTCTATATACAGTCTCTGCTGAGTTATCAGGTTGAGAATTTATGTCTTCTAAGATGAGGACAAATTCTCCTAGTCGAATTGTATCTCCTGGATTTAGTAGATATTTGCGGCTAGTTTCAGCGATTTTACCATTAATTAATGAACCGTTTCTGCTACCTAGGTCGCAAAAATAATAATTTTCATTCTCAAGCACAAGTTTACCATGCATCCGACTTACATCAGCACTATCAAGAACTATACCTGATTCGGGAGAACGTCCAATAATACATTCGTTTTGTATTTTTGTTACTAAAGCTAAATTGATTTCAATAATATTTCTTAGCGTTTTAGAGTCAAATACTTTAATTTTCATAGTTGAACCTACAACTTAGGTAATAAAGTTAGTATATTTTGTTATTAATTTTATTAATTTCTGCAACCCAACGTTGGCGCCTTGAATGTTCTAAATTTAAAATATCATCTTGTGACCAATGAAAATGATAAGCAACAAAAGCTACCTCCTCGTAGAGTTTATCAGAGGGGTAGCGCATTACTCCCCCGCAAGTTGAAGCTCCACTGAGAATTGGTTGTTGCAATGAGGACATTGAGTAGGGATATGTGTATTTCCCTGTTGGTTAACTCGGTTATAAAATTCTCTGAGATAAGCTAAGTCACTAACTGTAAGTCCTTCTAATAAATGAGGAGTAACAGATGATAAACTACCTAAGCGGGTAATAACTCGCGACAGCATTATTAAGACACTATAAGCTGAGTTTTCCTGAACTTTAGGCTCTTGCTGTGCTACTATTTCATCTTTAGCGGTTGCTAAACGCATAACACCTTGACGATGCACTCGGTTTTGCGTGTCAATTAAACCGCGCGGAAGGGTAAAGTTAAATTCAGTGCTAATTTCCTTACGACGCATAAATAATAAAATACCAAGGTGAAGGATAAAAAACTTAAGTATGAACTAAATGTTCGGAATTTTGTGTATTTACTGTAGGAGGATTTTCAGATTCTAAACCGTTAATTTGACGATAAAAATCTTGAAGAAAGCTTAAATCTTGAGCAAAAAAGTTTTCTACTTCTAATGGAGTGATTTGAGTTAATGCTCCTAGTCGAGTAATTACGCGAGCCAAAATAATTATTGTTGCATAAGCTGGATTAGACTTGACGCGCGGGTCACGCATAGGGGAAATTTCATCTATTGCTGTGGATAGACGCATAATTCCCTGACGATGAAGATTTCCATCTGAGTCTAAATAACCTTTAGGCAGTGTAAATTCAAATTCTGTTTTAAACATTATAAATCCTTAATTGTTTTACTTTACACGTTTAAATTCCTCAAAAGCAATCTCTAATTCTTCAATTTCAATTTCTGTACTGCGAGCATTAACATCAGTGATTTTGTAACTACTGGGCCAGGCGCCTGCTAATTCAAATCTGGCAACTTCTTCGGCAGCTTGGTTATAAATAGATAATGCAGCAAGTCTACGCTGCTTTTTCCAATTTCCTTCTTGGACTGCTGCAAACCAATCCCAAAGTTCTTTTGAACTAGTCATGCCTCGGCGTAAAGTTAAGTTACCGCATTTAACGTTGCCGGGAAGTTTGGTTCTAACTGTTTGACCTGTTTTGGCTTGTCCCCATTTATTAGCGGTAACTTCACAAATTTCAATAGGTGCTTGAGTTTGCTGAAATCCCCGACATTCTAAAAAGTGACAATCAATATCCTTTGAAGATCCATCAAGTGTTAATCCAAGATAGAAACGACAGGCAGTAAGAATTTCTGGGGGTTTAGTTGTTGATTGTGCCTGCATGTCGCGCGTTACTCCTGTTAAAGAAGGTATAAATTAACTGTTATTAGTCATGTATAAATTAATTGTCATTAGTCACGTAGCGATCCGGCGGAGCATTTGCCGCAGGCTAGAATCTAGGATTTAATTAAGTACACAGATCGCCAGATGCTAAGAAAGCGGGAAATCTTCCGGATTACACTGCGGGACTCATGACAAAAAACATTAATACTCTTGTGTTTTACCCTCTGGGAGGTACTCGTTTAATCCCTTCATGAACTAATTCTATAGTTTCGGTTGCCATATCACCTGAAGATGCAGTTAAGGTGGGGCCTGTGTATTTACAGGGATAGCAGTTCTCTATTTCCCAACGAGCTTGCATGTTACCTGCTTGGTCGTAAGCAGATACTGAGCCAAGTTTACGTTTGCTTGTCCAATCGCTTTTGCCACCCAGGTTTTTGTTACAATCTTCATACCACTGATAAATATCCATATCGCTAGTGGCAACTAGTTTAAGCGTAATGTTTGTGAATTTAGCTACTGTAGGGGTGGCTTGGCGAGTGGAAAAACCTCCTTTAGATGAACCATGAACTTCCTGGGCTGGTGTTGATTCTACACCTAAACCACTAACTTCTTTGATAACTTTGCGTTCAACCCCTTGAGCTTCAAAGTAAAACCGAGAGGCAGTTAGAAATTCAGCCATTAATTAAACTCCTTGGTTGTTAATAAATTTGGGTTTAAGCACTCGGAGTGCTTATTACGAGGTTTCTTCTTCCATGCCATTCCATTGGCTGATACGGAAGACTACAAACTCAGCAGGACGCACTGGACAAACTCCGACTTCAATATACAAGCGTCCAAGAATCATTGTTTCTGGTGGATTCAATTCTTCATCGCATTTGACATAGAATGCTTGTTGCGGTGTGGCGCCAAACAAAGCTCCTTCACGCCATAAGCGTTCTAAAAAGTTGCTAACGGTGCGTCGTACTCTTGCCCAAAGGTCTTCATCATTGGGTTCAAATACTGCCCATTGTGTACCTAGTTCAATAGATTTTTCAATGTAGCTAATTAAACGACGTACACTTATATAGCGCCATTCGGTTTTATCTGGTTCTACTAGTGTTCTTGCACCCCAAATACGAATACCTCGGTTGGGAAAGTTGCGGATGCAGTTTATACCAATAGGGTTTAAGAGTTCTTGTTCACGGAAATTAGTTTCGTAACCTAAACCAATTACACCTCTTGGTACTTCATTTGCAGGAGCTTTATAAACTCCTCTGGTTTCATCGGTACGTCCCCAAACACCCATCATGTGACCACAGGGAGGTACAAGAATTGGTCTGCCACCATTACGTGGGTTCGGAACTTTAATCCAAGGGTAGTAGAGAGCAGCAAACATGGAGCGACGATTAAAACTTCTTTGTAACCACTCTGTTACTTCTTGAGGTTTAACTCGATCTGGTGGTGTGTCGAGAACGACCATGCGATTGGGTGGGTTGGGAATATCCCCGCTTGCAGAACCTTCACACATATCTATCATTAATCCCATGATGCCGTGAACTTGGTCTAAGTTCATTACACCAGCTTCATACGCGCGCATTAAATCAGGGCAAGCAATCATGGTGATTTCATCAATTTCTAGAATACCGCGTACCCCTGTGCGGTCATCGCGTACACCTTCAACATCTTGTGAAAATCTATCGGGTGAAGAAGGGACAATTGGTGGTACTAGTTCGTACTGACCGTTAGCTGGGCGCCGTGCTAGAGGTTGCCCATTCTGAGATGAGTCTGTAATAGTCACGTACATTGAATTTCGCAAAGCTGCAACAGCATAAGTCGCTACCTGTGCTGCTGGTTCGCGATTCATTGTTAAATTCTCGTATTGTTCGAGAGTTTCTTCACCTCGACGAATTTGAACTGTGAAATATTCACCCGTGTTTGGTGGTGCTTCTCCTTCTGTACCTTCAGGCAAGGGGCGGGGGCTACTATCTGAAACTATAATATTTATTGCTCCGCCAGCCGCTTGTTCTGGTCGTAAGGTAAAGTTTAAAGATGGACGATTTCCTCGACCAGTTATTAATAAAGTTGCTGGTTCTGCTGTCGCTGGTTTTGGCGCCCCTGGTAATGAAGTACCAATACTTGTTACCCAGCAACGACCACCACCATTCATAAAGTAGCCATAGACTGCAAAGGGTAGATAAGCATCGAAATCTGTAAAGCCGTTAGAATTGCGACGCGCGAAGTAGTTGAGATATTGCGTCCAGTTTGTGACTAACATTGGCTTGTACAATTCAGCCCCTTCGCCGACGTGTTCTGTAAATCCAACAAAGCCAGCTACTGCTGTACTAACACCTTCAATTGGTCGGCTACCTCGATCTATTTCTTCAACGTAAACACCTGGAGCAGAGTAGTCAAGTCTTGCCATGTAAACCTCTTTATTTTAGATTTTATGGGGCGGGGGGCGGGTTTATGAGACATGTGATATCGTTTTAAGATATGGGTTAACCCGCCCTTACTTACGAGACATAGGATATTTCTTAGCCTGCCCTTACTAAGCAGGTGTGAGTAAAACTTCTTTAAAAGTGTAAGATTGGCTGTCTACCAAAAAATTACTGTTTTGATCTGTATAGCCAGAACATGAAAGGGTTAAAACGTAGTTACGTGGTCTTAAATCTTCAAAGAAGAACACTCCTTCAGTGTCACTAGTCGCGCATTTGTCTGTTCCCATGACGTTTATTTCGACGTTAGGAAGTGGTTGATTAGTTCTTGCGCTTCTAACTAAACCAGCAATTGCGACTTTTTTAGTTATAACTCTACCGTTTCCGTTACCCTTACTATCCTTATGTAATTGGTTTTGTACGCTGAGAATTCGTTCTAACACTAATGGAATAGAAGTTTGTTCAGGTTCAAAGGGTACTGTAACTGTTAAATACAAAGCTGGACGTAGGGGAACACTTAAAGCACTCCACAAAGAACCTACTTCTACAGGAGGTTCCTGTGATACAGACATTGATAAGTTTCCGTAACCGCGCAATTCGGGAGACAAAAACTCCTCTCGCAAAGAACGATGACGCAATAATAATGTCAGTGCTTCGGTTAACAAGCGATGTTCACCTAAAGACGTGCTATCCCAAGTAGTTAATAACAGCGACACATCAAACCAACTGGGAGGCCAACTAACGGTTGCTGGTTGAAACCTGCCGTCGCGGGTATTGCGGTCAATCTGCCTACCTGAGTGTTGCACTTGCTTGCTTTCGCGAATATCGTAAAAATACAAATTCAACGTAGCCCCTGTGACCTCGTCCCTCCGACTTCCTGGACGGCTAAAGTCAACTTGTTCTGTACTATTAAGCGAAGTTCCTCCAGCTAGGATTTCCGCTAGGGTTTGGAGTAAGGAGATAAGCATTTTGGCTGGCAATGGAGTTTAGATACATTTAGATTAAAAGCATCCGCACAATATGTTAATTAGACTTTTGTCGAGATTTAAGAAACCGGGTTTCTACCTAAAAAACCCGGTTTCTAACTATAAAATTAATCTTTTCTTAATAAAGACTAAATAGAAATTATTAAAATTTCTTACAAATATGAGTTATTTTAATAAGTTTGTGTTTAATAAGATTATTAAATAACTTCTGCTGCAAAACGCATATAGCTGGTTAAGTGCTGTATGCTTAAGACCTAAGTAGTCGTGCAGCAAGAAGTTATAGCGTATCTAAATCTAATTGCTAGACTTGGTTCTGTGTCTAATTTGATAGGCCAATACTTTGTATAATTTGGTGCAATGCCATAACCGTACAAATTAATATAGTGAGTGAAGCTATGGCGATAGGCACATTTGTCCAGGATACCAAAGCTGGTTGTAAATCTTCACAGTCAATAGATTTACAAAATTTCTGCCAGCAACAAATCGAACAATTAATAATTCAGTATCCGATTTTTTTTGCTCGAATTGTATATTATGATGCATTACTTAAATGTCATAAAGAAGTAATGAATCATGCACAAGAACAAGTTCCTTTATCTCAGGAGATTTTAAATTATTTAAGAACAGAAAAATGGTTAAAAGAATATCCTCCAGGTTTTACGTTAAATAAAATTAGTATCGAACCTTTTGAATTGACTTGTTACATTTGCCTATTAGGTTATAGAAATCAAAAACCTGAATATATTCAGGTACTAACTAGTGAACCGCTTTCTCCAACATTAGAAAAATATGTCAATCAGTCTGCTGTACTGTTAGGCAAATATTTGGATATTTATTTGGAACGGGGGCAACAACAAGTCGAAATACAGTTGCTTGAAAATATAATTCAACGTGCAAGTCATCAATTACGCAACTCTCTTGGTTTAATTGGTATTTATGCACATAACTTATGTTTGGGTTTGCAAGAAAATCCTTGGCAAGAACAAGCAGCTATTATGCGTGAAAGCATACAAGAATTAGATACTAATTTAACAGAGTTAATTTATTGCGGTCAAAGTACTAAATTAAGGGTTAGTTTACAAGATTTACGTACTTTGGTAGGAGATAGTATTAAGGAATTGCAGCCTTTAATTAATCAAAAAAAACTGCAAATTTGCTTATCTGATACTGCCCTTATTTTGGCAATAGACCGCTTGCAAATGAAGCAAGTCTTTGACAATTTGCTTAGTAATGCGGTTCATTTTAGTCCTGAAGGTGGAACTATTAGTTGTAACTGGCAAGTGTTTCAAAGCGAAGTTATAATTAAGATATCTGACCAAGGTATGGGATTGTCTCAAGAAGACATGCGTCATATCTTTACTCCTTTTTACTCCCGTCGCACGGGAGGTACAGGTTTAGGTTTAACTATTGCTAAAAAAATTATTCTTGACCATCAGGGTAGCATTTGGGGTCAAAACCTATTAGAAGGTGGCGCCCAATTTTCTTTAATATTACCTCGAATAAAAAAAGATTAAATCAATATTCAAAAGTCAAGAATTGATTAGATAAAACATTAATTCTTGATTTTTGATTATATTATACTTATTTTGGCTTTAATTATATGATTACTACAGAAAAGCTCTCCGTTGTGCTTGTAGATGATGAACAACGCTTTCGGCAAGGATTACTTACGCTCTTTAATTTTTATAACGCGAATGGTTCATTTTTTTTAGAAGTAGTGGGTGAAGCCAGTTCGCAAGAACAAGCATTAAAACTAGCAGCACAACTATCTCCGGCTTTAATTATGCTTGATTTAGAATTAGCTCAGGGTGATGGAATTACAACTCTAATTCGTCTGAAAGAAATGTCTTATACTGGCAAAGTTTTGGTATTGTCAGGGCATCAAGAAGATGATTGGATATTTAAAGCCATGCAAGCAGGTGCCGCAGGATATGTATTTAAAAGTCGGTTAGCGGCTCAATTATGTGATGCTATTACTACTGTTATAAAATCAGAAATTTATTTGCCTGCGGAAGTAGCTAGTGGTTTTTTCCGTCGTTTTCAAGCTGACTCTGAGTCTTGTTTACAAACTCGGCGCCGACTGCACTTGACAGAACGAGAGCAAGAAGTTTTACATTGGTTAACTCAAGGCGCCTCGAATGAAGAAATTGCTAAACACTTATATGTAACAGTAGCGACAGTTAAAGCTCATTTAACTAGTATTTTTGAAAAGCTAGAAGTAACAAGCCGTACTCAAGCTATTGTCACAGCCATAAAATTAGGGCTAATTCAAGCGTAGGGTGGGCACTGCCCAGCATTATCTATAAATTAGGAGTAAAATGAGTGGTTATAAAAAAAAACTTATATCAAGAGTACAGGTGTTATAGTAATGCTCCATTAAATTGTGACCGTCCACTGCAAACAGTTATAGATACACCAGAAGTGAAACATCTAAGTGTAAAATACTGTACTGGATGTGGTTTTCCAGCGATTATTGCTCAAAATGTTGAAATTAAAGGTAGTCGCGGTATTTATAAAGTTAATAATTTTTTGAGTGCGCGCGGTCTAGGTCGGATGTATTCTGGAACACGCATTAATGATAACCAACCTGTACTTATTAAAGAATACTTGCTGCCTAATAAAAGTTATAACGATGAAGAAATTCGTCAGCGTAAAGAGACTTTTAAACGTGTGGCAGGTGTAAGTCTTGCAGATGGTAGAAACCAAAGTTTTCGTTTGATTAATCCTATAGAAGCAATTGCAGACGAACGAGGAGAACGCTGTTATTTAATTATTCAGGAGGTGGAAGTATCTCAAACTTTAAAGGAGTATTTACAAAATAATGGTTCAATGCAGGCGCCGCAAATACGAGAATTTCTTAACCAAGCACTGCAAACCCTCCAATTTCTCCATACTCAAAAATTGCGCCTACCTGACAATCAAGTACAGCAAGGGATGGCTCATGGTAATATTAGCTTAGATAGTACTTTAATTAAATTAGAAAAAAATCAAAAGCAGCAAAGTAATCAACAATTTTATATATATTTTTGCGATTTAGCAGTTTGGGAAAGTTTGTTTGAACATCCGACAGTTCAACCTTCACAACCTCAACCAAAAGAAGACCTAACAGCATTAGGACTTGCAGCGTTTTATTTATGGGTAGGACGAGACGTTGATAATAGCTCTGGTCAACTTCTTAATCCTAAAGATGATAGACTATGGTCGAACAGCGATTCTCATCTCAAGCAATTTCTTCATCGCTTAATTGGGTTAGATACTCCATATGAAAGTGCTGAAAGCGCGCGTAAAGAATTATTACAACTCCCCAAACCAAGTCAAAGCCATATAACAACTACATCACATGAAGAAGAAAAAGAAAAGGGTTGGAGAAAAGGTTGGATTTTACTAGGAATTTTAGCTTTAATCTTGCTAGGAGGTGGTATTTGGTATTTTTTAAGACCAAATTCTAGTACAGCAAGACAGGAGAACCCATTATGGTCACGTTTAGTTCGTAGTTTTTCCGATGTTCCGAATCTTCCACCTGGTGAATTTAGTTACACTGCAGAAAAAAATAGTACATGGACTTCTATTTTAAGACAACAAGCACAAACAACAAAATTTGTTGAGGAAACACTTACTAAAATTTCAAATACAACATTTAATTATCAACCTTTACAGTCATCAGATGTAAGAGTTCGCAGCTTACCGCTAGATACAACGCGCGAATGCACAATCAAATCGTGTAAAGCATACTTTGCAATTACATCTTTTCCAGCAGAAGATTCCGGACTAAAGAGTCAAGCAATAGCGAATGATGGTTTACTTGTATATGTAGCCCATAGTAAAAAAGACTCGAATCTGCCTAAGCTTTTAAAAGGGAAAATTAGTTTAGATACACTGCGTCAAATTTATACTGGTAAAATTACAAACTGGAAGGATATAGATAAAAACGATAGAAGTCTACCAGATTTACAGATAAAACCCTACGCACCCACTGAACCCGAAGCAGTATTATTCTTTCAAAAAAGAGTATTAAACGATGACCCACAAGCAATAGCTGATTACAAAAGAGTAACAGAACAATACACTCAACCAACCGAAGAAACTACGAAAGTGATACGCGCGCAGTTTGACGAAAATCAAGGTGGTATTATTGCCTTTGGTATTATCAACAAAGTTTGGAATCAATGTAACGCCTATCCTCTAGCTATTAGCCAAGATAATAATCAACAAGCAGTTCAACCCTTGTTTAGACCAGAAGGGCAACCTATAGACCCTGACATAGATTTGTGTATCAAAAGAGACTATTATATTGAAGAAAGTAATTTTAAAACTTATCCTTTAGGTAATCAACTTTTTGTGGTATACCCTAAAGATAACAGCTTACAACCTGTCGGCCCAGCATTTTGTAAATTGTTGATAACCCGTGAGGGTCAATCTCTCCTGCAAAAAGCAGGTCTAGTTCCTTTACTAAATATACCTGAAAATGCCTGCCAATAAGTGTTCTAATTCTGGTTGCGAATATTTCAACCGTCCTTTGCCTAACAACATGGAGTGTTGTCCTGGGTGCGGTAGACCACTTGGCAATGTTATTGGTACTGCATCGACATCTAATCCTAATCGTACAAATCCAAATTCAAATTTTGCTCCTCGACAACCTCAACCACCACAACCTCAACCATATCAAACCCAACCACCGCAACCTCAACCACCACAACCCCAACTATATCAACCCCAACTATATCAAGCTCAACCAATAGACTCAGAATATACCGATTATCAACCTCGTTCTCCTTACATCCAGCCAACTCCACCAGCACAACCACCACGTCCAGTTCGACCTGTGCTGAAATTAATACACACAACGACAGGAAGAGAATTTCGTTTATCAGGAGAAGAGGGATACATTGGTAGACGTTCGCAAATTCATGGAACAGTTCCAGAAATTGATTTAGTGGGAATTCCCAATGAGGGTGTTGTCTCCCGTTCCCACGCGCGCGTTTTTTGGGACTGGAATCAAAATACTTACATGATTTTAGACACCAGCAGGAATGGCTGTTACTTAAATAATAATTTACTTACACAGGGAGTTAATTATCGATTAAGCAATGGTAACTCTTTACAACTTGGTCAGGAAGGGTTAGTGCAGTTTACGGTTGTGATAGAGTAAACCCGGATAATTCAAAATCTAAACAGTTCGACCTTTGGCTAATTCTGATTTTGCCACAATTACCTTAGTCTGTAATTGAGAAAGTGTTTTTCAATTATGGACTCAGAACGCATTCAATCATCAACGGCGCCTGTTGGGGATATGGGAGGTACAGCTGGATACGCTGCTATACCTACAACTTCAGCTACTGCTAGTAAATATCTCAGCGACTCTGTGCTGTTAGATAAATTGTGCAATCGTGTTTACGAATTGTTACAAGAAGACATGCGCGCGCAACGGGAAAGGGTAAGAAATTATGGTTCTAGGAGGTGGTAGTTATGAGTAACAATGGAACTGTTGAACATGAATTAAATTATGTAACAACCAATCGTTTCTACGTCGAGATAGATAGCACTATTGCAGCATCTTTTACTGAATGTACAGGATTAAGCGTCCAGATTAAGAAAAATGTTTTTTTTGAAGGTGGTGTTAACGACCAACAGCGAATTTATTTAGGTCACGCAGAATTTGCCGATGTTACGCTCAAACGCGGAATTACAGACCACTTTGGTTTTTTAAACTGGATAACCAAAATTTTTGACGAAAAGAATGCAGATAACGAGCTTCGACGTAACGTCAACATTATTTTATTTAATCAAGCTGGAGAAACAATGATGAGTTGGACTCTCATTGGAGCAATTCCCATTACTTGGAAAACACCTACTTTGCAAGGAGATGGAAATGCAGTTGCAATTGAAGAACTGACTCTTGCTTATGAAGGGTTGAAAGTATCTAAGGACAAAGGTGGTGGTAATCCAGTTAAGCGCGAAAAAGTATCAGGATTCTTTCTATCTAATTAATTTAATTAACTTATACCTATAAAATTCCAGCTATGCAGATAATTAAATCTTTGCTTGGTTTGTCAGCGTCTCCATTAGGACTAACAAAATTTGACACTACCAATCGATTCTTGCTCAGAAAAGAATCTAATTTTCAGCTAGGTTTAAAAAACTGCATTCAACCTTTAGGAGCAAAATCATCATTAGTAAATTGCTCTAAATTATTATTGCCAAGGCAAGACAAAACTGTACATGACGAAAACACATGGAATATAGATTTGGATTTTGATGCTTTAATAGAGTGTTCTACACCTGTATTAGAGAATCAAGTAGAAACCAATGATTTGCTTAGTCAAGAAGAACAAGTACTAGAGAATGATAATAATTTTAGCAGTGATATAAATTTTATAGAAAGTTTTACAACTATTATTATAGATTCATTACCGGGTACTACTCTCATAGATAATAGTACTATCAATAGTACCGAAGATAATTATCATAATTTAACTAATATTAGTGATATTAATCAGGAAGCAGTACCTAATAAAAAATCAGATAATTTATCTAAAAAAGCTAAAACCAAGAAAAGCACAGCAAAAACGAATAAAAATATTAAAAATACTAATAAAATTCCAAAAAAATCAAAAACTACTGTAAATACAGCACCAGAAATAAATCAACTTAAGTTAAACGATAATCTAACTGATCACGATGTGTTAAAAACCTCTCCCCCAACCCCTCTCCTAAAAGGAGAGGGGAACCCCCTCCTACCTCCCCCTTCCCTACTAGGGAAGGGGGCTGGGGAGTTAGGTTTTCCAAATAACGTGGAAAGTCAGAACGATAATAACTTTCAATTAGATTCTCTAGTTAAACAAAATCAATTAGAAGCTAAAAATGTATCACAAGATGAGCATATCGCTACATCACCCCAAGTAATAGTACATGATCTAAAAAACAAAAGCCATGTAAATGGTGATATAGATAGTGATATAGATAGTAATATAAATATTAATTTGAAAGAAATATCAAATCAAGAATCTATACTTAATCCAGAAGTAAATACAAATTTTGATAACGTTCAGGAAATCGAGGCAAGCCAAGAAACAAAAAATATTACTAAGCTCAATAATCAAGAAAAACCAGTAATAACTCAATCTGTCCCTAAAATAACCCTTAAACCTTTAGAGGATAATAGCGCTTTTGATAAGTCAGATAATTCCCAAGACAGTATATATCAAAATATATCTGAATTTATTAAACAACCAATTCAAGAACGTGAAGAAATTAAACAGCAACATACAGACCAAAGTAGCATAACAAGTCAACCTATATCTATATATAGAGAAATATCTTCTGTTGAACCCATTGAAATTATAAATACAGTTGGTACTTCAGAACACCCAGAAAATTTAATACAGAATATTCCCGTAGAACATTATATTGACTTAGAATTACCTATTACTGAAACAGTTATTAATAATGATGTTATAGATATTACAGAAAATCAGGCGCCAGTAATTCAAGATAACACTCAAGCAAATACTTACATACAGTTAGATTTAAATACCTTATCTTTAACTTCTCCCCTTATTAAGGAGAGACAAGAATTTGGTGACATTCAAAGGCAAGATGAGGTAATAACTACACATGTAACCTCGTATAACATAAATACTCAGGAAAATAATTTTGAGGCAAATCACACTATTTATCCAGTACAAAATACTGATTTTACAATTCAAAAAGTAAGTCAAGAGAATTTAGAAAAAAGTTATTATATCCCAGCAAATTCCTCTGAAAATGCGAACATTGCAACAAATTTAACAAACTCCTCAGAACTGATATTAACTGACTCAAAGAAAGAATTATTACCAGGTGCCAATTTAGATATTTTAGATATTTCAGATCTTTCAGATATTACTGTTATTCAAAAAAGTATTCAGCACAACAGCGCAGATCAAACAACAGATGAAATTAAATCAAATTTACAATTGAATAATATTCCCAGTGAAATTTCCACTCAAAACATTAATAAAACAGATTTCAATGTTGTTATTGTAGATGAAAATTTAGTTATCCACGAACAAGCATTACCAGAAATATCCACAAAAATTGTAGATGATTTAGACACAGAAACTTTAACAAATATTACAGATTCAAAAAATATATTACTCAAATTACCGGAAAGTAGCTCTGAAAATTTACCTAATGATTTATCTAGTAACTTATTCAACAATTTACAAAATAAACCACAGGCGCCTACAGGTTATGCGACTGGTGGATTAGTTGCACACTCAAATACTTCAGATAATCCCACAATTGCACCATCTGATACAGTACCTGCGATGCTTACTCCTGGAGAGTTTGTCATTAACGTTAGGGATGCACAAAAAAATATTAATATATTACGTCACATCAACAGCGGTGGAACATTACCAGAGGATATAACTACCCCTGTTAAACCAAGTATCGAACAAACAGAAGAAAATGATGACGCCACTGAACGGTTAGATTCTTTCCAACCTTCGACTAAAGTCGATATCCAAACAAGTCTCACCAATGTTATTTCTCCTAAACTCACAGGTTCCGAAATTAGAAGTCCTGGGATTAACGCGCCCAATTCCATACAATTTAATACATTTGATAATTCAGTTGAAAACTCAAATCAAAACTTAACAACCGGAGTAAATAATAATTCTCATCAATACTCATCACCTCCTCTAATTTTCCGGCAAGCAAATACAAGTAATACCACTAAAGTTTACGAACACAATATTAGTACTGATATTCCATTGGAGTGGGGAAGTGTAGAGGAATTATTAAATGGAAGTGCAGATAGTACTAATAATAGTGCAAGCGATAATCTAGAAGAATTTATATTCAGTAAGTCGGCGCCTTCTATATCAACTCAACGCTTACCTGCTGTTCAAGGTTTTGCTCTTGGTGGCGAAGTGACTGCATCTGATATTGCTACAGATATTGAGCCTGTAACAGAAACGATACAAAGACTTTCTGATTCTAATGCTTCTGATTCTTCCAAAGAAGAAAACGAAAATGATTCTTTAGATTTAGAAACATTAGCCCATCAAATTTATAGCAGGTTGCGGCAACGTTTAGAAATAGAAAGAGAACGTTACGGCGCCTATTCTGGCCGTTTACCTTGGTAAGTTTTGTTAATAATTATCTAATAGATATTTTCAAATTCATTTTTAAATTAAATTAGGAGAAGTAAGCAAATGTCTAATGATACAGTGAAACCAACATTTATAGAACCGCATAAAGGTCAAGCAAATCTTAGAAAAGCAAAGCTGAAAATTGCTTATTCTGGCGAGGGAAAAGATGATATTGAGTTTATGTATAATCCTACAGAAATTAGCTTTACAAGAAGTGTAAAGTGGGAAGCAGAACGGGGACAAAGAGGAACTACTTTGCTACCAAAAGTTAACTTTTCTGGTGTTGAACCTTACAAAATTACTTTAAAACAATTGCTTTTTGATACTTATGAAAAAAAAGAATCAGTAATGAAATATATAGAGATTATTAAGAAAGGAGTAGAGACTATTGGTAGTTCTCTTGATAAACGTCCTCCTGTCTATATTTTGTTATGGGGAGACAAATTGTGGGGAGAAAAAGATTTTCACTGTGTAATAACAAGTTTAACTTACACTTTAAATATGTTTCTTACTGATGGTACACCTGTAAGAGCATTAGTAGATATTAGCTTACAAGAAGTAGATAAAGATAATCCTCCAGGAAACAAAAATTCGTCTAGTAAAGGTAGCGCTCGAAAAAACAGCCCTCATGCGAAGAAGTTACCAAATACTCCATAATCTAATAAAAATAAATCAACAACTCCAAATTATTGAATAAGTTGGATATAACACTATAGTAGTAAATTTGAGTTTTATATCATAATTTTTATAAAAAATATGCCTACAGAAGTCAAGCAAGCCAAAAAAAGTCTTTATTTATGCGAACCGCTCTTAGAATTTTCTAATGGTAAAGGTTGGGAAAAAGCTACATCTGAATTAATTAAGGATTTGCTACAAATTACAATCGAAGAAAGCTTGCATTTACCTGCAATGTTTACTTTAGTTGTACATAATAGTTATCTTCCTGCTAGTGATAAACCAGACCGTCAACCACAACGCCATGAGAATATTTTTGAAATTGGTAAGAAGATACGCTTGGGTTTTGCTTCAAGTACAACTCAAGACAGTAATTTTGGGAAGGAAGATAAAGGTTTTATGATTGAAGGTGAAATTACAGGAATCGAAACTCACTTCAACGAAAAATCAGAAGCGCCGATTATAGTTCGCGGTTATGATATTTCTCATCGTCTGCATAGAGGTCGTCACAATCGCTCATTTTTAAACGAAACTGATACAGATATAGTAAAAAAAATAGCAGAAGAAGTGGGAATTAAAAAAGGGCGAATAGACCCAAGTGGAGAACCTCATGAATATGTATTTCAAGAAAATCAAACTAATATGGAATTTTTACGGGAACGCGCTGCCCGTATTGGCTTTGAATTGTACGTTGTAGGTGATACAGTTAACTTCTGTAAACCTCAAAAAAAAGATTCCATACCATTAAAATGGCTGGTTAATATCAGTCATTTTAGTACCCGTATTACTAGTGCCGAGCAGGTAAGTGCAGTAGAAATACGCAGTTGGGACTACACTCAGAAAAAATTGATTACCTCCACCGCGCGTGCAGAAAGAGTATTAACAAACGTAGGTAATCAACGCGGAAGCAGCGTCAGCACCGAATATAATCTCAACAGCAAACCGCCTAAAATGATTGTTGTAGATCAACCTGTATCTACAGCAAAACAAGCCGAAGCAATGGCACAAGCTTTATGCGACGAACTAGGAGGTGAGTATATATACGCAGATGCAAAAGCTGAAGGAAATCCTAAAATTCGACCAGGACGAGTAGTAACGCTTGAAGGAATGGGTGAGCGCTTTAGCGGTGATTATTATGTTACTGAAACTCGTCACTTTTATGCCCAACGGATTTATTCGACTGAGTTTAGCGTTCGAGGATTACGCGCGGGTAATTTGTTAACAACTATTTCGCCACAAGTTCATTTACAACCGGGCCAGACTTTTCTGGTAGGAATTGTTACTAATAACAAAGACCCTAAAGGTTGGGGTAGAGTCAAAGTTAAATTTCCCACTCTCACAGAAGAACATTCTAGTCATTGGGCTAGAGTTGTTGCATTAGGCGCCGCAAACAGTAGAGGTTTTGATTGTTTGCCAGAAGTAAACGATGAAGTATTAGTGGGGTTTGAGCATGGTGACATTCACCGTCCGTATATTATTGGTGGTGTATGGAACGGTAAAGACGCACCACCAGAAAAAGTAGATGACTCAATTCAAGGTGGTAAAGTACGATTACGTACTATAAAAACCCGCACAGGACATACACTGCAATTTGTTGAAGAAGATAAAGGAGGCAGTAAAACAGGTGTTCGCGTGCAAACAACAAAGGGTCACAAAATCTACTTAAATGACAGTGAAGCCTGTATTGATATTGAAACCAAAGGTGGTCATAAAATCAAAATGGACGACCAAGGCAAAGCTATATCACTCGACTCTACAGGAAATTTATCTATAAAAGCAAAAGGCAATATTGAAATTAAAGCCAACGGAACCATCACCGTTAACGGCGCCATGATTTATTTAAACTAAAAGTTAGGAGTTAGGAGTTAGGAGTTATGGCTGGTAGACCTGCTGCTCGTGTTGGAGATATGACCGCTCATGGTAGTCCCTTGTCTATTGGACCCGGTAGCATGAATGTAATGATTGGCAAAAAACCAGCTTGGCGAGGAATTTCCGCAGCACAAGCAGTTTCTCTAGCACAAACTTTTACTAAAGGAATGGAAGATATTGGTAAAGCGCAATTAAAAGTAACTGTTGCTGCTGGAACACCTGCGGCGCCTGCGGCAGTTGAAAATCTTGCCAAAACCATCGCTGAGGCTGCTTCCAACATGGCAAAGGTAATGGCTAGTTTTGCTGCGGATATTCATACTTGTCCAGTTGTTAAAGTAGCAGTTCCTGATGGCGCCGGTGTAGTTATTGATGGTAGTCAAACAGTTTTAATTAATGGTCTTCCAGCTTGCCGTATGGGCGATACTATTCAGGAAACTACTTGTGTAAACAAAATAGCAGTTGGCGAATTTAATGTGATGGTTGGCGGATAGAGTCGAGAAGCATAAAATCAATTTAATTAATTATCTTGTGGGGTGGGCATCCTTGCCCGCCTCTAGATGTTAGAACGGGCGAGGACGCCCATTCCACAAGAATATTGTAAACACAATATTTTTAGACCTTTGGCGAATATTTTTATATCTCTAGTCCCGATATCTTAGATAAAGTAAATCAGCTAAACATCTTTATTGAGGGCTGTCACGATGCCAGATGCAGTTGATGGTCAACAGCACAACTATTTAGGAAGTGGTTGGGCTTTTCCTATGCGCTCAAGTGTACAGGGAGGGTTACAGCTATCGAAAGAAGCAAAAAAAGTTGAAGAATCTATTTGGATTATCCTGCGTACAGGAATTGGCGAACGGGTGTATCGTCCAGATTTTGGTTCGCGTTTGGCAGAACTTGCTTTTGCCCCAATGAATAGCGAAACCTTAATGCAAGCTCGTCTTTATGTTTTAGAAGCATTAGAGGTTTGGGAACCGCGAATTACTATCGAACAAATCATAATTGAACCCTACCCTGTAACAGGTATTGATAAAAGCGTAGGTAATTCTTACTCAATAAAGGGTGGAGAAGGTAGGTTGGATATTATGATTTATTATCGTCTCAAAGACCAACC
This sequence comes from Calothrix sp. HK-06, assembly GCF_001904745.1. GTDB lineage: Bacteria > Cyanobacteriota > Cyanobacteriia > Cyanobacteriales > Nostocaceae > Dulcicalothrix. The sequence goes on from NZ_MRCD01000033.1 coordinate 26,711, forward strand.
TGATATTTACAGCTTTGTTTATCCATATTATTTAGCTTCGGCAACACAAGAATAATTCAAAATCTATTCATATACGAAGTAAAATCTAAAATATTGTTGTGGAATTTAACTTTTTAACAAAATTACCTAATTCTAATCTGGATGACCGTGCGTTTGATGATTTGGTCGAGGAGTGTATCCAGCGTATTCCTCGTTACTGTCCAGAGTGGACAGACCATAATCTCAGTGACCCAGGAATTACTTTTATTGAGGTGTTCGCTTGGTTAACTGACCAGATGCTACTTCGGTTTAACCAAGTTCCTCGTAAAAATTATGTTGCGTTCTTGGAGTTACTGGGAGTTAAACTACAACCTCCAGCACCAGCACAAACAGATTTAACGTTTTATCTAACAACAGATTTACCTGAGACTCATAGAATTGAAGCAGGGGTAGAAGTTGCTACTTTACGAACAGAAACAACAGAGGCTATTGTTTTTAGCACTGACCGTCCTCTTATTATTGGTAAACCTCAACTGCGTCACTTTTTAACTGCACAAACAGCAGAAGATACACCAGTTGCTTTTCGCGATAGGTTTACTAACCAATGGACTCGTAGTAATAATGGTCAGTGGGAAGGTAGAGAGCAAGCGCTTTTTGAAGATACCCCCCAACCAGGAAACTGTTTTTACCTTGTATTAGAACCAGAAGATTTATTAGATGGAAATGTTCTAGCAATTTCGCTTTTCGGCGCCGCTGCTACACCTACTGGTATTAATCCGAATAATCCTCCGCGAAGTTGGGAAGCTTGGGATGGGCGCCAATGGCAACCTGTATTATTACGACCAAGTGATGATGCAACGCGCGGTTTTAGTTTTTATGAAATTGCTCAACAAGGAAGTAACCCAACCCAAGGAACTGAGGTAATTTTACATTTACCAGAAACTTTTCCTGTACAGAGTTTCACTAGTTATCGCGGTCGCTGGTTGCGTTGTGTTTATACTGTTCCAGAGTCAAATCAATCAGGATTTAGTAGTTCTCCTCGAATTATTGGGTTAGGTGTGCGCGCGATTGGTGGTACTGTCAGAGCTAGCCAAAGTTATCTAATTGAAAATGAACGTTTGGGTATTAGCGATGGTACACCTGGTCAAACTTTTCAAATTCTAGGAACACCGATTTTAGCAAGGAGAGAGAATGAATATATTTTAGTAACTCCTCCTGGTGGTTTACCTCAAACTTGGAAGGAAGTTTCAGATTTTGCTGACTCTAGACCAGAAGACCTTCACTATACTATTGATTCTCTTACTGGGATAGTTCAATTTGGTCCATTAATTCGGGAACCTGACCAACTACGAAATAAAACCCGTATCCGTGGCAAAATTCAACAACCAACAGTAGAAGATACACAGGTGCAAATTCGTGATACGGAGTTACAAGGGTTGGAATATCAGTATGGCGCAGTACCACCACGCGGCGCCGAAATTAAGATAGTAGCTTATCGTACAGGTGGCGGGCGCGAAGGCAATGTTCAAAAAGACACTCTTAAGTTTCTTAAAGCAGCCGTTCCATATGTTGAAAGTGTAGTTAATCATAAACCAGCAATTAATGGCGCCGATGCTCAATCTTTAGAGCAAGCTGTTTTGAAAGCACCGCAAATTTTACGCACTCGTGACAGAGCTATTACCTGCGAAGATTTTGAAGTGTTGGCACAAAAAGCTGGGGATGGGGCAGTTGCCAGAGTTCGTTGTCTGCCAGCTAACGCGATGAGCAGCGCCGGAACAGTGCGTTTAATCCTTGTCCCGCAAGCAAATACAGATGCAATTACTCAAGGTGAGGGTATATCACCAAATTTATTCACCTTACAATCATCGCTCCGTCAACAAGTTTTAAGTTACCTAGACGAAAGGCGAATATTAGGAGTGCAAGTCCAACTTCAAGAAGCAGAATTTGTTGGTGTTTCTGTTCAAGCAGAAGTTGCTTTAGAACCAGCCTATAACAATCCCTTCGCGCGTCAGGAAATTTTAATGAATATGCGAGTCGGGTTGTATAAATATCTTAATCCCTTAACTGGTGGAATTGATGGAAATGGCTGGCCTTTTGGTAGACCAGTTTACACCTCAGATATTATCGCCCTGCTGCAAAAAATGCCAGGTGTGTATTATCTAGGAACAGTGTTGTTATTTGCAATACGTAAGCAAGACGGTATATGGACTCGTCAATCGGCGCCGGAACAAGTTATAGACCCAGGTTCGTTAGGATTAATTTCCTCCTGGGCAGATAATCGCCTTCGTTCTAGCCATGTAATTAATATTATTTAATATTATGGTTCAAATTCGCTCTGCCCCTGCTATTAGTTTGCTATTAACCCCGATGCGAATCCCTGAAGCTGTGCCATCAGCAGGTTTCGCATTCGCTAACCAAGAAAACACGAATGAAGTAACTGGCACTAGTTTACTATTACATCCAGGCGAACCCAGCGAGTTGATAGTTCAAATTAAGAACTTGACACAGCGGAACTTGCAGCTTGAATTAATGGTGGAGGGTGATTTTCCAAGTGAATGGTGTTGGGTTGGGACGGAAGGTAAAGAAATTCGAGCGGGGGAACAAATGGATGCTGTACTTTACTTTCAGGTTCCCGATACTTTTTTTGAAAGTCAAGAAGCAATTACTCCAGAGAAACAAGAACAGTTACGACTAAATTTTAATAACTGTCAGGTATTAGCGTATACAGACCGAGGTAGCGAGCAAGAACAAATTAAGGAAGCAAATTTTAATTTGTATATACGTCCTTGGTCTGCGTATATGGACTTCTTGCCTGTTTTATATCGGGAAGTAGACTTTATCGGTCGCTTCATGAAAATATTTGAACAAGCTTATCAACCAGCAATAGATAGCTATGCTGTGATGTGGGCTAATCTTGACCCCTTAACGGCACCGCGCGCGTTGTTACCATTTTTAGCGCATTGGGTGGGGTGGCCTGTAGAATCTATATGGAATTTGCCGCAACAACGGCGTTTAATTCGTCGCGCGGTAGAAATATATCGTTGGCGAGGTACTCGTAAAGGTTTGCGTCTTTACCTGCATTTATATACAGGTTTACCTTTAGATGAACACTTACCAAATGAAGCAGATAAACACATTAGTATTACAGAACCTTTTGGAGACGGTTTTACTTTAGGAGAAGCAGAACTTGGAGAAGCAGTATTAGGAGGAGGACAAGCTTATCATTTTGTAGTTCGCTTGCGTCCCGACCGTATAAATAGTGTTAGTGAGCAATTAATAAGACGTATAATCGACCAAGAAAAACCAGCATTTTGCACTTACGAATTATTTATTGATAATCCTATAATAATCTAAAATTTCTATGTCTCACCCTTTTCCAACACCACCAATTACACCCTTTGAACGCCTCCAAGCTGCTGACGGACTATTAATAAATGCTATTCGCTGGCGTAAAGCTCATGACTATCATCGCTTACGACAAAACGCTCACTATCAATCATTAAACCAACCAGGTATTGTTTGCGGTTTAGGAGTGCGCGTCATACCCGCACCTAGAAATATAGAAGCTCAATTTCGAGACAACCATTGGGTGCAAATTCAACCAGGTATAGCAATAGATTTATTAGGTAATTTAATAGTTGTTCCTGAAACGTTTCCATTCCGTATAGCCACAGAAGCGCGCGGCTCAGATGCCGTACTTGTATATTTAGTTGCCAGTTATGTAGACCCAGATGAACTACGACGTTCTTCTCAAAAAGATGTAGTGCAAGAAACATTTCGGATTGATGAAAAAAGCACTGTGCCTAATAGCTCAGAAATAGAATTATGTCGAGTACTTTTACAACCAGGTGAAGTTAGAATTACGGCGCCTGATGATGTTTTTTTTCCTGGTTATAACAATATTGATTTACGTTATCGGCATCAAGCACAATCTCGACCTCAAGCACTTGTCCGGATGGCACAGGTAAATAGTAATGATAAAGAATGCGCGCGGAGCTTTTTCAATCTATCTTACTTATTACAATCTGTAGAATCATTATATCCATCATTACGAGGAAATGAAGAAGTCGGGCAAGTTACTTTCAGTGAAAATCTTCAAGAATATGATTTACTTTATCTAACAGGTAAGCAAGCATTAACTTTGAATGGTAATGAATTTGAGAACCTTAAAAATTATTTAAATTTAGGTGGAGTTTTATTAGTTGATGCCCCCTTAGATGGAAATGCGCTGGTTGAAAGTATCAATAATTTAGCCCAGCAATTAGAATCTCCTTTGCGACCATTAGAAGAATGGCGCCGAGACCACCCTTTAAGAACAAAACCCTTTTTATTTGCAGCTTTGCCAATTGTTAATCAACAACAAATTCAAATATTAACAAATGGAGGAATTATTTTAGTGAGTGGCGATATAGCATCTGCATGGGGGCTGGATAATAAATTAAGTTTACCTCGATTAACTATTCGCACAGCACAGGAATTAGGAATTAATATTTTGCAATACGCTTGGAAGCGGCGCCAGTTTATTGGCTTGCAACAAGAGGATATTTCTGGACAATGGTAACCCACAATACAGTTACTCCACAGCGTAAGCGGCAACAAATTTGTCTTGCTTGAAGATTAATTGAGACTATACTTCGCTCTTGACCAAGTTCAACAGCTTACCCTGAACAGATTCCAAAATAAAATCTCGGATGTAATTACTGGCATTGAGAATTTCCACGCCAATCAGATCTCCGGCTGCATTCAGTTCAGCAGTGACATTTGGACTAATTTCAATACTTGCTGATTCTGGCTCTTCGGAGATTAACAGGTGAAGAATATCCTCTTCTTTGAAGTAATTCATTTGTGGCAATTGTTGCTTGAAGTCAGACATTTGTAATAAACCGTCCAGTTTTTACACGAAATCGAATTTGTTGTCGAGTTGTGGCGTGAATTGTAATAGGTGTAATCGTGTTTTCACCTTGTTCGTAGGGAATTAAAACTAGCTGTTCACCATGTTTTCCAACTACAACCACCCGATCTGTTTCTACATCATAATATCGTTCGCTGGAGAAGCGTAGGATATTTTCAATTAGATCAAGATCAAAACCTCTTTGGGTTGCACGGTAACGAAGATAGGATGTCCAGTTAATCTCAGGCATGGTTCATGATTAGCGGTTGTTGTCACCCATTATTATTCCTGCGCGAACCCCTATGTTTCCCCTACCAGCATACCTTATCTGGCTGGAAACCGCTATATGCAAGGAAGACTAATTTGGGACGAGAGCAAAAAATTGGTAAATTTGCCCAAGTATCCATTTACGTCAGTTAAGCTAGAGCAAATTTGCTCCACCAGCTAGTTTTTAGATAAAAAGCTTTCGTTATTCCTTACGAAGGTAAGCCCAAGTCATAAGACTTTGATCTTTAAGCGATTGAGGCTTATCAAGCCTGATTGTGTTAATCTGTACATCGTGTTCTGGAAAATCAGCCATTACTTCTGAAGCTACACATTCCATAGATTCTTGATCATTTTCAGAAGGTTCGCCATCAAAGTAGCATTTGATGTTAATGCTTGATTCATCCCAACTACAGGTCACGCCACGCAAAAAGGCTGAAACTTCGCCAAGTAAAGCTCTTTGAATGGACAATAATACTCTTGGTCTAAGAATTTGAGATTCATTCATATTTATTCATTAAGATTTAAGGTTTAGCTGGAACAATATGTACCCCAGATTTAGAATAATGGATAATTCCTTTCGTTGTAGGAGTTTTTACACCAGTTTCTGGGTCAACATAATTACCAATTATTTCTCCAAAGTCAACACGTTCCCTAAAACCGGGTTGACCTTGTTTAACTGTACTATTCACTGGTTGACCTTTGCCCGCAAAATCATCTATTAATTGCTGGGGATTAGGATGAGTTAGTTCGCTTCGACCGTCAGTAAAGTTGTTATGTTCTGGTACATGCTTACCTTGTTTACCTTCGTCAATCTTTAATGGTAGCTTATTTTCGCTCTTATCATTTTCCGAAATGGTGTTAGTCTCAGGGGTTTTCTGACTTTGTTCCTCAGATATAGCTTCTGGAGGGTTATTAATTTTATCAGTAGTTTTGCTAGCATTCATGTTGGGATTGTTTAGAGCTTCCTCTAAAATCATTCTCATGAGCTTTTGTTTTTCTTCTACAGAAAAATCAACAGTATTTTTATCAATAATCTGGTATGCAGTGGACATATCATCATTAGCAGCAGTTGCACTTACTGCTTGTTTAGCAATCAATCTTAGTTTGAAATCAGAAACACTTGTTTTTGCTTGTTCTTCAGCAGCTTTACTAACACCTGCCACTGCTAAACGACCGAGAAGGTCTTCTATCCGACCTTTATATTCACCTTTAATCCCACTAACTGCCTCATCAACGATTCCTCCTGAAACACCACTCGTGGCGCCAAATAGGATTGAAGATTTACTTTTTAATGGGTCTTCCATACCTCCTGATGCAGCACCTTTAATAGCACTGGCGCCAGCAACCATGCCCAAATTTAATAAATAATATTCTACGCCTTTTCGCCACTGAGTATCGTTAAATACTTCCTTGAGTACATCAGGACTAACAACCCCTCGTAGTGCTTCTTGTGCTGCCTTTTTGGCTGCTCCTTCTCCAAGGGATTTAAGTATATCATCTAGTTTAGTCATAAACTGAGTTTTATCTGCTAAAAATCCTCCCAGTGCAGATGCTAGTGCTGCAACTACAGCATCAATTGCAATGTCTTCTCCACCGTAAGCATCTCCTTGCATACCGTATCTAAGAGCCATATTGGCGCCACCTGCCAAAGTTCCAGAGATAACTGCAACTAACCAGGGAGCAGCGGCGCCTTTTGTGCAAATAGTTGCCAATGCTGCAACTGCAATAGTCCCGGCAGTAGTGACGGCTTTGCCAACAGATTCCTTTGCATCTTTATAATTTGTTGCATCTGTTTCTTGATAACCAGCGATGCGTTTGACTTCTTCTTCTTTGTCTTTAAATTCAGGCTTAAGGTTGCCATTTTCATCAAACATCTTTTTCAGACGCTGAGTTTGATTCTCCAACATCTCGCCTTTTGAATGCATTCCAATAGCTTCTGAAGCATCCATCACTCCGCGCGAAAACCACGTTGAGCCATCTCCACGCTCAAATTCATAGCGCTCCATAGCTTGGTTATAGTACTCTTTAGAACTTTCTGGTTTTCCTTTGAGCATTTGCCCAACTTCAAAAGCATCTCGACCGTCTAACTCACTTTTGAGTTCCGTATCTAGATTTTTACCAGTTTCTTTCGCATAAGCTTCCTTAATTGCTTTAATTTCCTCTTTACTTTTGTCTTTGAGAGTTTCTTTAATTAAATCTTCATCTGTTCCCAAACCATTCATAGCTAAATTTAAAGCAAAACTTGGGTCAAGTTCTCCTTTGTTTTTGTACTGCTGTGCTTGTTTAAGGTCATCATCACTCAACTCATCTTTAAGCATGGTATCAAAGCTACCTTTGCCATATTTGTCTTCATAGGCTTTAACAATTGCTTCACGCTCTTGTTGGCTTTTACCCTTGAGTTGGTCGTATATCCCTTTTTCATCAGTACCTAAGCCATCTGCTGCTTCTTTGATACGAGCCGCTGCCGCTGCCGCTTTGTCTTCAGCTAGTAGAGCATCTGCTTGGTCTTTTTCAGCATCGGAGAAATCATCTTCAATATCTGCCGCAAGAGTCCGACCAGTTTTTTCTTGATAAGCTTTTTTAATCTTTTCAATTTCTTCGGGATTTTTGCCTTCTAAGTACTTATAAACTGCTTTTTCATCAGTTCCTAGCCCCTCTATTGCTTCAGCAATACGAGCAGCAGCAGCTTTTTCTTTATCACCTAAAAGAAGTGCTTCGGTTACTTCCTTATCTTCACCACCTAAATGGTCAAGAACATTATCTAATTTTGCTTTAATGGCTGGGTCTTTTTCCGCCATCTGTTTCATCCGTTTTAAGTCCTCTGGCGATAAAGCTGATAAAGTTTCCTCAATTTTGGCTTCATCATCATTAAAAAATCCAATGGAATTATTAAGTGCTTCTATCGCCCCTAGCGCTTTATCACCTGATAACTTAACTTGGGCTTCTTTCAAATCATTCCCTGACATCTCAGAAGCTAAGTCGCTGTCTAGGTTACGTCCATAGTGGTCTGTATATACTTGTTTAATAGCAGCAATTTCTGCTGGTGTTTTGTTAGCAAGAACTTTTAAGATTGTATCTTCATCTGTACCCCAGCCATCTACCGCTTTGAATATGGCATCAGCATCAGCATTAATTTTGGCAAGGTCAAGCTGCTGGGTATGTTGTTGATCAACCGTCTGTTTTGGAGTATCAACATTCTGACATTGAAGTATCTGATTGTTAATGCTACTAATGGAAGGAGTTCGCTGAATTTGATATCCATCCGTCTGCTGAGTAGCGATACATTCAGCTTCTTGCTCATACTGGTCGCCTAATTGACTCACTGCTAGTCTTGATTGCGGACGTAGCGAAATTTGACTAATGTCATGATTGGGTGTACTAGCAGTAGATGCTGTTTCTTTAACTGGAGGTAAGGAACTAATATCCTGTGTTGATTGCGCTAGATGAGGATGTGAGTAAATAGGTGGAGCTTTTTGGCGTTGAATTTTTTGACGTTCGCTCATCTCATCCTTTCTCCAGTGTTAAAAAATCAACAAATATGTCAATAACGTCCCAATTTTTTATATTTAACAAATTTTACAACTTGTTAAGATAAACCATTTTCGACTAAAGTCTAAACTTTTCCAATTTGGGTTTTACATTCGGACTTTATTACCCTTAAAAAGCTGAATGTGCTGATTCAGCATTTGCCTTGTATGAGTTCTTAATTGTTTTAATAAATCGCATCAGTGCATAAGTGCTATAGACTAATGATTTCCCAGCTTTGCTTTGACTGCACTACCAATGCGGGCTGTTTTTAGCTGGGCTTTGAAGTAGCTTTGCCAATAGTCACAATCTGCAGGGTGAGCAAAATACCGCTCCATCACAGTGTCAACCTCGGCAAGTTGTTGTGCAGAGGGTGTGCCGCCAGCGTCCACTACATCCCAACAGGCGGCAACTTTTTGCCCAATAGCAGTTGTGGCTTGCTTTGCTAGTCCGGTTGCCAGAGGTGCGAGGTAGGTGGATATGTGGTTGTGTCCATGTTCATCATCACCATGAGCATGATCCTCATCTTTATGATCGTGGTCAAGTCCTTCATCCGGATTGTCAGCTTTACCATCTTTGACTGGATTCTTAATGTCGTCATGGTCTTTGGCAATTTCTGTATGGCTTGGTGGTGTATAACTCTTTGGTGCAATTCCCTCTATAGGATTGCCGTTTTCATCATATAAGTCACTGACACCTCCTAATTTGCCAGGTGTGCCTGTACCGGACTCTTTCTTCTTTTTCTGAATGTTAGTTTCTTCACGGATTTTTGCGATCACCTTATTAATCTTGGCGACGATTTTGGTGACTGCTACATTCCAAGCTGCACCTAGAGTGTCTTCCAGAAGTTTATTCACTTCCTCTTCTAGGCTTTCGATTGCAGCAGCAACCTTGTCACCAATTACCGGAATCTTTTTGGCAGCTGTCTTAATTAACTTCAAAGGGTTATTTTCGTAAGCCCACTGATATGCTGTTCGTAGGATATGGCTCTTACCCTCGAATGCCTTGGCAGCCGCTTCCAATTGCGTGTTAATATTGCGAATGCCCTCAGCCAAACTATCGGTTGTCCCCTTAATTTCACCTGCGGCAGTTTGGCCTGCTCCTTCCAATGCTTTCTTTTCGCTATCGAAATAGTCCTTATCACCGCCCAATTTCTCGTTGGCCTTATTGAGCAGATCCAACATCCCAGAACCAAAGGAAGCCCCTTTCTCGACTGCACTAGCACCCAGATCACCTGCTTTTTCAGCAATTGTGGCGGCAGTAGGTGCTAGGGCTGAGATGGTAGGAATTGCTTTAGTAATTAATGAACTGACCTTCTTTCCTAAAGCCGAGAAATCCGTTGGATTCGTATCATCCATTTCCATATAGTCGAGACAAGCCATGATCATTTCGCTAGGGCCTTTCTTCGATTTGTCAAAGGGATTCATTTCCTTAACCTTATCAGCCACTTCTTCCAGAACGCTGGCAGCCGTATCTGTGAGATTGAAGGAGCCTGTGGTCATCACTTCCCGCACTTCTTTGTTACCACTCTTACTAATAGCATTGGGATTCACCAAGTTTTTTGTCTCAGGGCTACCATCGGGTTTATTAGCATGAATTTGCGTATTTAAAACCTGATCTTTACTCAGTGTTTCGATCTTTTTGTTGCCCTTACCATCGTCCTCAACAACAACTTCCAAGCCCCCTTCCCGGATCAAAATATTGATGCCAATTTCACAAAAATTGGAGTGAGCGTAAAAGTCTTGCATGGTGTGAATACCACTAGAGAATTCGCGTGGTCCCAGCCCATCTTCCTTTTTCCGTCCCAAATTGGCTGATTGACGCAGCTTACCAGTTAACCATTTCTTACTCGTGTTCATGTAGCGTGGGATGGCGCTTTCATCTACTTGGAAAGCTTTGGCATCCTGGGGATTCATAATCTTGCCTTTGGTGTCGGTCGCTGCATATCGGCGATCAACGTTGGCATAGCCTTTATCACTACCCATCTCGGTACCCTTGAGCTTGCTAGTTATACCAACATCGGGATTAGTCGGATTGGTAAAGTCATTTTGGGGATTTGCTTGATCAACCTGGTTGAAAACGTCGCTGCCACGCAAATCAGTGGGGTTATCAATGTGTTCAACAGGATCGTATGTTCCAAATTCTGTGGGATTAAGTCCGCGCCCAAATTCTTTAATTGCCAGAATGTTGAGAATGGGCATGATCCCTTCTGCGGTGAGCAATGCAACTGTTCCGGGGGTCAGAGCTTGAGACATATCCCGTTCCCAGTTACCCATGCGTCCCTTGCGGGCCTCGTCTGCATTCAACCCCATCGTATGAAGTGCCTCTTCCGTCATCCCAGCATGACCTGTGCCCCCCTTGTAATGCCCAACACCTTTGTCATCCTTGGTTATCTCAGTAGTACCCTGAGCAAATCGCATGATTTTTGTGGGTGCAGCTGTGATAGGCATCAGCTTGGGTTGGACTGTGCCCGTTTGCTGCACTACATGCGTTAACTCATGCGCTGTCAACTCATTATTTCCTGGTAATTTCCCCGCTCCAAAGTAAATATCACTACCATAGGTAAAAGCTTGAGCATTCAAATCACGATTCATCTGAACTGCCGCACTATCAGTATGTACACGCACCTGACTAAAATCAACGCCAAAGCGCGGCTCCATAAACCCTCGAACTTCATCCCCTAAAGCACTACCAGTGCCGTTAGTTTCATTTAACTGACTTTCTAAATTACTACTTGCCTGGAAGCTGCTATCTACTGTTTGTAGTCGTGATGGTTTCCTTTGCAATGATTCTTCTAATGCTCCTTCCAAATAAATTGGTTGAGAACTTTCAGGTAAACTCATACGCATCATCTGTTGGGCTACTTGGTCAGCTTCGTGTTCGTACAAATCTCCTGGTTTACTTACAGAAAGTCTCCCTTGAGGACGCAATGAAATTTTACTAATGTTGTGACCAACAGACTTTTCTAGAATTACTTCTGGCTCCATAAATTGCTCACTTGCTGACTGTGCCTCTTGAATTTTGGATGATATTTCAGGCACAGCTTGAGGTGAAGCAGTATTTATTGGTGGACTGAGGCTGTTTGTTGGAGAAGCCAGGGTAGGACTGTTTGGTGAGGTAAGCGATAGATTTGTAACAATCGATGTATCTGCTTTGTTACGCTGTATCTTAGTACGATCGCTCATTTACCCCGTTCCTTTTTTTGTTAGAGTCCCGCTTCTGTTAAGAATTCTACAACTGGCTCAAGCACCCATACCTCGACAAAAGTCTATAATTTGCCCAAATGTGAATTTTGAATTATTAACCAATACATTTTCGTTAACAAATCGCTGCGAAAAGCCGCAATTGAGAATTTAGACGATTTACTCATATTTAATATTGGTATGACAGGTAGCTAAAAATGTGAGAGTATTATCAATTAAGAGCTTTAGATGGTCTATGTACAGAATGGGATGAAAGTGGACTATTAAAAATAGTGTGTTTATACAAGTATGGAATTATTGTTAGCAAAAAAGAATGGGCTGAAGATGGCCTCCATAGTTTCTTGCGGTGCTGGAACGTCCCCAAACTCTACAGCTTCTTCTACAATTGCTTTAAGCTCCTCTAACAAGCTTCTACCTTGGCGCGTGGCACGGACTTGAAGCTTTTCAACCACAATTGGGTCTAGGTTTTCAAGAATAATCTGTGTCATTGATTCTTTTTGTTATGAAAATAACTCCATTACAAATACATTATCTCACATCCATCCGCCAACCTCCGCCTCCGTCAAAGCCTTCTCCAACTTTGCATACTCGCTTTGAGCCGCACGCAATAAATGTTTCATCTGCACTGCTTCCCCAGCATCTGCTGCTAGAAACGCTGCATTCAAAGCAATGTTACGAATATTACCTCCTGCTACATTCAACCGCGCGAGTTGAGTAGCATCTAAATCTTTTGTAGGAGTATCACTTGGAAAAATTCGGCGCCATATTTCCGCTCTTTGCACAGTATCAGGAAACGGAAACTGCACTACAAATCTTATTCTTCGCAGAAAAGCAGTATCAATTGAACTCTTTAAATTAGTAGTTAAAATTGCCAAGCCAGGGTAACATTCCATACGCTGCAATAAGTAGCTAACTTCAATATTGGCGTATCTATCTCGCGCGTCTTTCACCTCGCTTCTTTTACCAAACAAAGCATCAGCCTCATCAAATAGCAAAATTACTCCGCCTTGTTCGGCAGCATCAAATACTTGTCGCAAATTTTTCTCTGTTTCACCAATATATTTACTGACTACCGACGATAAATCAATTCGATATAAATCCAACTGTAATGTATTTGCTAACACTTCCGCCGCTAAAGTTTTACCCGTACCACTGGCGCCTGCAAACAAAGCGCTAATTCCCAAACCACGCGCGCTTTTACCACCAAATCCCCATGTTTCGTATACTTTACTTCGTTGCCGTACATGTGCTGCTACGTCAATTAAAATTTGTTTTTGTCCCTCTGGTAATACTAAATCTTCCCAACTGGCGCCTGGTTCAATACGTTGTGCTAACTCATCTAAACGTGGACGAGCTTGAACTCGACAGGCATCCCAAAGGATATTACCTAACTCCCTAACCCCCTTCTCTAACAGGGAAGAGGGAAAGTTCAAAGCCTCTCCGTCTGTGGGGGAGAGGTTTGGAGAGGGGTTCTGACTTAAATACTCAGTAGCTTCAGCACAAGCCGCGCGAATCGTTGCTGCACTCAAGTTAAACTGATTTACTAGAGTTTTCACTTCTCCATTAAGTTGAGGCGCCAGTTCTGCAAGGGTTTCTTGCCAAACAGTTTTTTGCTCGTCAGAAGTTGGTTTGTGTACCTCAAAGCGTATTGCTGCACGTTGGGATACGCGCATTCCTTCCCGACTACTAACTATCAAAATTCCATTGATACGTTCGATGAAATGGCTAATAGCATTTACTCGTGCTGTATCGCTCATATCTATTTCATCACAGTCCAGCAACAGCGCACTTCCACTTAAAATAATTTCACGACTCCACAGCCTAATTAAATTATCTAGTTCGTTAGGTATAGTCGGAACCACGCGCGCAGCCATAACGCTAGTATTCAAACCGAGAATTTGCGATACTTTTGAGGCAATAGTGCGTTTATTAGCAGGTTCGGCGCCGCATAATTGAATAATTGGTAATATATTAGTCTTTGAATGAGATAAAACTGCTGCGATTTTTTCAGCAAGCGCTTGTTGCGAAGGAACCAAATTCTCTACAAAATATAATGGCTCAATAATACCAACCAACCGTTCGTCCAAATACTGCGTACCCGTTAAGTAATGTAAAATTCTCTCGTCAATTCTTAATAGACTTAAAGTCAAAGCTTGTCCATCGCCAATTTGAATTAATCGCCAGCGACGTAAAGCTGAATTAGGTGTAATAGCATCCCAATGAGGATTTTCTAAAGCGGCTAAAGCAAGGCTAAAGGTGGGGTAAGCTCGTTGTGTATCACCGTTAGCTGTAGCACATAACCTCACAAAATCACCACTAAATTCTATTCCAGCACATAGCAGTAAGACATCTCGCTCAAACGTTGACAAGCCAAACATTTTGCATATCCGCTCTAAAGCTGATAATGATGGCATTGCGGCGCCTGCTTTTTGTAAAGTTTGTATCCGTACTTTTTGCTCGGCTTGTCGTTCGGGTAAATCTAGTTTAGCTATGTAATTTTCCAAGGCGCCACGCACTACTGCTAAAGCTGCTAATAAATATTCGTGGTTAGCATCGAACCAATTTTGATGAGTTGTAGAGTTCATGGAATTGTTACCTGTAGCGAATCTCTCATAGAGCAAATCAGGCATAGTAAATTTTAGAGCTAATTAATCTTTGAGAGTTATCGACTTAAGTTGAAAATTACGCAGTCAGGCAGAATAGAATATAATGAATGTACGTAAACACGTACATAAACTAATGCTACCCTACGAAATTACATCTCCAACGGATGCTAGGAATGATTTTTTTAAGCTTTTAGATAAAGTGACAGAAAATCACCTTGTATATATAATTAATCGCCGTGATGGCGAAAATGTAGCCTTGATAGCTGAGTCTGATTTGAAGAGCTTGGTTGAGACGGTCTATTTATTGCGCTCACCAAAAAATGCAAACAGGTTATTTGATGCAATAGAGGAGTCAAAAGCAGGAAAAATTAAACCTCAAACAATTACAGAGCTTCAGCAGGAGTTGGGAATTGAACAAGAAGAAAAAGAAGAAGCCTGAAACAGAGGAGGTTAAACCAGTTATTATTAACCGCAGTCCTGGTTTTAGTTCAAAATTCAAGGAAGATTTGGCTTGGTGGTTTAAGCAAGATTTCCAGAAAGCATCGAAGATTTTGGATTTGGTAACTGCTGTAATGCAAGATCCGTTTGAAGGTATTGGTAAGCCCGAACCATTAAAATATATTGATCCAGATATATGGTCGCGGCGAATTGATCTAGAAAATCGGCTTATTTATCAGGTTGAAAATACTCAAATTAATTTTCTCGCCTGTCGGTATCATTACGAACAATAGAGATGTTTATACATCTTTAAACTTACCAATGCACAGATGTCTCGCCTGTGCCACAAGACCAAGTTGTAGAGTTCATGGAATTGTTACTTGTGGCGAGTTGTATTCTCCGGCTGAATTTTTGTTAAGCGGACTTTCCGCTCCGTCTACTTGCACTCTCACAAAATAAGTTCCTGCTTTGATATTTTCTACAGGAATAGTAATTGAATCAGTATCATCCTCGCGCGCTGCAACAGCAAATGAGTATGTTTCACTCTTCTGACATGATGCTTCATTCAACAGTAAAACTAATTGTTGTTGCTTGCCAACTTTAGGATTAAAGTTAACTGTAATTTTTGCATTGCCTGTACTACTCTCAGCAGTCGCAGTAATTGTTGGATGCAATACAAAAGCTGCAATATTTGATGTAGTTTCATGATGTGGCACTCCTGGCATGGGCATTTTTAGATGCACTACTTGCACTCCATGTATACCAGCAAATAAACCAGGAGGTAAAAGCACGCTGATTTGCGTATCTTGAAATGCTTTGGGTTCTATTAACTTTTCTATTCCTTTAATCCGAATTCTGGTTAAATTGCCTTGCAAATGTTTACCGCGAATAATTAAGGGTTTACCTGCCTCAAAAGGAGGAGTGACTTGTTCAATTACTGGCGCCAAGAAAGGGTATGCATCGGAATCTACTGTTTTTTGAGCATTACGGCTATCAATTAATACCATCGACACCTGGTAAGCTGCTGAGGGACGGTAGTGAGTTTGTAACGAAGACCAAAGTTTAGAAGTGTCTTCCATGTTAAAAAACTCTGGAGAAATTTTAATTTGCCCGATATTATCTGCTACATCACTAACAGATACAGATGTTAAAGCTTGAGATAAAACACTTGAAGTATTAACTTTTGCTGCGTTTTTTAAAGAATTTTCAATTAAATCACGACTAAAAACGGGTGTATCATGCAATAACTGCATCGTATACCCAAGTAATAGCTCTGCTTGAAAGTCTTTTGCTCCATATGCTGTAAGCAGATAATGCAAGTCGAGCGCTAAGGGTGGATTGTGAGACAATGTAAATTGTCGCGTTTGCTTGCTGCGGTATTCTGCCGATACCCAGTCAGCGCTACGATTTTGCGTCACCTGATAAAGAAAAAGATTGATTTGCGCGCGTTCGTCAGTTCCTTGGGTAATGCGGTCGGGGGGAAGTGCGGTGACAACAACATCACCAACACTGGTAGCAATCGCATCTTTTACTAAACTGTTTTCGATTAAGTCTTTGAGTACTGCTGTTACTGCCGCTATCGAGAGCGCATTGCTCATCCTGATGTCTCCACGTTATTAAATCAGGTTATTCTTCACCTGAAGTTAACATTTTTCCGAAATTTAGACGTTAAGAACTGTAATTAATCATCTAGAAACCCGGTTTCTTTGTCGATAATTGTAATAACAATAACGATTTTACGTAGAAACCGGGTTTCTTTGTTTAAAGGAACCTCTAAACTAACAACAGCATCTAAAAATATGGATTAACGGTAAATATTTACGACGATATTGTACTGTTGCTTTCCAAATATCTCTATGATAGTGTCTAAAATGTTACATTAATTAACTCTAGACAGAAACTGGGCTTCTATTCGCTCTCAGGAGAACATAAATTTTGTATATTCAAGATTATATATAAAAATATATAGAAATATAGGATAGTAGTAGCCAAATGAACTCCCCTTCTACCCCTAACTCTTGGATAGGCCGCGCGCTAGGTGATAATAACCGATACCGTCTCGATAAGCTTTTGGGTGGGGGTGGTATGGGTGATGTTTTTTTGGCGATGGATACCCGAATTGGTAAGCAGGTTGCACTCAAACTTCTCAAAGATACGCTAGTTGCATCCAAAGAGATGAGAAGACGTTTTGAGCGAGAAATAGAAATATGTGCTGCATTAGATAGCGAACATATTGTTCAAGTTACCGATTGCGGTGTTACAGATGAAGGGTATCCTTTTTATGTAATGGAATATTTACGTGGTCAGTCGTTGCGTCAGCTACTTCTGCGCGAGAAGCGATTGCCTGTAGATAGAACGATAAACATTATTACCCAGGTTTGTAAAGGTTTACAACGCGCGCATAAAGGTGTCAACTTAGAGCGTGGAGCAACTAGAAGCGAACGTATCCAGGTTGTGCATCGCGACCTGAAGCCAGATAATATATTTTTGGAAAACATAGATTCGCAAGATTTTGTAAAAATTGTAGACTTTGGTATCGCTAAAATTCGTAGTGAGTCTTTTGAGCAAACAAATCTCACCAGCGCATTTTTAGGAACTTTCCGCTACGCATCTCCCGAACAATTAAGAGGTGCCATTAATATAGATGAACGGGCAGATATTTACAGCTTAGGTATTATTCTTTATGAAATGCTAAGTGGCACCGACCCTTTTGGTTTTAGTATCAAAGCGCGTCATCATAGCGAAGCATCTTGGATTTTTGCCCATACTAGTGAACCACCAAAACCATTGCGCGCCCAACCAGGTTGCGAAAATTTGCCCGCACCATTAGAAACAATTGTAATGCATTGTTTGCAAAAAGAACCAGAAAAGCGTTTTGCTTCGGTAGAAGAATTAAATTTAAGCTTACAAAGTGTTTTGGCATCAGTTCAAATTGCACCAGCAAACATTCCTGAAGAAACTATTGCTCAAATTCATATTAGTCCAAATCAGGGTTCTTATGAAGAAACAATCGCACGACCTATAATTCCAGAGCAAAAAGCTCAACAGGAAGAAACAATCTTCCAACCTCCCCCTATACAAAATTCTGTTGCAAAAAATAATCAAGAAGAAACAATCTTCCAACCTCCCCCTGTACAAAATTCTGTTGCAAAAAATAATCGGGAAGAAACAATCTTCCAACCTCTCCCTGTTACAAATAACCATGTTGTCAGAAATCCTGAAGAAACAATTTATCAAAAACCTAAAAATTATTCCGTAACATTAATTATTAGTATTGGTCTATTTGTTACTGCCTGTATTGGTGGTTTTTTTGCCTACCCCTTTTTCATATCTAGACAAGCTTTAGACAAAATAAAGGAAGCGCAAAATCAAGCTAACTATGAACAATGTATTGCTTTATCTGAAAAAGTAAGCTTAGATTCTAGTATTTATTCAGAATCTCAAGAAATACTTAATAAATGCCGACAAGATTATGCTATTAAGTTAGCGAAAGAAAATGAATGCGTAAAAGCAGCTGAAGTAAATCAAAAAATGCCTAAACCTCTACTAGACCAAGTAAAAGCTCAAATAGATAGTATTTGCGACATATCTCTAAAAAATGAATCATCGAGTCAGCCGCCTGTTCAACCACAAGGTAAGTTTTAAGAAATAATAAACATTGAGAATTTTGATCCCCCCAACCCCCCTTAATAAGGGGGGCTAATATTTGTTTCCTTTATTTAAAAGTTAAGATTTGTTTCCTTTATTGTTCCCTCTTAATAAGCGGGGGCTAGGGGGGATCAAATTAGACTTTTGTTTAATTGACAAAAAACTATAAAATTTTATACTTCATAATATTTCACCATATAAAAATTAGGAAAAGAAAAAGTTGAAATCATTATTAAGTAATATCTCAATAAGATATAAAATCGCAATACTAAGCGTAATCTACTGGTTCAGCGCCAGTCCCACTATTGCGGCTCCTAATAATCTATTAAAATCTGATGCTGTAGCACAAAATCCTGCATCTGATTCTACAAAACGCTTTTCCCCGCGCGCAAAGTGTGTTCGTGCAACTTCGGATGTTCGTCAAGAAGCACCTGAAGCTGATTTGGCGCCAGAAAATCCTCAATTGGTTAAACCAGGTGAGATAAAAGAACCAAGTCAAGGTAATTCTTCGCTAACTCGACCCAATCCACCGTTAGAAAGTAATCAACAACCTCAACCAGATACAAATCCTTCAGAACCAACTCAAAATACTCCAACACCCGAAAATAATCAACCACCTCAACCAGATAAACGGTTCTTGGTGAAAAAAATAAATGTTCGCGGTTATAAAGTTTTAATAGCAGAACAAATAAACTCTATTACTCAACCCATAGAAGGTAAAGAAGTTACTCTACAAGAATTAGCTGATGTTGCAGATAAAATTACCGCGCTTTACCTTAAAGAAGGTTATATTACATCGAGAGCGGTTTTAGTAGACCAGACTATTGAAACAGGTGAAATAGTAATAAGGGTTTTTGAGGGAGGTGTAGATGAAATTCAAGTTGAAGGAACTCAAAGGATAAGTCCAGACTATATATGTAGTCGAATTAAACTTGCAGGCTTAAATCCACTTCGCAAACAAAAGCTTGAAGACCAATTAATCTTGCTGCGTTCTGACCCAGTATTTAAGAATTTAGAAGCTAGTCTCAGACCTGCAAGTACAGGTGCATTTGGGCAAAGTACTATTATTGTTAGGGTTACAGAAGCAAATCCTTTCAAGGGTGCTTTTGGAATAGATAACTATTCACCACCTAGCATTGGTTCAGAAAGGTTAGGTGTAGGTTTATCGTATCGTAGCTTGGTGACATCTGGCGACCAAATTACCGCATCTTACAACCGTTCTACGACAGGTGGACTCAATCTTTATGATTTTAATTACCGAGTTCCGCTTAATGCAATGGATGGTTCTTTACAAGTGCGAGCAGTACTTAATGACACTAAAATTACTGACCCTCAGTTTAAGAATCTAAATATTCGCGGTGACTTTCAACAGTACGAAATAAGTTACCGTCAACCATTGATTAGAACACCACGCCAAGAATTTGCTTTATCTTTAGGATTTACATACCAAGATGGTCAAACTTTCTTGTTTGATAGTATACCGTACCGCTTCGGCATTGGCCCCGATAACAATGGTGTAAGTAGAACTAGCGTTTTCAGATTTGGACAAGATTACGTAAGTCGAGAGAAAAACGGTGCCTGGAGCGCGCGGTCACTATTCAACTTTGGTACAGGTTTGTTCGATGCTACCACTAATAATGACCCTATCCCAGATGGTCAATTTTTTAGTTGGTACGCTCAGATACAGAGAACGCAAAAGCTTAGTGAAGACCAACTATTAATTGCAGGACTAGACGTGCAATTAACACCCAATAGTCTATTACCATCGCAACAATTTATAATTGGTGGCGCCCAAACAGTGCGGGGTTATCGTCAAAATGCCCGTTCTGGAGACAATGGCTTCAGATTTTCCATCGAAGACCAAATTACCGTGGTACGAAATGAAGCAGGTTTGGCAACTCTGCAACTTAGTCCTTTTATTGATTTAGGTACAGTATGGAATCATCCCGATAACCCAAATAATGCTTCTTTACAAAGACAGAGATTTTTGGCTAGTGCAGGTTTGGGGTTATTATGGCAACCAATACCTAATTTGAATGTGCGCTTAGACTACGGTATTCCATTTGTTAACCTACGCGACCGTGGTGATAATGCTCAAGATTCAGGTTTTTACTTTAGCATTTATTATCAACCGTAAGAAAGATTGGCAACGGATACAACGGATATAACGGATGAGTTATTAGTTACAAACAAATTTTTGCTTTATAAAATTACTTATCCGTTACATCCGTTATGTAATCCGTTGCCATTTCGCCACTCTACCAAGGACTACCAATCATTGTGAACGCTGCCCAATAAAAAGGATGTTTCAAGTTTTTGTTCTGTTTTGATTCAGGTGATTCAGGTGGTAACGTTACGCTTCGTAGCGTAGTACGTAATTGACCTTTTTCAATTGTGACTCGACCCCTAATCATCGCTAGTTGTGCTTGTCGCAATGCTTCTGCTTTGATAGGCGCCTTTTTCAAGTTTTTGTAGAACTCAGTCATTAGTCCTAATGTTCCAGAGTCGCTGACTTGCCACAAAGATGCGAGTGCGGTTTTAACACCTGCTTTATACGCAAATCCACCAAACCCTAATTCAGCTTCTCTATCACCTAACGCAGTTCGACAAGCACTTAGAACTAATAGCTCGACAGTTGGGTTATTTAATCCTAAATCTCGCATTTGTGATAGTTTTAACTGGCTATCCCAAAATTGAACATAAGAATTATCTGGCGCCCCTGTTTCAAACTCTCCGTGTGTCGCGAGATGAATAATTCCAAACGGTCGAGAACTACGAATTGATTTGAGATTATTTAAGGTGAAGTTTTGGTTAAGGAAAAACTTCCCGCTCCAAATATCTTTTGCGACTATAGATAATTCTTCGGGTACAGCAGGCAAAGGATTAAGCTGTTGAAATTTAGATGCTCCCATTGCTAATACTTGTGTGTTACGAATATCAACATAGCGAGTATCGGTTATGCTCAGTGCGGGAGTAAAGCCAACACTGTAGTTTTCTACCAAAAATTGTTTGCCGTCGTGGAGTGCAGCGAAAGGTACGGAACGCAAACCTTCATCGGCAATAAAGAGTAGATTATTTATACCCTTTTTATTCAACTCCTCTTTTAAAGGCGCCACTATTAATTTATAGAGTTCCTGAGCAGGTTCCAAGTACGAGTCGTTATCTGGGTCTTCTAACGAACCGTATAGATTTTTGGCAAGATTTAATACCAATTCGCGCTTGGCAGTAGAAATTGTCTTACGAACGGGTTCTCCTTTAGCAGTAACAACCATTAAATCTAATTGGTCGCTATCTTGTGGAGTGGCAAGGACATTTGCATCTGCTCCTGAAGGAACAAAACTTACATAGATAATTGCTGGCTTAACCCCTGTTTCCCTCTCAATTTTACGAAGAATATCTCGCGTTTCTTCTAGACTAACTCTACGACGTTCTCTTAACCCTAAATATGAATCATACTGACGGGCAAATTTATCATCTATACCTTCTACTCCAGGGTCAAACTTAGGAGTAATTACTGTAACATCTGATCTTGGTGGTGTTTCGACTTTTGGTAACTCTCTCTCCACTTGGTCTGTTACTTCTTTAGGTGGTAACTTCCGTTCTGGTGGTGGAGGAGGTGGTGGTGGAGGTGTAATATCTAATCTTATCGTTTGCGGCGCCGAAGATGATACACCATCGCTTGCACTAATACTAAACGGGTTGATTTCGCCAGAAAAGCCTGAAGCTGGAGTATATTCTAAACTGTCACCAGGAGCTATAATTGCGCTTTCAGTTCCAGGTATTACTTCAACCCAATTTTCCTCTAGTTTCCCATTAATTATTTTCCTTAGTCTTAGCTTCCCAGCAGTAATTGAATCAATTCGCAAGGAAGTTTTATCGCCGTTAACATCACTAACAGATGGATTCAAATCGTCAAAAGTGAAGATAAAAGGTTTGTCTTGTTGAGCTCCATTTAAACGTGGATTTGCTGTCAAACTGGGTGGACTGTTTACAGAAAAAATAGTAATACCTGTGGGAGTGCCAGTAGCATTTCCACCATTTGGCAATACAGGGAATGAAGAAACTGGCTCAATTCGAGAAGTGGCGCCTGCATCTATCGCTCCTGCAGTACCATTTTTGTCAGTTAAATCTTTTATATCAGTTAAGCCTACAGTAAATGGAACGTTACCGACGCCACCGTCGTGTTGAATTCTTACAGTACCTGAAGTGGCGCCTCTAGTAAAGATAGTGGTATTAGCAGGAAAAGCTGGCAAAGCAGGCGAATTAGGAAAAGAAATTCTTGTACCAGTTGTCAACACACCTGTACCTTGCACAATCCCATTAGCAGTAATATTTACATTACCACCAATAATTGGAGCATTTTGGCTGTTTCCACTTAAGTTCCCTGCATCACTATTAATAGTCGAAAAGCTAATATTACTTCCTGCGTTAAAAGTAACTGCACCACCTCTAGCTTCGACCGGGGGAGTATCTTCAGGCAATTCAGGGGGTGGATTGATAAAAGCAAAGGTGTTTATTGCACCTGTTGTAATGTCGGTGTTGCTTGCAGTCAATTCTACCAAACCACCTCTAGCACCTGTAGGGTCAAAAGCATAAGCTATAATATCCTCCACTTTGATACTGTTCCCAGCCTTGAGCGTAACTGAACCAGCTTCACTGTCCCGGAGGACAATAGGATCCGGTGTTGGACCTGGTGTTGGACCTGGTGTTGGTGTGTAACTCGCAGAGGAATTAAGATTGCCTGTACTGATATTTCCCCCCGCCTCTATATTAACTTTCCCACCTCTTGATGCCAGCACCACGTTTCGAGAGAGGTTACTACTAGAGTTTGATGCTGAGGAATTAATAGCACCTGTAGTAATGTCACCTGCTGCCTTTAAAATCACATCACCGCCACGAGAACCTTCTGAAGAGCTTCCACTATAAGAAGTATTGATATTGCCTGTAGTTATAGTTCCTGTAGCTTGCACGTTAACTGAACCATCTACACCTGGCCTAGGGAAAGTGGAAGATGGATTAATTCCTGTAGCATCAATGTTTCCAATTTGAATATTTCGACCTGTGGCATTAATGTTTCCAGCGTTCCCTTGATTACCACCAGAGGTAATAATATTACCCGTAGTAATATCGCCTGGAGCATTCAAGGTTACTACTCCACCACCGTAACCAGCAAGGGCGCCACCATTAATATCTCTGGCGGAGGCATTTATAATACCTGTTGTGATATTACCGTTGTTAGATTGGATAGTAACATCACCTGCGCTGTCAGAGAAAGTACTGAAAGTTGTAATGTCACGCGCGGTAATATCGCCTTTTGCAGATAGAATTACAGGACCACTACGAACAGGACTACCACCATAAGATGCAGATGCAATAGATGTATTAATGTCCCCGACTCTAATACTTCCTTCTGGTGAAGGTGAGGCAGATGATGTGAAAGTTGCACTACCCTCAGTAACAGGAAATGTTGATGGAGAACCAACTGAGGCTAAACCAGCTCTTAAAATTAAGGTAGGACGATTTGCTAATAATTGAGCGTCTGGGTCAGAAGCCGGAAGACTTGTACTAGCATCGGGGTTTGTAATTGTTATATTCCCGGCGCTAATATTACCCACACTTTCAACTTTCAATGATGCACCAGTGTAGTCACCAAAAGTAACATCTCCATTAGACCTAATAATAGGGTCGTAAAGACTGATAAAGTTACCAGGATTTCCAGCTAAGTTAAGAATAGAAAATTTACCAGCACTAGTAAAATGAGCATCACCAGAAACAATACCGTTGCTAACTAAGCTGAGATTTCCACCACTTTGAACTGCGGGTTCTGGATGGTTTAAGGCTAAGATATCAATACCTTGGTTTCCCTGAATAAACAGGTTTCCAGCAGCTTTTGCAATAAATGGATTTGCGACACTATCACGTATCTGTATTTTATCTCCAGCTAATAAATTTAAATCTCCTGTTGTCTGAAGTTTACTTTCTACCCCTGTTAAATTTCGGTTAGCCGTCAGAGTTGCTGTTTTGGTTGTGACGTTTCCTGTTACTACGTCGCCATTTTCTACAGGAATGCCAGAACCAGATAATGTGATTTTACCATCATTATTAATTGTTAATTTATTGGCATTAGCTCCACCACCAGATGTTAATAGTTGAGGTAATGATAATATGGGTAAGTTCCAATTTGCTGCTTGAGTACCAGCAGTTAGTGGTTGGATTTCTAAACTTAGTGGACTTCCAGCTTGACTTAGACGAACTAATCTTTCACCTGGTACGGCTGAAACTAGAATTTGACCCTCCGGCGCCGTAACTGAACCTGTATTAACAACTGTTCCACCTAATAAAGTTAAGTTCTGTCCTTTTCCTACAGCTAAATTTCCAGCATTAAATATTGCTCCTGGTTGACTCATCGCAAAGCTAAAAATTCCAGGGCTACCTACTAAGTCGGCATAATTATTTGTTCCTGAAGCATTGAACCAATTAGTTCCAAACCCTATACCATTAGCTGTTGTTGCGGTAAAAGCACCAGGTACATTTAAAGTAGCGGTGTTACCAAAAATAATTCCTGCTGGGTTCATCAGGAATAAATTGGCATTACTTCCTGTTACCTGAATTTGACCGTTAATTACAGAAGCGTTTCCACCGACAACCCGACCAAGAATATTTTGAATTCCAGGAGTTGATAGAAAATTAGCTATTTGTTCGGCATTGAGTCCAAATTGAGTAAAGCTATGGAACAGATTGGCATTATCGCGCGATAATTGACCACCTGTTATATTAATTTGATTACCATTAGGTGAAACAATTGTACCTGTTCCATCAGTAGCTGATATAACTGGCTGTACTTGAGCTTGTACTTGCTCTACAAGTAAAATGCTAGCTAAAGGCGCCAGTGCTAACCAGCGCAGAATGTTTTTAACTAATCCTAGGGGTTTCTGTATATTTAGCTTCGATAAAATAAAAAAAATGCTGAGATTAAATCTATCTACATGCTTGTTTTGATTCGGCTGTTTCATAAATTACTCTCTTAAACTCACTTCAATGCAGCTTCCATTTGTTTAAAACCATTGCTCACACAGATACATCACCTGGAAAACCATTCTTACATCAATATTACTCAAACAAGGCAAGTTAACTTAGAGAAGATTTTAGTTGTTTAGTATTATATAACATTTAAGCTAGAAAGATACATTAGAATCTCTAGAATTATTGAGATATGTTTAGATTAATTTAGAGAGCAACAAAATTAGACTAAAGTCTATTGCCTAATTCTGGAATAATGCTTTATAGTTGCGTAGTTAATATCAGAAACTAAAAATTAATTCTTACAGTCGTATTTAATGCTCTGTAAATTTAGAAATAGTTGTACCTTTTTTTAGATACAAAAGTGTGTATGATGAAAACTAATGGCATTAGACTATTTACCTCTATCCTAGCTATCTCAAGTGTCGTAGCAATGAGCAGCGAGCAAGCATTCTCACAAACTCGCACTGCACAAAAAACAACGTTCCATTGTATTCGTAATGGAAATGGCTACGCTACGGTCGCGCGTAGGGGTAATGCTCAAACAGGCGCCATGATTACGTGGAACGATACTTCTTTTGGGAGTCGATTTACACCTAAAGACCGCTGTGCTATCGTTGGTCAACGTTTTAACAAAGCTTTGAGTAAGAGCAGTTATTCTTTAAGTTTACTCAAGTTAACTCATGGAATCATACGTTCCAATCCGGTGATTTGCTATATCGGCAGTACCACAGAAAAATGCAATGATAACAATTTGATACTGACTTTAAACAAATCGGAACTTGGTCAAGAGCGCCGAATAATTGACCAATTGAAAAATTTTAGTGTTAACGGTACAGGAACTCCCTTACTCCGAAGCGCAGAGAATCGAAGCATTGCTAGGTTCGGAAAACAAGTTGACGACGCTTTTAAATCAGGCGCCACTCAAGCTGCAACTCCTGAGCTAGATGTAACAGTTCCCGAATCTACGACACCAACTGTCTCAGCTCCTCAAGGAACTTCCAAATAAAAAAATACCCAAAATTTTCTTGTGGGTGGGCGATATTAGGACGGGCAGGGATGCCCATCCCACAAGAGTTATATACAAACTAAAATACTGTGATACCAACTTCATCTGTTTGGACTTCAATAAGTCTGCTGTTGACAACTATTGTTTTACAGTCTTGTTCATCAATGTCGATGGGTAACATAGGTCAAAAAACCGTAACAGAAGTTAACAAATCTGTTACTTATACCGATACTAAAAGCCAGCAAAAAGATAATCTACCAGTTGCAGAAATTGCTAGACAAGTAACTGTCAGGGTTTTAGCTGCATCTGGTTCTGGTTCCGGGGTCATAGTCGCGCGTAAAGGTAAAACATACACTGTATTAACTTGTCAGCATGTACTGGATGTTGATAAAAATGGTAAATATAATGTTTTATCTGCTGATGGTAAAACATACCAAACGCGCTTAAAATCTATGAGTAATCCCAAAAAAGTAGATTTAGCTTTGATTGAATTTGATAGTCAGAATGATTATAAGGTGGCAACTTTAGGTAACTCAAATTTACTCACCAATAACTCTCCAGTTTATGCTGCTGGTTTTCCTAATTATCATACAGTTAGCAAAGATGAAATTGAAGATACGCGCGAGTGGGGTACAAAAGCATTTACCTTTACAGATGGTAAAGTTTCAATGGTGTTGAATAATCAATCTTTGCCCGATGGTTATAGTTTTGGTTATACGAATGATGTTAAAGTTGGTATGAGTGGAGGGCCTGTATTAAATGCCAAGGGAGAACTAGTAGGTATCAACGGAAGGTTAAAATTTCCTATACAAGGAATTGAGGTATTTACATTTACAGATGGCACTAAACCTTCACAAGAAATTTTTGAACAAATGGAACCTTTAAGTTGGGCAATTCCTATTGTTGTTTTCCGACAATTAGCTGAAGAATCTTTAAATTAATTGCCTGCAATATTGTCATACTGAACGCTGTGTAAAGCGAAGCTTTTCCCGTAGGGTAGCATCTAGCAAATATTAATACCTATATTGTCATGCTGAACATAGTGTAAAGCGAAGCTTTTCCCGTAGGGTAGCATCTAAGATACGCTCAAACTCTAGATTATTCGCTAGGCTCAGAATTACAATTTATACCTTATCCGACTTTTCAAACAAGCTTTAAGATTCTGAGCGTAGCGAAGAATGACAAGTAATATTTTATATAATTTACTAACTGAAGACAAATAATGACAAGTAATATTTTATATTAATTTACTAACTGAAGACAAGTTGGGATAAATATATCTAAAAAACTTTGGTTCCAATAAGCAAATTTTTCTGCTTGTTTTTTAGCTTTTTGAGTAATTTCTGATAAATTATAAATAGAATTTATTAAATTTTCTTTAGTTAACGGTTCAGGTGAAATTGCCACTTCTAGCTCTAATAGTGCTTTTGCTGTGTGCCACTTCTCCATATCTGTAGGGAAGACCATTTGGGGAATTCCAGCAAGCAAACAAGCAGCAGATGTAATGAAACCACCATGATGTATTGCTAAAGATTTTTCTCCCAAGACTATTTTTAAATCATCAAAAATGCATTCTGGTTTGAGGGTATCTATTACCAGCGAGTAATTTTGCCATTCTGGCTTTAAATATCCCCATGCTTTTCCATGTTCGTTACCAAGTTGTGGAAACGGCGCCATATGAATACCAACATACTCTGCCTGCGTGCGCGCGTCTTTATAAGGGTCTAGTTCTGGAATTGAAAAAATAAAAGCACGGTCTCCATTGAGTAATTCACCAAGGGGAGCGTCAAAACCAGTTACTTGTTTAACTGTTTGAGCGACTTGTGCTTGACGATGAATGGCTTCAATTGGTATATTCAGAGGTCTAATTGGAGGAAAATCTCCAACAGGTGGGATACAAAATCCATTTCCCACTACGACCGTTGGCACAACTCCTTTTGCTGCAAGAACCAAAGCAGGTGCAAAATCAGCCACAATCAAAGATGGTCGTACTAAATTTATGACGTTTTGCCATGCTTTGAGGTGGAAACTAAATAGAAAAGGTGTGCTGAAGCCAAATATATATAGTATGTCAGTGAACAAATAAGATTTATCGTCGTCTTTGTCGTCAAGAAAACGTAATGTTGCTAAGGGCGCCTGTAGTATTTTACCAGGGAGACTTACACCTTTAATTCCAGGGTTTTGCAGTGCAAAAACTGGCTCCATTCCGCAATCTTTCAATTTTTGACCGATTGCGGCAAGTAAGTGCAAGTGTCCTTGTCCTCCACCGATTTCCCATGCTAACAACACTTTCATTGTATCCAATTCTTATGATTTTTTTAAGAAATTAAATGTAATGTACAAAAATACTATAATATATTAACCACATAATCCGTTAACGAAGTTTTCCCGCAGGGTAGACACAAAGAACACAAAGGTAAGAGAGTTTAAGACAAAAATAAAATAGTTGCTGTTTGTAAAAATGGAACAAAACTTTATAAATGCCAGTGTTTCTCCTCAAACTCATACATTTCGTCCTGGTAGTCAGTCGGTTGCATTTAAAGTCATTGTTATAAATGACAGTGACCAACATGCTGATTTTAAACTTGAAGTTATTCCAGCAGGCGCCAGTCCAACGAGTAATCAATGGTATCGTCTTTCACCAGAAATTTCTGCGGCAAAACCACCTGGTAGTAGTACAGAGTTTCAAATAATTATCTTTGATTCTCCAATTCCTGGATTTGTTGGGACAGCAAGTCTTAGAATCAGAATTGTGTCACCACGCTTACGTCAAGAACGAACACTTGTAGTGCATCTGAGAATTGAGGCAGATGACAAAGTAAAATCTGTAAGTGTGGAATTGCCAGTACAAAAGTTTCAAGTTTATCCTCGCAATACGGCAAATATAGCTGTGCGGTTGCGAAACTGGAGTCATAAACCCATTGATGTAGTGTTACGTCTTACGGGTATTGAAGCATCTTGGCTAAATGGTGGTGCAGAAAGACGTTTATTGTTAGAAGCTAACACTCAGTTAGAAACAATTTTCCCATGTCAACCTCCATCTTCAAATCAAGCACTAAGTCGAGAGTACCCTTTTACTGTACAAGCGACAAGTCGAGATAGTTATTCTAATAGTACACAAGGTTTGTTAGAAGTTTTGCCAGTGGGTTTTGTTGAGTTCAAAGCAACACCTTCACAACTAACTATTCCTCGTCGAGGTTGGTGGATTCCTGATTGGAAGTCAAATTCTGCAACTTTTGATTTATTATTTAAGAACGTTAGCAATTTACAACAGCAAGTAGATATTCAGCTACAAGGAGCAAACTATCGTCAATGTAGTTCCAAATTATTCCCTGAATATGCTGAACTACCTTTAGGACAAACAACCAACGTTAAATTGCAAGTCAAAACCAAACGTCCTTGGGTTGGATGGTTAAAAACTTTGCGCTTTGATGCTAAAGCTATATTATCAGACCAAAGATTAGGCGGCGCCGACCCTACAACTCAAGCTTTAGAATTAAAAGTATTGCCTATTTTACCTTTATGGCTGCAATTAGCTTTAATTGCTTTACTATTATTATTACTGTCTTTACTATTTAAACCAGAACTAGTTGCACATACAGATTCGATAAATGTAGTTCGTTTTAGTGCAGATGCTCTTTCGGCTGTTAGTGGCTCAAATGATAGCACAGTTAGACGTTGGCGAGTTAATGGCAGCAAGCTAGACCCTGAAGGAGAAAGTCAAACCCAAAAAGTCAAGGGTATATTGGGAGAAACCAAGGGAGAAGTATTTTCATTAAGATTTGACCCACATAAAAACAATCGTGTTGCTGCTGGGATGAAAAATAGCGTCATTCAACTATGGAATGTTGCCAAACGCGAAAAAGAAGCAGAGCTAAAACTTCCAGATTTTCTAGGTAAAACCGATAAAGTATTTGACTTAGTATTTACTCAAAACGACAAACGTTATTTAATTAGTGGTTATCCAAATCGTAAAGTACTCGTATGGGTAAGAGATTCTGCTACAGAAGAATTTCAACCACAACCACAAAGAATTATTAATATAGATTATGATGTATACTCTATGGCTTTAAGCCGCGATGACAAAACTTTAGCGGTGGCTGGAAATTTTAAATCTTTGACTTTACTCGATTTAAACAAACTTAATACTCTTCCTCAACAAAATAATAACCTAACCAAAGATGATTTAGTTAAATTAAATCTCAGCAAAGGAAAATTCTCTGTAGCGGATGATAATATTGGTTATGGAAGTAATGACCGAATTTTTAGCGTTGCATTTTCACCTCAAAACTCTAACCTCTTGGCAACCGCTGACTCAGACGGATATATTACAATATTAGATTATCAATGCCAGAACTCTACCAAACCAGACCAACAGCAAGTACTACATCAAAAACAATGCGAACGCGCGCGTTGGCAAGTTTCTTCTGGAGCAGTTCGTAGTATTGCTTTTACTAGCGATGGTAAAAAGTTGGTCAGTGCTGGTGATGATGGACGAGTATTAGTTTGGCAACTTACGAGTGAAGGTAAGCTAAGTACCGAAGCTGTTAAAGGCAAACAAATAGCGAAAAGAGACCATCTTATTAACAGCATCGATATTAATAGCCAAGGAGATATGGTTATTATAGGTGGTGAAGAATGCGAGAAAAGACAAAACGGCAAAAAATGTCTACCACACTTAATTCCCCTTAACTAAGTAAGGATAATGGAATGTACAACCAATCTACTAACGTACTGAAAACTATAATTAATCCCCCTGATGTTTTATTAGGGATGCCAGGTGATACTTTACAATTACATGTAATTATCACTAATCAAGGCAACCGAGATGCTCGGATATATGTTTATTTTGATGAAGTATTCCAAAATTTAATTCAATCGAAAAACCCTTTACAGGAATGTCTTTCGTTAGCTTCTCAAAAAAGCTATGAAGTTTCCTTTGAGTTTCAAATTCCCACAAACACCCCACCAGGCACATACGATTATAGACTTATTGTTGATGCTCCCGAAGATTATCCCGAAGAAACACCCATCTCGTTTCCCCTACAAATTCAGGTATTAATTAAAGAGCAAACAGTAAGACGTGGAATAGATGACCCCACCTTTACAATAAAACCTGCCACCAACCCCAACAACCCTTTAATATATAAACCCAGTCAACCATTAGTACTAACAATAACAGTTAATAATCGTTGCCAACAAGTAGACCGTTTCCGTTTAACTTGTCCAGACTTAGACGAAACGTGGTTTACAATTCGTTATCCAAGAACAGGTTATGAAGCAGTAGGGGTACTGTCAGCAGAAAATGGATTAGAGTTAAACGACTATTCTCAAGGAGAAATTACACTTGAGTTTCATCCAACTGCGGATGCTTTCGCTGGTACATATCCACCTACGATACAATTATTCTCTCAAAATCGACCAGATTTAATATTGTTAGATTTGGTTTATATCAAAATTCACGAAGTTTATAATTTAGACGTAGAATTAAATACAATTTTAGGAAAAGTTAGCCGCACTACAGGAAAGTATGAGCTAAAATTAGCTAATAGAGGAAATACTGAACGTGAACTATTACTCGGCGCCAAAACTCAAGATGAAGAAGAGTTATGTAGTTATAAATTTGAGCCATCAAAAATTAAATTATTACCAACAAAAAGCGCAAATATAAATTTAGAAGTTTCACCAATTAGTTGGTGGCGCCAACCCTGGTTAGGTTCAGGATTATTTATCAACTTCCAAATTGAAATTCATGACTACAAACAATTACCTTTGCCAGATAAGTTACCTCAAGGAATTTTAATATGGAAAGCGCGTCCTTGGTGGCAATTTTTACTGCTATTATTATTAATTTTAGGAATATTAGGAGGCAGCGCATTTATAATTTGGCGCCTGTTAAATCCAGAACAGCCAAAAATAGTTGATTTCAAATCAACTAGTTCGAGTTATCAAGAAGGAAATGTAATAAGTTTAAACTGGAAAATTAGTAATATTAATGAATTAGACAAGGTTAAATTAATTACAGAAAATGGAGAAACAAAAGAAGAATCATATAATTTTAAGAGTAAAACATCAAATAAGTTGAATGACGAAAAAACCTGTCAAAAACAGAACGATACTCTAAACTGTAATAATTTTATCACTGATGCTAAACAACCAGGTAAATATACATTTAGACTAGAAGCATATAACACAAAAGGTAATAAAGCAGACGAAAAAAGTACACCCCCAGTAGAAATAAAATTACTACCAGTTCCAGAAGTAATCAGTGACACATTTAAAGCAGATAAAGCTCAGTATCAAAAAGGTCAACAAATAAATTTAAGTTGGCAAATTAGTAATTTAGAGCAGTTAGCTAGTCTTGAAATTATTAATAAACAAGAAAATGGGACATTAGTTTCTATTAGTAAATATGATTTTAGCAATGGTATTCCAGCCCAACTACAAAAACAATGTTCAAAAAGTAAAAATTTAACTTGTCAAAACGTGCCAATAACAGCCAGCGCACCAGGAAAATATACTCTAATACTACAAACTACAAGTAAATCACCTTTCCCAAATCCCAATAATACTAAATCTTCTAATCCAATTAATATTAACGTTACATCAAAACCATTTGATATAGAATTTTTCGGAATTAACGATAATGAGCAATCTACTCAACCTTTTGCAGAAAATGCAGAGGTAAAACTTAGCTGGAGAGTTAAAGCTAACCCACAAGACGTTACTGTGACTCTTTCTCATTCTGGTAAAAAAGTAAATATTATAGGTTCCGAAAAGATTATAGTAATTCCCGAAGTCGGAATTACAGTAGAAGACAATTATAAACAGCAACAACCCATTACCAGAAAAATAAATATTATTATTCCTAAACCAAAAGACACCCCACCTCCAGTAGCTCCAATCCCCAGTGTTCCTCAACCACAAGCTACCCTTGTGCAACCAAATAATCCACCCAACAATACAACTCCTTCTCCTGGTGGTTTCTAGCTGGTGAGTATACTTCAACTAAAGCAGGCGCCTCTCACTATCCGTATTATTTTGCTAGAATCTACGGCGTATATACAAGTCATAGATAAAGACTGATGTTGAAAGTAATTTTATCGCGTGTGGGGTTAATGACTGTTTGCTGTTTAATGGTTGCCTGTACACAAGCACAGGATAACCAAGCAACGAGTACTCCAACCGAAGCGGCAACTGCCACCAACGTAACTGCTACACCGACACCAACTATTACCCCCATAACCACAGCGACAGCAACACCAACAACAAGCGCAACTCCAACTACTAAAACAGGCGCCGGAAAGGTTATCACCACTCCTTCGGGGTTAAAGTATGAAGTACTCAAACCAGGTACAGGCGCCACGCCGAAAACAGGACAGACAGTCACCGTTCACTACACTGGTACTTTAGAAAATGGTACTAAATTTGATAGTTCACGCGATAGAGGCGAACCTTTTGAGTTTCCAATTGGTACTGGACAAGTAATTAAAGGATGGGACGAAGGTTTAAGCACCATGAAAGTTGGCGAGCGTCGTAAGCTAATTATCCCATCTAACTTAGGTTATGGAGAACGCGGAGCTGGTGCTGATATTCCTCCAAATGCAACTTTGATTTTTGACGTTGAATTATTAGGAGTTAAATAGTTAGTTACATGTAGAGACTAAACATTTTTAGTCTCCACAAAGTTTTTGTGCGTGTTGTAATAAAGGTGCCGGGAATAAGCGTCACGCGATAAAATGCTTTACACGATTCTTACAAATGAAACAACTAATCTAAAGATTTTAACTGTAACCACAGTAATCTCGTAGTTATAGGTTAATATTAATCGTGGGAATAAGTATAATTACATATGTTCGTTTTGGTAAATGTACATATGATGATACAAGTAAATAAGTATACAAGCATGAAAAAAATTTTTATAACTGTTGGATGTACTGTCATCTCTGTAATGTCAGCATCAAGAGCAGTAGCAGCGGATTTGAATTTTAGTCAGTTTTTCGTATTTGGTGACAGTCTTTCTGATACAGGTAATGTATTCACTGCGACTACAGCGCTTGGAAACCCAATACCTGTACCTACAACTACATCAGGACAGCCAGCTTATTTTAACGGACGTTTTTCCAATGGCCCAATATGGGTTGATTATTTTGGTCAGCAGATTAGTAAACAACCTACACCTTACCTTCTGAGTCAATTTGCTGGGACTCAAGGAGGTGTAAATTATGGTTTCAGCGCCGCCGAAACAGGTGTACAAAGTATAAATGCACCTGTACCTGGTATATTAGGACAAGTAGGTTTATTTAGTACGCAACCAAACGTACCAGTTGATTCAAATGCCATCTACTCTATTTTTGGTGGCGCCAATGATTACACTTCTGCTTTTACAAGGGGTATTGCGCCAAATGTTAGTGAAGTAGTTGGAAATTTAACAACTTCAATTAATTTACTCGCTCAAAAGAATGCCAAAAATTTCTTAGTTTTTAACTTGCCAGATATTGGTGACACACCTTTAGCGAGAGCTAACAACCTAACTCAACCATTAAATGATTTAGTAAAACTGCATAACAGCCAGTTAACAACTGCTTTAAATGATCTTCGTACTAAAAGACCAGATTTAAATATCTACTCAGTTGATTTTAATTCATTCTTTAAAACATTGCGTAATAATCCTGGACAATTTGGTTTTACAAATGTTAATGATGCTTGTTTGACTGGCAATAATGCATTAGCAACAAATGTTTGTAGTAATCCCAATGAATATCTTTTCTTTGATGATGTGCATCCTTCGTCAGCGGCACACAGGTTACTTGCAAACGCAGCGCTAGCATCAATTCACAGTGGAAATAAATCTATTCCAGAACCTTCAATGGCATTAGGTTTATTAACCCTTGCTGGTTTAGGCACCGCACGAGTTGTGAAACGTAAGAATAAAAAGTTAATTTTAAAATAAGCCGTTGCACCAAACTAATGCACAGGCTTCCCGGTCTGTGCCAAAAAACATATACAGTGAATACACATAATGTATAAAATACTATGCATATTTTTATTTCTTTCTTTGCTTAGTGTTCGCAAATTTTTTGATGAATATTACAAAGAAGATTATGCATATCAAGTTGCCAAAGATACTTGGATAAGTGATACATTTCATCCTCGTTCATGGGTGTTAATACCAAGAGCAGATGAATCATTACTGAATGGTTTTCGTACTGACCCATCTGAGGAGTGGGTAAAGGGGATTTATTTTTTAGGTGCAATGTTTAAAACGCAAATCATTGTAGTTGATAAGTTACCTAAAACTTATCAACTCTTTGGTTAAGACTTTTAACGAAAGGTAAGGTTTTATTGGAAGCGCTTCCTCAAACCCATATTTTACCCTTTAAAGCATTAAATTCATTAATGGGTTTGTATACTAATTTACAAGCTAGTCAAGATTTAGATGCTGAAGACCAGGAATTAGTCGCGTGGTTGTCACAAATATATCGTCAAGAGATGAATTAGCAACGAATACAACGGATGTAACGGATTATATTGGTGTAGAGACGTTACATGTAACGTCTCTACGGGGATATACTAATGATAAATGCAGAGAATTATTAAGTTTATAGTAAATTTATATTGAGTTAATAAGCGTTGTCAACATGAACTAATAACATGTTGATACAGTAGAGGTGTAAGATATTGCGTTCTTACACCTGATTTTAAGCTTTTTAAATTATGTTTAATTTTGCTTAATTTTTTTAATATTTATTTAAGATTTATGAAGATTTATCAGCGTCATGAGTGGTCACTGTCAACAGAGCAAGCAATAGCTATTCAGGAACAGTTGAGTGGTGAGGTTATAACCGATGATGACCTTAAGCCAAATATCGAGTACGTTGCAGGAGTCGATATGGGTTTTGAGGAAAATGGCGCCGTAAGTCGTGCAGCTGTTGCGGTGTTAAGCTATCCTGACTTGCAAATAGTTGAAACGAGTATAGCTTACCGTCCAACAGCGTTTCCTTATATTCCAGGTTTTCTCTCGTTTCGAGAAGTACCTGCGGTGCTGGATGCGTTAGAAAAGCTACAAATCACGCCTGATATAATTCTTTGTGACGGTCAAGGTATTGCTCATCCACGAAGATTTGGTATTGCTTGTCATTTGGGAGTTATAGTAGATATCCCGACAATTGGTGTAGCAAAATCTTTGCTTGTTGGTAAACATGAACCTTTGGCTGATGTAAAGGGTAGCTGGCAACCTTTGATTTATAAAAAACAAACGGTTGGTGCAGTGGTACGTACACGAGTAGGAGTGAAACCTGTTTATGTTTCACCTGGTCATCGTATCAGTTTGCCTACAGCTATTGATTATGCGTTGTGCTGTACTACTAAATATCGTCTTCCAGAAACAACGCGCATTGCCGACCGAATAGCTTCGGCAAGAGGCAAGGTTTCAATTGTGGAATCGTAAAATTAAAAGTTGAAGTAAAAATTAAGAGGAGTATCTAGGTCAATTAACAATGAGCGCACTAACTTTACAGTGGTACGATGCAGGTCGAGAAAAAACTCAAACAATTTACGAACAGCAGCAGCAAACTAAGAACCCTGGAACTGTTCGCATTGGTCGCGACCCACTTCGTTGCGATATTGTTCTTTCTGACCCTACGGTATCTGGTTTACATGTTGAAATCTTTTTTAATTTAGGGCAGTTTTTGGTTCGGAATTTACGCTCCTCGAATCCTCCTTTGGTGGATGGGAAGAAATTAACTCACGGTGAACAAGTTCTTAAACAGAGTAGTATTATTTTTCTTGGACAAGCTCAACTAAAGGTAATAGCTGTATTTTCTTCTGAAGCTAGCAGTGTTCCACCAACTGTTTTGTCTGGCCCTCCTGTTAATATACCAGTACAGGCGCCTCGTACTCCTCTTGGTAATCAGCAAGCGGCTTATGGGTTAGAGTGTCCTAAATGTCATAAAGTTTCTTCAACCGATTTTCTACATATTGGGTGTCGGTGGTGTGGGACTTCGCTTGCTGCTGCTGCTAGTGTTCTCGTCGAGCCAAAGAACTAATAATAATCTTGGCGAACTTGTTTATAAGATATATTCTAATATCATCAAATTAAATCATAAACTATTAAATATTAAGCAATGACCAGTAACCAACAAATACAACTAAGTTGGGATGACCCGGTAAGTGGGGAACGGCGTGAACCTTCTTTAAGTCCGCCAATTGCTTTTGGTC
This sequence comes from Calothrix sp. HK-06, assembly GCF_001904745.1. Taxonomy (GTDB): domain Bacteria; phylum Cyanobacteriota; class Cyanobacteriia; order Cyanobacteriales; family Nostocaceae; genus Dulcicalothrix. The sequence goes on from NZ_MRCD01000033.1 coordinate 64,517, forward strand.
GAGAATTTGCACGAATGCCTACTGAGCATAATGGGCAACGTGTCGCGCGGATGATACTTAATAGTGATGAGATTTCTAGATTCCATGCGTTACTCGAATGGCAGCAAAACGAGCTTGTCATTACCGACCAAGTTAGTGTTAATGGTATATTTGTCAACGGTCAGCGCCAAACACGAAGTGTGATCTTAAGTGGTGATACATTACAAATTGGCCCCTACATTATAACTATTACACTAGTGACTGGCGCCACTCCTCCACAGGCGCCAAGTCATTCAGCTATTCAGTTTAATCCTAGTACTAATTTACCTGACCCAAGTTGGCGCCATAGTCCCCAAGCGACACCATTGGGCAGCAGTTTTCCCCCTCCTTTATTTCAGCAGCAAAAAATAGCTGTGCAAGCACTGCACGCAACTGGTTTGCCTGTAGAAGAATTTGACTTTCTTTCGGTTGGTGGTGGTTTAGGCAGTTTTATTTGGGCTGACTTGCTGAGAATTTCTGGTGTTAAAACTGAGAAAATAATTGCTTTAGGTTTAGAGAAAGAACCTTACGCACGTTACAAACGTCTTTGCCTTAATTCGCAGATTCCTTTATATGAACGTTTGCGCTCAAATTCTGACTCGTGCCCTGATAATATTTGGGGATATCCTAGCTATGCATTGCGTGAAGCTTGGCGAGATGCAACAAAAGGTAAACTAAATCAAGCGATTAAATATTTGTGGCAGGTATTTGCCGAACCTACTTTTGCAGAAACTTATACACCCCGTGCAGGAAATGTTTTTGACTCAATTGACCGCGAAGCCAAGCGTATAGGTTGGGATAAGATATACCGCTACGGAAGAGTTAGAGGTATCCGTAAAACAGATGATGGTAGATATTGTATCGCTTATTCGCGGGCGCCCGGAAATCATGCGTATATGGTAACGCGACACCTGCATCTAGCAACAGGATATCCAGCTATTCAATTTTTACCAGACCTACAAGCATATCGGGAAAAATATCAAGATTTTAAATCGGTTGTAAATGCTTACGAAGACCATGACCATGTGTACGAACAACTCGAACGCTTTGGTGGTAAAGTCTTAATTCGCGGACGTGGTATCGTTGCATCGCGCGTTGTACAGCGACTTTATGAAGCCCGCAAGAAAAATAATAATGTAACAGTATTACATTTGATGCGTTCGCCCAAACCACAGGGTAATAAATTTCAAAAAGCCCAACGTTTAGTCAAAAATCACTATGAGTTTCAACCTTTTAACTGGCCGAAAGCTTGCTGGGGTGGAGAACTTCGCGTCATGCTCGAAAAAGCTAGTCCAGACGAACGTAAAACCCTACTAGCTGATTGGGGTGGTACAACAACAGCCGACCGTTCGGACTGGCAACGTATTACCGAAACAGGTTTACGCGAAGGTTGGTATAACATCCAGTTTGGCAAAGTCAAAAAAGTAGAGCGCGACCCAAAAGGACGAACAATTACTTATATAGAAGAGCAGAATTTTGGGCAAATTACTCTCGATGCCGATTTTATTGTAGATGCAACTGGACTTGATGCCAAAGTCGAAGCAAGTCCTTTACTTGATGATTTGGTGAAACATTACAATTTACCGCTTAATAATTTAGGAAGATTATCGGTAGCGAACAATTTTGAGCTAGTGGAAATGCGGAATGATAAAGCTCAAATGTACGCTGCTGGCGCCATTACTCTAGGTGGCCCCTATGCTGCTGTTGATAGTTTCTTAGGGTTGCAGTACGCTTGCTTGGTATCCGTTGATTCATTAGGGGCTACGCGGGCGCCGGGAGTACATCGTTTAAATGTAGTCACATCTTTTGGGCAATGGTTAAAGTGGGTATTTAATCAATCACCAACGTAAATCATTTACAGGAAGAAGATTAAGTGTTAAAAGTTGTTGTTGGTCATAGTGAAGACCCAGATTCGCAGTATGCTGTAGACGAAGTTTTGGAACAGTGTTTTCAAGACTTGATGGGTATGGCGCCAACTGCGGGTATTTTATTTGCAGCGATTGATTTTGACCATGCGATGATTCTTGAAGAAATATTGCGGGTGTATCCTGAAATTGAGTTAATAGGTTGCACTACGGATGGTGAAATGTCTTCAAAGTTAGGGTTTTGTCAAGACTCCTTAACGCTGATGCTGTTCTGCTCAGATACAATAAAAATACATGCAGGAGTTGGAATTGGAGCAAGTAAAAATCCTGATAACGCTGCGAGTCAAGCTGTACAGCAAGTAACTGCAAAAAGTACCCACACCCTCAAAGGATGTGGCTATACTACTAAATTATGTATTGCTTTGCCAGCTAGCTATATTGGTGATGGCGCCACAGCGAATGGTGAAATGCTGTTAAAGGGGTTAGGAAACGCTTTGGGTTCTGAAGTTCCAATTATTGGTGGCGCCGCCGGAGACCAGTCTCGTGCAAAAATAACTTATCAATTTTATGGAAGTAAGGTATTAACAGACTCGCTATCTATTTTGACGTTTGGTGGAGATGTTGTATTTTCTTTTGGGGCAGCTTGTGGTTGGCGCCCTCTTGGACGTAAAAGTATAATAACAAAGGCTTGTGGAAATAGGCTATATGAAATAGATGGCATTGCGGCTGTAGAATTTTACCAGCGTTACTTGAGTGGCCGTTTACCAAGTGCCGAAAATTCGCTAGCTGTGTACGAAGGCGATAGCGAGCGTTATTATATTAGGGTGCCAAACTCTCTTGAAAATGATGGTAGTATTCGCCTTTTGGCAGATATTCCTGAACAAGCAACCGTTCAACTAACTGGCACAAGTCGAGACGAGATAATTACCTCATCTCTAACTTCTTTCCAGACTGCTGTACAAAATTATCCTGGAAACAAGATAGATGCTGTGCTACTGTTTTCCTGCTGTTGTCGTCGTTGGCTTTTAGGAACAAGAGCCAAGGAAGAGTACGAAATTATTAAAAATGCACTTCCATACTCGGTGCCTGTTTGTGGATTTTATACTTATGGAGAATTAGCACCACTGCAACAAAGGGGCGCCAGTTACTATCACCAGGAAACTTTTGTTACTCTGTTAATCGGCACGAATTAGAAATTAGTAGAAGCTAATGGAACACAGGGATAGCATCAGTGATTTTGAGAATGAGAATAAAATTAAGCAGCTAGAAAAAAGCGTGCGAATTTTACAAAAAAAACTCGAACGCTCCGAAGCTGACCGTAAAGCGTTAGAAAAAGCGAGCGAAATCAGAGAGTTACTTTTCACTAATGTGATTCGAGAGCTTGAAGAATCGCAAGCTACTTTAGAAAAACGAGGTAAAGAACTAGAAACAGCGCTAAAAAACCTCAAAGCTTTACAGACGAAACTTATAGAATCTGAAAAAATGTCCGCGCTGGGAGTTTTAGTCGCTGGAATTGCACATGAAATCAATAATCCAGTCAATTTTATTTACGGAAATTTATATCATGCTAGTAATTATTTTGAAACTATATTAAATGTAATAAATTTATATCAATATTATTATCCAAAACCTTTAGCTGCAATTCAAGAACAAATAGAAAGTATAGAATTAGAATTTATTAAGCAGGACTCACTAAAATTATTTGAGTCAATGAATATGGGGGCAGAGCGAATACTTGAAATTGTCAAATCACTGCGTACATTTTCCCGTGTCGATGAATCGGACTTGAAAACAGCTAATATTAATTTAGGGATTGATAGTACACTGCTGATTGTAAATAATCGTTTTAAACCCTCAACAAAGCTTCCCCAAGGAATTAAAGTAATTCGCAATGGTACATTACCTGCAATAGAATGTTATCCAGGTCAATTAAATCAAGTATTTCTAAATATTCTTGTAAATGCAATTGACGCATTAGAAGATGCGGTAATAAAAAATCCGCAACTACTTCCGACAATTACTATTACAACAGAGCTAGTTAACGAGCAGGCAGTCATTAGTATTGCCGATAATGGACTTGGTATTAGTGAGAAAGCACAATCGCAATTATTTACTCCTTTTTTTACTACCAAAGATATTGGTAAAGGAACAGGTTTAGGTTTATCAATAAGTTATCAAATTATAGTTGAATTACATGCAGGTATATTAGAGTGTCATTCTCAACCCGGAAACGGTGCAGAATTTGTTATCATAATACCAATTAAACAGGCTAAATGTTAAACTATGGTACTACAAGACCATTTTCATCCTCCCCTGTCACTACGGCGCCACTGGCACTCACTCGTTCCATAATGCTTGGGCAACATACATTGCATCTGATTTAAATTCTAAATTACGCGAAGCTTATTTTGCAGAAATTAATGTACAATTTAAGATAAAATCTATAATAGAAACCGTTTAAATCAATATTTTTAACACAGAATTTTTAACACAGAAGGAGGCGCCGTTTTAGCAGGAGCAATTGAGTTAGTTAGTCCAGCAAATAAAGATAAAGCCTCACATCGTAAGGCATTTGTATCTAAATGCAAAACATTGTTACGGCAGGGAATTGGTTTAGTAATTATTGATGTTGTTACCGAACGCAAAGCTAATCTTCACGATAATGAAAACCGAAAATGCCGAATGTTAACACGTGTTGCTAACTATAGTTGGTGTAGTTAATTTATCATTCAACTTTTTCAAATTGGTCTTTACTAGCGCCGCATACAGGACACACCCAATCGTCTGGAATTTCTTCAAACGGTGTACCTGGATTGATATTACTATCTGGGTCGCCTGCTTCTGGGTCATATTCGTACCCGCAAACTATACATATGTATTTGTCCATTTTTATATCTCGGTAAAATTCACTTAAAATTAATTATAAAGAAAATTGGCTATAGCGAATTTCTAAAAAACTAAGCGCAGTCTTCATAAGCTTGTTACAGGCGCCAATAAACGTGTTGGTTATCAATATAGGTGCCTGATATCTCCGATGCGAACATAAGTACTCAACAATTATGGTGGCTGAAATCTGAAGGGAAAACTCCGTTAACGTTCAAATTACATAAGCGTACACTTTCGGGCTACACACTACGTGAACGTGAACATACCGGAGTCGTAGACATTTCCTTACAGACGCGAAATTACGTAAACGGATATGAACATGTCCCGCAAGGAAATTCATGTTCCTCTTAGGAAAAATTCAAAAAGCTTTTTTAAAGTTGTGCCCGAAACAATTGCAAGAGAAATTTTGTCACTCTTTTAATAATTTTGTCATTTTTTCATGTTAAAAACTGTAATCATGATAACATTAACCATATTTAGATTCACTGTCGCAGACAAACGTATTTGCGACTTGCGACTTGTTTAATTGGCGCCTATCGGATGAGAAAAATGCGCCGTTTAACTTGTAGTTTGTAAAAAAATGAGATTTTGATTACGGAATTCTGCGGAAATTCTATGAAAATTAGAGTGTTAATGTATAGCTAAAACATGCTTAATTTTCTACTATACACGTTCGATTAGTTATGCGAATATTGAATTAAAGAAGATATTTATTATACTAATTACGAGTATTGCACTAAGGGTAATTTCGCCAAAACCCCGTATCAAATATTAATTACTCAACAATTCGATACTGGCTTTAATGATAACTATTATTATTGAATTAGTTTGTATTATTTTTGACAAGTACTTATATAAAAGTTATTTCTAAATTAATCAAGCTCTTTAAATTAATTTCGTCCTATGTTAGATTGATTCTCCAAGACAAAAGTGCAATTTTTGACACTTTTACTAAACAGGTGTTTCTGTAAACGCTACTTTAGATAGAGTCATTTCACTTTTGTTTTTGGTTAATCTACCTACTTTGTTTATGTAATTCTAGGTGCATTACTAGACAAGAACGCCTGTATTTGCTCTCAGGATTAATTATATTTTCTTCTACCTTCTCTACTACTGTAAGCGTGTGGTTTACTAAGGTTTTTAGGTAAACTTTGGAGCGCATTGGCTTTATTGTTTGGGCTTGACCAGGTTTACGTGCTTTTACCAAGACTATTTAACTGAACAATCTAGAGCTTACTTTGTTGCATTAAAGTACTCTGCGCGATTTGGGATGACTTGTCTGAACCCAAATGCTGATGTAGGCGCGCAATGGTAAGGAATGATTAATTACAAGCATTTTAGGGTTTGATGGAAGATATTTTTGTCATTAAAGTTACAAAAGTTAAATTTCAATTAAACAGAGTCTATAGTATGCACGAACTTTATCAAGCTGAATTCAAGCGTCATTTACAAGCAAAGATACAAGATCATCCTCCTTTGTTTCCTTGGGAAACAGAATTGGCAGATTATCCGGACTATCCAGATACGTCATCCATGATGCAGGCTCGGAATGAAGAGTATAGTATAAAACAATCAATCAAGTTCAAGACTGGAGTTTAGACTAGGCGCCAAGAAATAACCCAGTGGCACTGAGTTCGTAAAAAACAAACTTAAAGTACGAAATTCTTTAATACTAAGCCGATTTTTCTTGTTCCTTACGTGGCTTTGGCGTATTTTTTTTAACTACAGGATAGCGAATTCTACGTTGTCGCTGTTTTCCTTCTTCCCAGCCCGGAGACTTTCCACGAGGTTTGGGCAAATGTGCAGGAGTGCCAATAGCCTCCAAAATCAAATTCATAGCTTGGGCAACTCTTCCAGGCGTTAGTTTGTCTAAAGACTTTTGCCAAGGTAAAGGATTATCAGCAACAATATCACGAGCTAACCATAATTCCCAGGTAATCATCGGCATCAAATCACTCCAGCGCTCGCATTGCAATTGAGTACTAAGTTTCGGCAGAGTCCAATGAAGGCGTTGCTTTAAAAAACGATACCAATGATCAATGGTAAAACGGCGTAAATAAAGGCGCCAAACCTCCGACAACGGAGGCATTTCTTCCCCTACCATGCGCTAGCCACAGTGGTTTCGCTACTCTCAAATTACCTTTATTATCAAGACGTTCGACCCTTATTAAAGACATTGCCCGCGCAGCAGTTTTACGTTCAGGTAGATTTTCCCACAGGCAAACTCTTACTAATCCTAGCTTCGGGTCATTTAACTCTATACTTTGAGTTACTGGCACCCATGAATCCGGTTCATTGAGCTTAAATTTGTTACCATGTTTTCTTGGGCGCCCCTTGCCAGAATACTCTGGAGGCGCTGTCCATAGACAAAGATTAGAACGCAAACGTACAAGCCGGGTCTGCTGGAATATCAACTGTTTTTGAAATGAAAGGCGCACATCCGTACTCACTATCCCATACAGAAATTGGTCTAGTCGGTAAATGTTTACACACTTGTCGTAATTGCCAAGCAGCATGAGTCAATTGGATTTTCGCGCGCTAGTTATCCTTTCATGTCTTAAAGGCAGTGCCCAACTACCTGAATCCTCTGGCACCCAGGCAATCGTACTATATCCTTGCCCAATTGTAATTGGTTTATTTCCTGGTATTCCAGCAACACTATGCTCAATTGTTCTTTCTTGTAGAGTTACTGCGTTAGGACGAGACCATGCAGTATGGTCTCCTGCCAGTAATGGGCGCCTCTCCGAGGTTGGTATCTGTTTAATATATAACTGCATCAATTTATTTCGTTTCGGTCTACTATCTTGTAGCGCCTCATAAATGCTAGGCCATTTGCGTCGAAAGAACGCTGATAGAGACAAATCTGCCAAACTGTAAGCATTACGTGTAGTTAATATTGCGTCTGTTAGTTCAAATGTTGCGCCGTGTGCTTTGCCTAGAAGCTTGTAAGCTGCTTGACGGAATTCTCGAAGTTTGTCAGATTTCATATTGGCAGGGTGAGATTTGGTGGTTCTTATCTCAGCATCTGTCAAAAGGGGTCTGTATTCAATCAGACCCCTTATTTTTTTCTTGGGCTGAAGCCATTTAGTCTAAACTCCAGTTATAAGCAAGTGGGGAATTCTGCAAATAGGTTAAAGCTAAAGAAATTACGCTCTAGAGAGTAAAAATCTTTATATTAACGTTGGGTCGTAGGGTACAACTTTCTCCTTTTGGTCTGGGTCATTTCGAGCAGCTAGTACATAAACGGGTTCTGTTGCGCTCAAGTTTCGAGGTTGATGGGCAACACCAGGGGGAGTAAAAATAAAATCTCCAGTTTGACACACTTGGCATTGCTTGAGTCCTTGCCCATAAAGAATTTCAACTCGACCCTTGAGTACATAAATTGCTGTTTCGTGTTCTGGGTGATAGTGTGGTTCGGCAATTCCACCTGGAGGAATAATAGCTAAATACATTGCAATCCCTGTGGCGCCTGTTGTATTAGCACAAATACCAACAAAATCAGGTAAACTTTGGCTGTTGAGCGTTTCTGCATCGGGACGGATAATAATTAGCTCTTTCGGCTTTTGATTGAGTTGACCACAGGAATCATGATTGGATACTATTTTTTCTATCATTACAGACTCTCATAAGGATGATTTGAGACCTCCTCAAATAATTCACGCGCGTAAAAATCAACTTATGCATCTAGGGTAATCGACAGGCGCCAGCTCCGTTATAACCCCTATATTTGGAGAAAGCTTGGTCAGATGTACGAAAAAGGTTTAGGTATACCCAAAGCAAATGTCTCACAAGCATTGTTTTGGTATAAAAAGATGGCAATTGATGGGGGTAAGTATGAAAACGATATCAATCCTATTCGCATGTACGGCAGACGGGAAATTTATCGTTTGCTTTGCCTAAAAAAGATTACCAAACTCCAAGTCGCTCCGGTCTATACACCTAAAAGTTATCAAGAAGAATTTGGTCGATGGAGTGATGCTAAATGTAATTTAATCTCAGGTTAGGGATAAATCTGAGATTTTGCTGTAGGCACCTTGAACTTTGACAAGCTTCAGAAGTTGTAAAATATCCAATAACAGGCGCCGTTCCATAATCACCATCTATTTGTAGTGGGCGCCAGTCTGTGATAATAGTAATAACGAACTCACGGTAAAAACATATGGCTTCCGAAACTTACAAACCTCCTGTAGATAAATTACTTACTTATGCTGACTGTAGTAAGCTCAAGGAATTACCTAACTACATTGAGGAATTTGGTTTTGGTAAAGAACATATTCCCGACTTAATACGTTTAGCGCGGGTAAAATAACCGATCTTCAAGTGAAATTGGGATTAAAAAACGCGAACAGGTTCACAATTTTGATGATAAACTCAAACCATTTACAACAATTTTGAATGACTCAGCGCCGTAATTATTATCTCAAAAACCTCAAGGCTTTTTTAATACTAGTCAGAAAAAAATCAAGAGAAAGAAACTTGCTTAGGCGCCTCTTATTTCAGGCACAAACTTGTCATCGTGAGTATCGTTCTGATAAAATACGCGCGCAACCCAGATTTCTCAATCCAAGGGCGCCATGACGGCTAAAGTTTATTTTTTTGGTTAGAAGAGCGCGCTTCAACTTCACCCCAGATAACATAAACCAATCCAGCCACACCAGTTGCAACCGCAAAAATTCTTACTTCTTGAACTGTTGTGCGGTTTTCAAATGTTTTTTCATCTGCTACTGTTCGACCGATTGTATGAGCAGCTGTCAGAGACCTGGCACCGAACAAAAACGCCGAAATACCAATCAGAGTAATACCCGCTCCACGTTTATTCATTGCAACCTACCTCTATCACTATATAATTCTAGCTTTGTAATAAATGTTCTTGTACGCTATCACCTACATGCAGTTTAAATTGGCGCCATTTTACTACGATACAAAAACTGGCGCCGGAAATCATCACGCTCTACAAAAATTCGCGTTGATCAAATACTGGTTGAAGTGGCGCCTGTTGACAATTAGCTAACTTAAGACTAGTGCGAACCTGCTGTTAAATAAGTTTCATCCCATGAAAAAGTTGGTTCGGCTTCGCAAAAACTCTACTTTGCTTCCCAAGGCATAGGAAAATTAGGCACCGGGGTACAAGTTTCATTGGAACAGAAAACCAGTTTAAGCTTAAAAATCCTATTGCATAAGGGTTTTACCGAGGGTAATAGAGCGCAAAACTTTTAATTGAGTTAATGTTAACTTTGCTTCTGGGAATGATGGCATAAGAAAGTTTAGTAGCTAAAGTATGAGAAAGAATATTGAAATCAACGGTTTGAACTCGGTATATTGTTTTACCCCAGTAATTATCGTAACGGTCATGAACTTTGAATAAACTTATACCAAAAGCTACTGTAGTTACTATTGCTAATCGACCTAAAGAAGCAGAAACTGTTTTAATAATCTAATTATTTTGATTCGTTACTCTAAGAGCGAAAACGCAAGGCTTCATTACTGCTGGAGAGTCTGTTGTTGAGGTATTCGTACCTCCCACTGGCATTCTCTTTGATTTGGTTGGTTATAATTAATTGCCATAGTGAAAGTACGCCTTTGGACAGCGTTATTACCAAAGGATACAGCAGCTTTAGTATAGTTTGTCTGGGCAAGCGCTGTCCATTGCAAGGCATTAGCTGAATTATACTGGTCAGGAGCAAAGCGCATTTTATAGAGAACTTGCTCCCTAGAGTCTTGAGGAGTAATAAATAACAGACCTCGAACAATGTCTGCTGTTCGTTCTAACAAGTCAGCGGAGATGAAACTACAACTATTGTTACCGTCGTCTCCTTTTACTAAGGCTAAGTAGGGACGGTCATTTGCAGACTGTACTGGCTGGGCTTGCGCTTTATTGCTAAAGAGAAAGATAAAAGGGATAGATAAGATTAGAGAAATAGCTTTTTTCATAACTCAAAATTCTACTTATCTTATTAAGGATAAATACTGCTGTTGCCTGCAAACGTCTACCAAAAGAGCGGATTTACCTATACTTATGGTAGACTTTGCCTTCTCAAAGCAATGTATTTTTTCAATATGTCTTTATTTTGGAATGGTATATATATTTACTACAGAGACACAGAGTAGAGAGCGAATTAATTTGGTCTCTACCAGAGGCGCCTGATATCTTATAATTTTTATTCGTGACTCTAATTAAAAAACGCAAGGCTGTAGCGATTCGCGGTTACATCCGTTTATAATTTGTTGAGAATGGTTATAGTGCTTGAAATTTTCAGTAATTCTAATCTAAGCAGTATTCAAAGCCATTGAATAAAATAAAACTTAATTTACAACACTATGCATTATTTATATATCCAATGTTAGAACGGCGCCAATTTCTTAAAGTCTCAGCTTTAACAACATTATTTACAATTGTACCTAATTTATTTTCCCCATTGCTAGCTAATGCGGAAGTTAAAAGCAATATTCAAGATAATCAACAAGAGAAAGGATATGTAGCTTGGCAGTTTCTTCATGGGAATAAGAAGCGATCGAGGGATATTGTCAAGCAGTTAGAAACACCTTTACAGAAAAATCTAATTTGCAACTTGTAGAAACTTTAAAAAATCAATTTACATCTAAAAACTATATTCATAAAGTTTATATTACTCCAGATATCCCCTTAGAGGATGTTTGAAAAGTTAAACAAGGTATAAATTGTCATTCTGAGTGGAGCGCAGTGGAACGTAATGCGGAGCATTTGCCGCAGGCTAGAATCTAGGGTTTGAGCGTATACTGAGATGCTTCACTGCGTTCAGCATGACACTCTAAGACACTTTTCAAACATCCTCTTAGATAAACTTGCAAATTCACTTTCTCAATTTACATTGAATAAACAAGAGAAAGCTCTCGCTTTAATTGACACATCACTTTTTGGTTCTGCCAAAAATTGCTTCGTTTTTACGGATAAGCGGATGATATGGAATGCCTTAGAAACAATTGAGCGCAATGCTAAACTCCAAACCCAACTAATTGGAGACCTTTTAGATGTGTCGCGCATTTTGCAAGGGAAGCTCAGTCTTAGCATGGCTGCTGTTAATTTGGCGCCTACAATATCTGCGGCAATTGAAACTGTGCAGTTAGCAGCACAAGCCAAGTCAATTCAAATTGAGACGGTGTTTGACCTAGATGTTGGGCAAGTTTTAGGTGATTCTGCTCGGTTACAGCAAGTGATTTGGAATTTACTTAGCAATGCTGTAAAATTCACAGAGAATGGCGGACGGGTGGAAATTAGACTGGGGTGTGTTGACTCGCAGGCTGAAATTAAAGTTAGCGATACAGGTAAAGGCATTAGTTCTGACTTTTTGCCACACGTATTTGAGTCTTTTCGGCAGGCAGATGCAACAATAACCAGGAAGTTTGGTGGGCTAGGGTTAGGGTTGGCAATTGTTCGTCACTTAGTCGAACTGCATGGAGGTACTATTTATGCAGAAAGTCCTGGTGAGGAATTAGGCGCCACGTTTACAGTAAGATTACCATTAATAGCCGTTGTCAAAACCTGTTGAACCACAATATTAATAAAAATCAAATGTATTTTGCTGGCGCCATTATTTTTGGTAATTTATAAAAACATTGTAGAGACGTTACATGTAACGTCTCTACATTTTAATTAGAACGGAAAACGCAATTCAAACTCTTTTATTCTTCCGAAGTTTCCTCGGATGGTGGAATTTCATTTAGCTTGACTTGAAATTCCTGCACAGAAATCGTTGTAACAGCTTGTTTTAAAATGTCTTTTAGCACGTTTATATTATCTATTGCCTCAAGACGCTCACTAATTTCTGCTGGTACAACACCAAACCGAGCTTCTAAAGCTGTGATAACTGACTCACGAGCATTTATTATCATCCCATCGAGTTCGATATCTGTAATGTAAGGCACTCGTCCTTCCTCCTGAATACGTTTAAATTCTTGTTTAAAGCTGATTTCCAATGGCTTCGGCAACACCATCATTCACTGAATTAAACGGAATAACTCCAGTATCTCATTTTTATTATAGCCGCGTTCATAAAGTCCGCGCACTAAACTTAATTTGGACTGGAACCGCTGATTTGGTTTTCCTACAGTGTCTAAAGTACTTAAATGCGCCATAATTACAACCGCAAATGGATTTAATGAACGCTCTAGTTCACTCCATCGTGGCTGGAAATCTAACAGTTTTACCATCGGGTACTTTGTGCCACTAATAAATCCCCAGCGTGAATAACCGAATCTTTTTGGGCGCCAGTTTGGGTCATCATCTCCAAGTACCACTAGGCTAATGACTTCTATATCATTCTTATCAAATATTCTATGGTTATAAACATGTATTCGTTTAGGAAAATATTTTTGGTATTGACTTTGTATTTCGACATGAATCAATACAACAACTTCTTCTCCATCGTGAAGCCAGACTTTTACTAACTTGTCTGCAAGACGATTTCCAATTTCGGCATCTCTAGTTACCTCTCTCAAGTCAGTATCTAATGATTCATAACCTCTTGACCAATCTATATCAGCATGAATTTGAGGAAAACATAATTCTAGGAATGATTCAAAGTATATATCTAAAGCTTCTTTCCAAGGACTATCGTAATCTGATGATATTCTTCTTGCCACGCATAAATTCACCCTTAATAATATTTGAATATATTCATTTTATCGTAAAATAATGTGTTTTTAAATGTTTTATTAGTTATAAAATATGATTTTTAATAATATTAATTATATTGTTTTTATATAAAACTTACAATATTGGTGCGTGACGCTACAAGTTTGTAATACAAGTATAAATTTTTCGTAGCCTGATCGCACCCTACGATTAATTTGATTATTTTCCTAATTGTTCACAATTAACTACAACAAGTCTTATGATTTTGTTAAATATTATGTAAAGAATATTTACAAATATATTGACAAAAGGAAATATACTTATGGTAGCTTCAGTTGAGAATAATCAGCGACACCAGGTTGTAATTATTGGTGGTGGCTTTGGTGGAATGTATACAGCAAAGGGGCTTGCTTCTGCAAATGTAGATGTTACTCTCATTGATAAACGTAATTTTCATTTATTTCAACCACTTTTATATCAAGTTGCTACAGGTACGCTATCACCTAGTGATATTTCCGCGCCGTTACGCTCTATACTCAGCAAAAGCAAAAATACAAAAGTGTTGCTAGGAGAAGTTAAAGATGTTGATACCAAAACACAAGAAGTGATATTGAATGATCGAGTAGTACGATACGATACTTTAGTTGTTGCTACAGGCGCCAATCATTCTTATTTTGGTAATGATGAGTGGAAAGAAGTTGCTCCTGGTTTAAAGAGTATTGAGGATGCGCTCGAAATACGTAGTCGGATATTTAATGCATTTGAGGCAGCAGAAAAAGAAACTGACCCGCAAAAACGTCGTGCTTTGTTAACCTTTGTGATTGTGGGTGGTGGCCCAACGGGGGTAGAATTATCAGGCGCCATCGCAGAGTTGGCAAACAAAACTCTCCAAGAAGATTTTCGTAATATCGACACCTCGGAAACAAAAATTTTACTATTGCAAGGCGCCGAGCGTGTCCTCCCAGGTATGGCGCCTTCTTTATCTATTGCAGCAAAAGCATCTTTAGAAAAGTTAGGTGCTAGTGTACAAACAAACACGCGCGTGATAAATATTGAAAACAGCATAGTTACCTACAAGCAAGGCGATGAAGTACACGAAATTGCCTCCAAGACTATATTATGGGCAGCAGGTATTCAAGCTTCACCTATGGGGAAAATTCTAGGATTACGCACAGGTGCAGAATGCGACCGTGCTGGACGAGTTATGGTGGAACCAGATTTAAGTATTAAAGGACACAAAAATATTTTTGTCATTGGAGACTTAGCTAACTTTTCTCACCAAAACGAGCAACCGCTCCCAGGTGTGGCGCCAGTTGCTACACAAGAAGGTGAATACGTTGCTAAATTAATTCAAAAACGTCTGCAAGGTAAAACCATGCCAGCATTTAAATATAATGATTATGGCAGCCTAGCCATGATTGGACAAAATGCTGCTGTTGTAGATTTAGGTGCAATCAAGTTAAAAGGTTTCTTTGCATGGATATTCTGGCTATTAATCCACATTTATTTCTTAATTGAGTTCGACAGTAAATTCTTAGTAATGTTCCAGTGGGCATGGAACTATATCACTCGCAAACGTGGTTCAAGATTAATTACTGGTCAAGAATCTTTAACATTGGCTAAAGTCATAACCAAGCAGCCAACGATAGAGAAGACGATAAAGGTTTAGTGCAACAAAGCAACACCACGTTTTTCTATTTCCTCTACGACAGCAACGGCGCCAGCTATCCCATCTTCAGCTTGAATTTTTGACCCTAGTAAAGCTGCTCGCTGACGCATTGTGGAATCTGTCAAAGTTTGTTGAATAGCTTGTGCAAGTCTTTCAGCGGTTAATTGTTTACGCGGAATTGGTTCTGTCCCAACCCCTAATTTCGCTACGCGCTGCCCCCAAAAAAACTGATCACCAAAGAAAGGGATGATAATAGAAGGAACACCTGCTCTCATACCAGCGCCTGTCGTACCGGCGCCACCGTGATGCACTACAGCAGCAACGCGCGGGAAAAGCCATGAATGGGGTACTGAATCTATAAGATACACGGTATCTGGTAAATTATCTGAGTGTAAACCACCCCAGCCAGACAGCATAATGGCACGTTGTTGAGTTTTGGCTAGAGCTTCCAAAATAAGATTGGCAGTCGCTTCTGGATTTCGATTGCCCATACTCCCAAACCCAATATAGATAGGAGGTGAACCAGCTTGCAGAAAATCAACGAGAGCGGATGGTGGACTCCAATCAGGCGCCTCCTGAACGTTTACATCTAAAAACCAGTAGCCAGTAACATAAGTATTATTCCAATCAGATGGTTTAGGAATAACTGATGGGCTAAAACCATAGAGAGTTGGATATTGTTTAAGGCAGTCAGTATTGTATGGCCCCCAAAATGAAGCGGGAGGCAAACCAAGTACTTCTTGCCGCACAAGTGTATCAGCGTTCCGAAACCCCTGCCATAAAGCTTGTCTTACTAACTCATGTGACAAACGATTGAAAAAACCCCCTGTTTTATCTACAAAGTCAGGAAACAAAACACCAGGAAATGCTTTTGTTGGCGTAAAGGGAAAAACATAAGCTTGAAGTAGTGGAATTCCCAACTTTTGGGCAAGAGCAACAGCAATATTTAGTCCCCCGGCTCCTACAATCAGCAAATCCATACCCTGACAAGCAGCTTTACCTTGATTTGCCCAATCAATTGCAACACTTTGAGCTAGTTTTGCTGTGCGCGACTGAATGGTGAAGAAATTACCTTTCTCCAGTAACTCGCGCATTTCTTTGGTTTCGATAATTTCTTGGACATTACCAGAGACTGCCCAGAACTCTAACCTCTCGAAGGACGTGCAGAGCCAGATTACCCAGAACAGATTGCTAAAATTATTCTCAAAACATTAGGGGTCAATGATGCTGATGCTCATGCGATTGCTTTCAGATTTCTAGAACCACTGCATTTGTGAGAAAATTTATTAAATCTTCAATATATAAACGGCGTTGCTTATTTGCGGGATGAACTAGCGTCTGAAACCATTAATAATTGGTTAGAAATTGGGCAAAACCATCCCATGATTCAGCAACGCCAAGAATTGTAAGTGCAAGCTTGCAAGATGCTGCTACAGCAATGAATAGACGCTCAGGTTTAGGTTTGAGTGCAAGCCAAGCATAACCAACTCCAAAGAGAAAAATCCAGGAAGCAATTACCCATAGACCAAAAGGCGATGCATCTTGGGGAAGTTCAACTGTGTCACCAACCCAATAGTAAACCGGAGGGGCAAAATTGATAGCTCCAAACAAATTAAAAATTGCTGCTGCCATCAAACAATATCGGAACCATGCTGATATTGATTGCTCTGGTAGGGGAAATTTTGACATCACTATAAATTTTTAATAAACTACTCAACTGCGTTATCAAAAAGTCAATTATAATTTAATATGCGGTTTAAGCGCCATTACTTATGGTTGTTCATACGCTCTTGTTGATATTTTTCTTCATTTTTAATACATCTGTTTGGTATTATATTTAATTTACTAGCAGTTATATTGGCGCCTGAAATACATCGTTCAAATATTGATGCACATAAAATAATTCATCCGTTACATCCGTTGTATCCGCTGCCAGTCAACCCATCACAATTAATGCAGTGAATAAGAGTTTTTGAATATACAGGCTTAATTAGGCGTAATCTTGGGTTGCGCCTGCGGCGTACTACGTAAACGCAAAGCCTCCACCCAACCTACGTTATGTTTCAAATTAAAAGTTTTCTTGTGGGATGGGTGTCTCGATATGAAAGCGCGGGCAAGGATGCTACCCCTGTTAAGGTGTACTTTTAAAAATGGTACATTTAAGACCGTAACGCTTG
>NZ_MRCD01000034.1 GCF_001904745.1 Calothrix sp. HK-06
TCATTTTCCTAACTTAATAAAAGTCGTCAAGAATTTCGTTCACACCAGCGGACATTAGTAGATATATAATAACCTGTGAAGAAGCATAAATAAAATAAATATATTTAACGAGTATAAAAATAGCAGCCCTTAGAGACTGCCATTTCAAACCTACTATATGCTTTCTTTCAAAGTCAAAAAACTTGCGCGATACTTAGACTTTCGCCAATTCTGGAGCAGGACGTTTGCTGTTACGGATAGCTTCGATAGCTTGTGCATAGTCAGGAGCATTATATACCGCCGAACCAGCAACAATCGCATTGGCGCCAGCTTCCAAAACTTGCCAAGTATTATTCGCTTTTAAACCACCATCAACTTCAATCCAAGGGTCTAAACCGCGTTCGTCACACATTTGACGCAACTGACGAATTTTAGGCACCATCCCAGGAATAAAGCTTTGACCCCCAAAACCAGGGTTAACGCTCATAATTAATACTAAATCGACAATATCAAGCACGTACTCAATTAAATCCAACGGAGTTGAAGGATTAAGTACCACACCAGCTTTTTTGCCATGCTCTTTAATCAAACCAAGGGTACGGTGCAGGTGCGGAGAAGCATTATGCTCACAATGTACCGTAATATGGTCGGCGCCAGCTTTAGCAAAATCTGCTACATATTTTTCTGGCTCCACAATCATTAAGTGGACATCGAGTGGTTTTTTGGTAACTGGACGAATTGCCTCAACTATCAGCGGACCAATGGTTATATTCGGAACAAAGCGTCCGTCCATTACATCAACATGTATCCAATCAGCTCCTGCCTCATCTACGGCACGAACTTCTTCTCCTAAACGGCTAAAATCTGCTGATAATATAGACGGAGCAATTACAATGGGCTTGTCGGATGGCGTATAAGTCATGGCGCTTCGCTTAATAGGTGCTTGAAATTCTGTATTGATTGTAACAAAATATGAGCTTTGGCTCACCTGTCTAATTTCATCCTACATTAATCGTTTACAATTATTAACCCTTTATAAAGATAAAGACGATGGCGAAAAAACAAACCTGGATATTTTGGGGATTGAGTGCAGCTTTAGTAAGTACGCCAGTTCTAGCTATTACATTTAGCAGTTCACTAGATAGTTTTGGAATAGATGCGCTGAAGTTACACAAACCTCCTTACAATTTAACTGGGCGCAAAATCGCCATCGGTCAAGTAGAAATTGGGCGCCCAGGTAAGTTTGGTGTCGATAAATCAGTTTCTAATAATCGCGCGTTGTCACCTGTTGCAGTATTTGCGCGAACTATACCAGCCAAGTCGAATAGTGGTGTAGACCCACACGCACATAATGTTGCGGGTGTAATGGCAAGTAACGACAAAGCATTTCCTGGAGTGGCACCAAACGCGCGACTATATTCTTCAGCAGTGGGTTCAACAAAAAGCCAAGGTCAACCCGAAGAATGTTTATCAGCACAACATATCGCATCGCAAAATGGTAGTGATGTGCGTGCAATTAATTTTAGCTTTGGTGAACCACTTAATCGTGACCCGCGTCCCGACCCGGTTCTAGACGGCAATGCTTTACTAACGATGTGTGTTGATTGGTCTTCGAGAGTTCATAATACTTTATATGTAATTGCTGGAAATCAAGGTAAAGGTGGCATTCCCATTCCCACCGATAACTTCAATGCTGTAAACGTCGCCTTTTCTTCGCGTCGTGGTGATATGTTTACAAAAGTTGATGTTTCCAACTTAGCAGCAGCGAATGAAGGCGCCACAGCTCGGCTAGCAGGTAAAGAAATAAATATTGGAGTTCGTCGTTCGGTGAATATTCTTGCTCCTGGCAGTAATATTCGGATGTTAAACCCCGATGGCAAAATTAATAAAGTTACAGGAACAAGTTTTGCGGCGCCTCACGTAACAGGAACAGTAGCTTTATTACAAGAATTTGGTGATAGACAGATACGAAAAAAACAGTCAAATTGGAGTATAGCTTCACGGCGCCACGAAGTCATGAAAGCAATATTACTAAACTCCGCCGAAAAATTAAAAGACAATGGTGATGGTTTACGTTTAGGCATGACACGAACAATTCTCGACAAGCAGAACTTAGACTGGCTAGCTTCCGACGCTTATCAAGACCCAAAAATACCACTTCATGCTCAAATGGGCACCGGACATATGAACGCATCGCGCGCACTACAACAATTTGGCGCCGGACAGTGGCAACCAAACCAACCAGCCCCCGCTTTAGGATGGGATTACAATACAATCACAGCAAATACTAATGTAGATTATCAACTTAAAAAACCACTCAAAGCAGGTAGTTTCGTTTCCCTAACTTTGAGTTGGGATAGATTAGTCGAACTCGAAGACAAAAATAACAATCAAGCATACGACGAAGGAGAAAACTTTCGCGACCTAGGTTTAAACAATCTAGATTTATATTTAGTCCAAGACACACCCAACGGTTCGACATCAATAGCATGTTCATCAGTTAGCGAAGTAGATAGCGTAGAACATATATTTTGCCCAGTTACAACCGCAGGTAAATATAAAATTCGCATTCAATACAAAAAACAAATCAACAAAGCAAAACAACCCTATGCACTAGCATGGTGGACAGTACAATAAGATACTTCCAAAAATTTAATTCTCCTGTATTGTGGAATGGGCATCCTTGCCCGTTCTAAACAAGAGAATGTAAAAAAAATAACTGATAAATATATCCGTTAAATCCGCTACATAATCCGTTGCCAATTTGCTTATCACTCCTATTTTACCTCATTAATAAAAGTAATATAAATTACAAACATCATCTAAAAGTAAAACGAAAATTTTAACCGGAATACTCATTTATATTATTTTGTTTAGTACCTTTATACGGATACTTGTATATAAAATAATTACTGCTTGAAACTCCTGAAACGTTATGGTTAAGGATTTTAGGTCGAGATGGAACCCAAAAACGAGCTATAGCTGAGTTAGAAGCACTACCAACAGGTGACCCGTTACGAGAAAAAGCAGTTGAACTATTATTAAATTTAAGGACTACCTTAGAACTGAAGCAACCCCAAGAACCAGAGGATGAGGACTTTATTATGACTTTATCACCCATTTATCTACAAAAGCTCGAAGAAGTTAAACAAGAAGGGAGACAAGAAGGGAGACAAGAAGGGCGCCGAGAATCTTTATATAGCGTTGTCGAAAAGCTACTGCAATTCAAGTTTGGGTCTCTAGATGATGAACTCAATCAAATTATTCAACCTTTGTCAGCGTTGGGAGAAGAGGAGTTTATACCATTGATACAGCAGTTATCGCGCTCTGAGTTGCTAAATAGATTTAGCTAATTGTAAATCAGGAAAAACCCGCTCCGAGACGTTACATGTAACGTCTCTACACGTATATACTAATTATTTTCAAAGATTTTTTCTAATTGTTCACTTGTTAATGACCGTACTAAATCTACATTAAGCGGTGCCTTACTAATATACCGAGCATAAGCTGCGCTCAAATATGGACTATATTGCTGTTGGTTTACAAGATGAGTTTGAAAAAATGCCACACTGAATGCTTTAACATACATTTGAGCAATAGCAGGGTTCGGACCAATTAATTCTCTAGGCACTGGTAGAACAGGTTTTGAAGCGTTTAATTTTTCAGAAGTAGAAAAATGAGTGCCATTCTCAATTAATGCTAAATACTTATTTTGCGATGCCACCCAAGTGAAAGGAATTACCTGTTCGGGTACTGCTGGTGTAATAACATCTTGGCTACCACCCATAAACATTATCGGGACTTGTATTTTACTAAATCCTTTTTGATTCAATACAATGCTACCAAAAGGATTTAAAGCCATTACAGCCTTAACGCGCGTGTCTTGGAATGATGGAATTGGTATTCTGTCTTGTAATAATTCGTTAGCTCGGCATTGTAATAATACTGATAAATTTAATGAGTTGTTAGGATTACATTGTTTACTAACAGAGTTTACATCTATTGTGGCACCAGCTAATGTTAAAGCTGTATAACCTCCATAA
Source organism: Calothrix sp. HK-06 (assembly GCF_001904745.1). Lineage (GTDB taxonomy): Bacteria > Cyanobacteriota > Cyanobacteriia > Cyanobacteriales > Nostocaceae > Dulcicalothrix. The sequence continues at coordinate 4,023 of NZ_MRCD01000034.1, forward strand.
GAGTGTCCAATTACACCAACTTCTTGAACATTGAGTTGCCCAACAAAATTTGAACCCGACTCATTCAGACGTTGAAGTTGGTCGAGTAAGAATTTAATATCTAAAGAACGGTTAATTAATTCGCGTGCTTCGGGTGGACTTGCTAAACCTGCAAAGTACTGCTGAATTTTTTTAGCGTCACTACCTGGATGTTCGAGAACTGCAACAGCAAAACCATACGAAGCAAGATGCTGTGCTGCATAAGCAAAAGTTTCCCGGTCTTCTGCAACACCGTGGGAAATTACAATTAATGGAAATGGTGGTTTAATCGAAGTTGAGGCGCCACCTGAAGGGTTATTGTTATTCTGTGGTAAATATAAATCAACAGGAAAAGCGCGACTTCGGGCAATATCGTTCATCTCTAGAGATACTACTTTATAACCAAAACTACCATTGACTCGTAAATCTGGCTGTTGTGAAAAATCGGTAGTTTGGTTAGAAGCTTCAGCAGTGGCAACTTCTTTAAGACCACCGACAACCCTATCCCTTCTTCGTATTAACTCAGAAAAACTAGTAAGTATGGACTGTCCTTCAGTTAAATTAAGACGAATGGTACTAGAAGGATAACGACGAATTACTTCAACAATATTTAATCCCTTGCGGTTAGTCGCAGATAGTATCAACGCTGAACGCAGCGCATAAAAGCTACCTTCCCTACTTTCCGTCATTATCAACTCAGATAACCGTCGCACTACACTCTCACCTAGGGCAGAGTAAGTAACTTGTGAAACTAAAGTAGCATTTAATTGGAAATCAGTTCTAAGCAACTGTCGAAATTGTGCGCGTTGAGCAGAGGGAACACGATTTAGATAAAAAGCAAAATCGTTCGTTACCCTACCAAACTCAGCATAAGCCTCTATATCATCAGTCGAAATCGTAAACTCTCCAAACGGAGGGTAATAAAAAGCAATACGTTCAGCAGCATTACCTGGAGTTGCGCTTACGAGTGTTGATACTATCCCAATCAAGGCGCCAACTATAGTATTTTGCCACTTATGCTGTTTTTTTTCTCTATAAGTAATATTACGACTAACAGAAAAACTCATAAAACAAATATACTAGCCGATAAAAATCAAGCAAACTCATTATTTCATTAAATATCGCGTCCTAGCATCACCGTATCGGTTGATTTTGGCGTACTGAGTAGAGAAACCACGTATATTTTCGGAGGATGTAACGAACAAAATCAATAAATTAGTATTTTCACTGAAGCTTATTTGAATATTTATATTTTATAAAATGAAATATATCACGAACCTTCTAAAGCCAAACTATATACTGAACTACTTTGAGCAATCTTGTTACAACAAGGTTGCTCAAATTATAAGTAAGTAACGAGAAAATATACCGTGAATATACTTAAAATATTACCTCATAACGACGAATATCAGGCGCCATAGCAACCAAACCATCAAGTTTTCCAGCAGCTTCAACAAAATGCGGCGCCTGTAAATGTAAATTTAAAGCAGCATCATTCGTCCATTCTTCCACAAATGTAAAATCAGTCGAGTCATTTAAATTTTGCAGAAGCTCATACCTAATACATCCGATTTCAAGTCTTGAAGCTTCGACAAGAGGTAATGCCAAAGCTTTAAATTCGCTTTCCTTACCAGGTAAAGTGACAACACGGGCAACAACGCGAAGAGTCATAAGTAGTTCTTAATCTAAATACCAGCTTTTCTTGCCGCGACCATATAACGAAATACAAACTCTGTAATTTCAATATAGTTACGCGCGGTTTCAAGAGAGTTTGCCCAGACTGTAACACCGTGGTTACGAATTAGTAAAGCAGGTATTTGCGGTTTTTGTGCTAAGAAGCGGGTTTTTATATCCGAGGCAATCTGTGGAACCTTTAAATGATTATCGAATAAAGGCATAACGCAATTAGGATTTTCTTCCCAGATACCCAAACCCTTAATCATTTCTAAAGGTGGCAATGGTATTTCATCACCCTTAACAAAGTTCGATACTAAATTCGCATCGACTGAGTGAACGTGGTAACAAGCTTGTGCATCGGCAAACAGTTCGTAAATGCTAGAGTGAATAGAAGTTTCTGCCGATGGTTTTACTTCGGCTTCAACTGGCGCCGTAGGTGTGCTTCCATCAGGATAAACACGAACAAAATCTTCTGGGGATAGTTTTCCTTTAGACTTACCACTTCCAGTAATCCAAAAGCTACCATCAGGCATTTTTGCTGATAAATTTCCTGCTGTGCCTAACATCCAACCTTGTGCATGGAAATAACTGGCGGCGCCGAGAAGTTCTACACGCGGGTCATAATTAATACTGACTGTATCAAGTAATTGTTGCTTCATTGCCAAATTTCTATTAAAACGTTGCGAATATCAAAAAAATCATTCCAAGCAATATAAGGTTTACTTCGTTCATCGAGATATTTAGCCAAACGGTCACGAGCAAAAACCACAGGCGCCGTTAAAGCCATATTTAAATCGGTAACAGAATCACCAATTGCTATTTTAGTATTCGTTGCGTCATATAAATCCATAACTTTGACTTTATCAACCAACTCAGTTTCACCTTCGTATGATGATACAACGCGAAAATGCGAACCACTCGTATCTATATCTATGGCATAAATAGCGTGTGCGCGTTCCACTAAAGAATCTAATACCGCGCATACCATTGAACGTAACCCACCCGACACCACCACAAACGGAACATCCCGCTCTTCGAGAAAATCTAATAACTCAGGAAGTCCCGCACGCATTTGTTGGTGCCGAGTAAACTCAATAATTTCGGGTAAGCATGATGATGGTATAGATTCTAATATGCGACGCACACCATCACGTAACGTCACCTTTAAAGCATACATTTGGGGAATTAACTCAGAAGCAACTTCAGGTGCAAACTCCTTTAGCACCGCAACAAAAGTCTCTTGTGCGGTTATCGTGCCATCAAAATCACAAAAAATTATATTTTTCATCATAATGTGTAATATTTTATACTATTAAACACGATTAAAAGAACTTGCGAATTATTTATAGTTATTTTTGCAAAAATAATCCACAATCTAGGTAGTCAAATTCTTGGTGAGGCTTGTATAGATAAGCTCATAGATGTTTACCTATATACAAAAAGTTATTAATAACTTACCGTCAACATTTGATAACCCACGTTCCTTAGTCTACATGGTGTGAGGATGAAGTATGGAAACAGATAAAGAGCAAATAAATGTAAACAGCGAAGAGAGTAAACAAGATAATTATGTAAATAAAAATAAAGGAAAATTTCCTTGGGTTTTAACTGGTAGTATATTTATTGGATGTTTTGCATTTAGCTTGATATCAGCATCTATACTTGCTGGGACTCCATTTAGAAAAAGTCTGTCTGCTCATCTACCTCACGCACGTAGTAATGATTCTTTAATTCCCGATACATTAACTCGTCCTGTAAATATTCTTTTTCTAGGAATAGATAACTCCGGTCATCCCCACTCCCAAGACCCTACACATACTCAAGCATTAGCAGGCAATAGTGACACAATGTTACTAGTACGTTTAATGCCTGATACGCATAAAATTAATGTTCTGTCAATTCCTAGGGATACACTTGTGGAATTGCCAGGAAAGGGTATAGACAAAATTAATGATGCTAATGTTATAGGAGGCGCCGAAGCAGCAGCAAAATCTGTGAGTAATTTGTTATCGAATATACCAATTGACCATTACGTTCGAGTTGACACCGAAGGTTTTATAGAATTAGTCAATGTTTTGGGGGATGTAGAAGTAAATATTCCTAAAGCAATGCATTATGTAGATAAAACTCAAAAGTTATATATAGACTTCCAACCAGGTAAACAAAAACTTAACGGTCAACACTTTCAAGAATATGTGCGCTTTCGTCACGATGCATTAGGTGATATTGGTAGAGTCCAGCGACAGCAAGAAGCTTTAAAAGCGCTATTGCAATCTCTATTAAAACCTGAAACTGTTGCCAAAATACCGCAACTACTTGGTGTCATTAAAAATAATGTAGATACAGACTTTTCAATTGGCGAAATTTTGGGTATCTTCGATTTTCTTAGTCACAGCGACCGCAAAAATATTAGTTTAGTAATGTTACCCGGTCGTTTTAGTGAGCGAAGTGAATATAAACGCAGCTATTGGATAGCAAATCATGAAACAATACCAGCAATACTAAAAAACTATTTTAATGTTGCCAATGACCAAGCATATACTAATAGCAACAACATTAAAGGTAATAAAACTCAAATCAGCAAAATCAGATTAGCAATAATAGATAGTACAAAAAAAACAAGACAAGCTAATAAAGCAGCCTTATTTTTAGGTAGACATGGTTTTCCGCATACTTATATTTCTAACCATGAAGTTGATGCAGATAATTTTCCTCTTACCCACACTAAAATTATTGCCCAAAAAGGTGATATAGCAGCAGCAAATGCAGTCAAAGAAGCTTTAGGAATTGGAACAGTAGAAATTGACTCAATTGGAGATATAGATTCTGATATTACAGTTATAATCGGTCAAGATTTTGGTAAATAAATATGGGAATAGGGCTATTGTCATGAGTCACCGCAGTGAAGCATCTTATAAATTATCAATATAAAAGAGATTCTTCCCTGCGGGAAAACTGCGTTTACGCTACGCTCAGAATGACATATTAGATTCTTAGTTAATTTTGTAAATTTACGACTATACAACTGGTATGATTAACAGCTTCATGGATACATTTATCGCTACTGCTTCTGTAAATAGTGATGTAGATTTAGGGTTTGTAGAACTAGGTTGGTTTAAGGTGATAATTTTAGGAATTGTGCAAGGAATCACTGAATTATTACCAATTAGCAGTACTGCTCATTTAAGAATAGTGCCAGCATTACTAGGATGGACAGACCCAGGTTCAGCGTTTTCTGCTGCGATGCAACTTGCTTCTTTAGCTGCTGTCATTGCTTACTTTTGGAAAGACATCAAACAATTAGCAGGAGGTACATTTCGGGCAATCGAATCTAGAAACTTTGATAGCGGCGCCTTTAGACTTACACTAGGCATATTAGTAGGCACAATACCGCTAATTATTTTAGGCGCCTTATTTAAAAAGGCATTAAACGTACCAGGTTCACCCTTTAGAAGTTTAGCAGTAATAGGCACCGCATCCATTATCATGTCACTATTACTAGCATACGCAGAAAAACGTACTCACCACAAACGCACTTTTAACCAGCTAAACACACGCGATGGTTTATTTGTAGGAATTGCTCAAGCATTTGCCTTAATACCAGGAGTATCCCGTTCGGGTTCCACATTAACAACAGGCATTTTTCTAGAAATGGAACGCGAAACCGCAGCAAAATTTTCCTTTTTACTAGGTTTACCAGCAGTATTACTAGCAGGAGCAGTAGAATTACATACATTATTCAAAGCTGGTTTAGACGCACACGGTTGGATGGTTCTAGGTATCGGTCTTACATCTGCTAGCATTTCCGCGTTTCTAGCAATATACGGACTACTACGCTACTTAGAACAACACAACACATGGATTTTCGTTTGGTATCGTCTAGCAATGGGAGTACTACTAATAGTCGGCTCAATAGCAGGTTTCCTACACTAAAATCATAAATCTTGTATAAATCCTGTGGAGCGGGCATCCCTGCCCGCCTCTGTAACTAGTTATCACCCAACCTACACTAACTACTCATTACGTGTTGCTTCTTGAAGTAACTGCTAAAATTCAGCTATATTTTGAACATTCACTGCTTGTCTGATTAGGCTATCCAGAAAAGATGAATCATTAATACTATTCAATGTTTTCCCAATATCTTGAGGTACATTAGCAAACCGCGTCTCTAAAACTGACAAAATATATTTACGAGCGTTTTTCAAACCACCTTCTTCCATTACATCCTGGAAATAGCGTGTTTGTTTCAAATCATCCAACCCAAACATAGCTTCTAACTCCTGTCTACTTAACTTCGGAAACTTATATACAAGTATTTTATCGATTAATTCCAAAATTCTCTCTTGCGCGTTAGCATCAGCAACTTGCGCTCTAGTTCGCTCCATCAACTCCCTAGCTTTCTCACCAAACTAAATCTTTAAATAAACACAATTTATATAAAATCTTAATTTCTTCATGAACCTGATATAAATCTTTGTAAAGTGGGAATAATAGTTTCGTAGAGGTAGCTTGAATTTTACAGGTAGTGGTAATGGTGACAGCAGCAATCAAGATTCCTGGGTACAGCATTAGCGAAAGAATCTATGTCGGTACTAGAACAATTGTATATCAAGCTGTACGCGAACGTGACCAGGCGCCTGTTGCCATCAAGTTAATGCGAAACCCAGACCCCAGCTTTGACGAGATAGTGTACTTTCGTAACCAGTACACCATTGCTGCAAAGCTTGATATTCCGGGTATCGTTCAACCCTACAGTTTGGAGATATACGGTAACGGTTACGCATTAATCATGGAGTTTGGAGGAATATCACTCAAAGATTGGTTAGTATCCACCCAACTATCAATACCTCACTTCCTCTCTATTGCCATTCAAATTACAACCGTCCTTGATCAACTACACCGCAACCGTGTTATTCACAAAGATATCAAACCTGCCAACATCCTAATTAACCCAGACACTCAGCAAATCAAAATTACTGACTTTAGTATTTCATCTTTACTTCTGCGCGAAACTCAACAACTACAACGCAATATATTAGAAGGGACATTAGCATACATTTCACCCGAACAAACCGGACGTATCAACCGATGTATCGATTATCGCAGCGATTTTTATAGTTTGGGTGTGACTTTTTATGAGTTACTAACTAAACAACTACCTTTTATTAGTAATGAACCAAGCGAGTTAGTACATAGCCATATTACCAAGCAACCCGTTGCAGTTGACGCTATCAACAAAAATATTCCCAAAGTTTTAGCGGTGATAGTTTCTAAGTTAATGGCAAAAAATCCCGAAGAACGTTACCAAAGCGCACTCGGTTTAAAGTATGACTTAGAAGCTTGTTTAAATTTATACCAAAGTAATGAAGGCGCCAGTAATACAATATTTCCTCTAGGAACCAAAGATATTTGCGACCGTTTCTTAATTCCCGATAAATTATATGGTCGAGACAAAGAAGTTACAGCTTTACTACAAGCATTCGCACGTGTATCTAAAACAGGTGTGGAAATACTTTTATTGCGTGGGTTTTCAGGAACAGGCAAAACAGCTTTAGTTAAAGAGGTTCAAAAACCAATTGCCCAGAATCACGGTTATTTTATCAAAGGTAAATACGACCAGTTAGCGCGCAATGTACCATTATTTGGGATAATACAAGCATTTGGCGATTTAATTGAACAACTATTAACTCAAAGCGAATCGCAAATTCTAAAATGGAAAAATCTGATATTAAATGCTGTCGGTGACAATGGACAGGTAATTATTGATGTAATACCGGAAGTAGAATTACTCATTGACAAACAACCACCATCTACAGACTTAGATGTAACAGCAGCGCAAAATCGTTTTAATTTAATATTCAAAAAGTTTATTCGCGTTTTCTGTAGTGCTGAACATCCGCTTGTAATATTCCTCGATGATTTACAATGGGCTGATACTGCTTCATTACAATTAATTCATTTTTTAGCAGTTGAGCTTGAGTATTTATTACTAATTGGCGCCTATCGCGATAACGAAGTCAACAGTACACATCGCTTAATGTCAACAATCGATGACATTCAACATGCGGGTGTAACGATAGAAACGATTACATTAAATCCTTTGAGTTTCGATGCTGTAAATAAATTAGTCGCTGATACAGTCTTATATCATGTAGATAAAACTTATTCGCTAACGCAGTATATATATAGTAAAACTCAAGGTAACTCATTTTTTACCCGTGAATTATTAAACACACTTTATACTGAACAAGTTATTTACTTTGATTACGAAAAAAGTATATGGCAGTGGGATGAGAGCGCTGCTCATAATTTGCCTTTAAGTAATGACATCGTTGAGTTTATCGTATTGAAGTTACTTTCTTTACCAACTGCAACTCAAGATATATTAAAATTAGCAGCTTGTATTGGTAATAAATTTGATTTAGGAATTCTATCCATAGTATCTGATATTGATGCTGCTGCACTATGGAAAGCAATTCAGGAAGGATTGATATTGACGACTAGTCAAGTTTATAAGTACTACCAATCAAAAGCTGATGGTATGCTTATAGATAATAATGAACAATTAGCATTTACATTTCAATTTTTGCACGACCGTGTACAGCAAGCAGCATATGCACTGATTTCAGAAGCTGATAAAAAAAGTACACATTTAAAAATTGGGCGCCTTTTATTAAAGAGTATTGTACCAGCAACTAGAGAAGAGCGAATATTTGAAATAGTTAACCAGCTAAATTATGGAGTTGAGTTAATAACACACCAAGTTGAACGTGATGAACTCGCGCAGCTAAACCTTATTGCTTGTCGTAAAGCTAGAAGTGCCACAGCGTATAGTGCAGCTAGAGAGTATGCAAAAGAAGCAATTAAGCTTTTAGGAGAAGATAGCTGGCAACGACATTATGAAACAACACTAGCTTTGCACGAAAAAAGCGCCGAAATTGCTTACTTGTGCGGTGACTTAGAGCAAATGGAGTATTTTATCAATCAAGTTACCCATAATGCGCGTGTACTATTGCATCAAATTAAAGTACATGAAATCAAAATTCAAGCGTATATATCTCAAAATAAATTTGCAGATGCAATTTCAACTGCCCTAGTTATATTAAAGCGTTTTGGAATAGAATTTCCTGAATTGCCTACACCAGAAGACTTTCAGCAAGCGATGGCAGAAGTTGCTACATGTATATCAGATAACTCTATTAATGACTTATCGGTATTGGCGCCAATGCAGTCACAAGATATGCTAGCAGCAATGAGGATTTTATCAAGCGTTGCATCTGCTGCCTATATTGGTATGGCTCAACTTTACCCGTTAATTATCCTCAAACAAGTTAGTATATCAGTACAATATGGTAATGCTCCTTGTTCAGCATACGCATATGCAACGTATGGGTTAATTTTATGTGCTTTTGGCAATGATATCGAAGCTGGATATAGTTGTGGAAATGCAGCATTAAAACTTTTACCCCAAGCAAGCGAATTCAAAGCAAAAGTAATTAACTTAGTATACCCGTTCGTTTTGGGTTGGAAAACTCATTTACAAACAAATATTCAACCATTATTAGAAGGTTATCACAGTGGTTTAGAAACCGGTGATTTAGAATACGGCGCCTATTGTGCTTTTAATTACTGTAACTTATCATATTGGTCAGGTAAAAATTTAGCTTGGTTAGTGGACGAAATGCATTTATATAACCAAGCAATGTTACAAATAAAGCAGGAAAGCGCACGTAACTTTCTGCGTATTTTTTACCAGGCAGCATTAAATCTCACGACAAATTATACAAATTCAATATTATTAAACGGTGAAATATATAACGAGTTGGAAATGATGCCAGTTCACACGGAAGTAGGTGATAGTTATTCAATAGGTACATTATACTTACACAAGTTGATGTTATGTGTATTATTTGGTGATAATCGACAAGGAGTAGAGAATTCTATTTTAGCCCAACAGTATGCAGGCGCCATTGCTGGAACATATTATTCAGCGTTGATACCATTTTATGCTTCTTTGTGCCAACTTGGAATTTTCTCAAAGCAAACGGCAGAAGAGCAACAAATCATTTTAACCCAAGTCAAACAAAACCAAGATAAAATCAAGAACTGGGCAAACCACGCTCCAATGAACCATTTACATAAATGGTATTTGATAGAAGCAGAACAGCATCGGGTGTTAAATAATAAAGTCGAGGCAATAGAGTACTACGATAAAGCCATTGCTCTTGCCCAAGAGAACGGATATCTTAATGAAGAAGCACTATGCTGGGAACTAGCAGCTAAATTTTACCTGGAATGGGGTAAAAAAATAATCGCACAAACCTATATGGTAAAAGCATACGAAGCATATCAGCACTGGGGAGCAAAAACCAAACTCACCCACTTAAAGCAAAACTATCCTCAATTACTAACTTCATTTCTATCTACAATATCTCCAATCAAAACCGATAAATTCGCAACTATTAGCAGTCATAGTACAACAGCTACTGAATATTTAGACTTTAAAGCTATTCTCAAAGCATCTCAAAGTTTATCAAGTGAAATTGAACTTGATAATTTAGTATCAGCATTAATGCAAGTTGTCTTAGAAAATGCAGGCGCCGACAAAGGTGTATTATTACTACTAAAGAACAATATTCTTGGAGTCGCTGCTCACAGTCATGATGAAAGGAATGTACTATTGCCAGAGAATCTGATTAACTACGCGCGCTATGCGAAAAAATCGGTGATAATAAATGATGTTGGCGCCAGTACAGAGTTTACAGATGACATTTACTTTGAACAATTCCATCCGCAAAGTGTTCTATGCACCCCAATTATAAATAAAACTCGCTTAGTTGGCGTATTGTATCTAGAAAATAATTTAATTAGAGAAGCATTTACAACAGACCGGGTAGAAATATTAAATTTACTTTGTTCACAAGCAGCAATTTCTCTCGAAAACGCGACTCTTTACCAAACATCACAAAACTACGCTATTAAATTAGAGCAAAACCTTCGAGAGCAGAAAATTCAAGCTTTGGAGTTACAGCAAACACTCGAAGAACTACAAGAAGCTCAAACTCAACTCGTGCAAAGCGAGAAAATGTCAGCGTTAGGAAACTTAGTTGCAGGTGTAGCACACGAAATAAATAACCCTGTTGGTTTTATCGCTGGTAACATCCAACCTGCGCTCAACTTCGTTAATGATATATTTGGACTACTAGATTTATATCAACAACAATTTCCTGACCCAGGTGCCGAAATTAGCGAAGAAATAGAGACAATCGATTTAGAGTACATACGTCAAGACCTACCAAAACTACTTTCTTCAATGAAAGAAGGTGTGCAACGCATTCGTAGTATATCAAATAGTTTACGAACATTCTCCCGCGCAGACACAGAAACAAAAATTCCGTTTGACATTCACGACGGAATTAACAGTACCATCATGATACTTTCACACCGTCTCAAAGCAAACGAACATCGTCCCCAAATCGTAATAGCCAAAAATTACGCAAAAATACCTCAAATTTGCTGCTTCCCTGGACAACTAAATCAAGTACTAATGAACTTATTCGCCAATGCCATAGATGCGCTCGAAGAATCAAACATCGAACGCAGCTTCGAGGAAATTCAAATTAACCCCAATTGTATCACCGTCAAAACCAGCTTAAGTACAGATGCACAAAAAGTAATTATCTATATTAAAGACAATGGTAAAGGAATGAGCGAAGAAGTCAAACAACGCATCTTCGACAAGTTATTTACTACTAAAGCAGTTGGTAGAGGTACAGGATTAGGACTAGCAATCGCGCGGCAAATTATAATAGAGAAACACGGTGGCAATATTAAAGTAAATTCTGCACCAGGAGAAGGTGCCGAATTTATAATCGAAATCCCTGTTGATTAAACCAACTCGCCTAAGATTTAAGATTTAAATCCAAGGCTAATAGCTCAAGTACGCTAAACCCGGATTTCTCACAAAGATTTAAACAACTAGCCAAAACCCTTATAATTTAAATTTCCAATAAATGGGATTGCACCATATGTACATAGAGAGGAATATTAGCTGTCTGATTGGTTAAACTGTTTTAATTCTTCTTTGTGACAGCGCAATCTTGGCTTTTGTGGCTCTGTTAAATCCATTTGCTGCCACGGGACACTGTATCCACTGTGAATTTTTCTTGCTCCCAGTCGTTTTAATATAGATAACCCGATTTCCCATGCGGATAATCTTTCAAGTATGGCAATATTACCAATTAAATATGAGTCGATGTACCATTCATCACCGTTTTGCTCCGCACGTATTTCTTCGATACGTCCAACGGGTTGACCTGCTGGGTCAAGTACTTGTTTACCTAAAAGCAATTCTAAATGTATTTCGCTCATAACTAACCACCTGGTATACGGCTAATAATATTCGCACGGACCCATTTTTCCCATATCAATGCTGGTGTTTCTTCTGCATCTACATCTACTTCTACATCAATACCAACATCTCGGACTTTTGACCAAGGAATACGAAACGGTTCGCTATGTTTGGCGCCCCATTTATTTTGTATTGCTGTTAATATGCGTGAAGCACTCGGATGCAAGCGTCGCGCGAGAGTTACAAGACCAACTTCAATATACACTAACCTTGGCTGCTTTCCTTCTTCGTACTCAATCACAACTCCATCAACTTTACCCATATTATTCTGATTCCGGTCAACGAGTTGATTGTCGAGAACATCCCGTATTATATCCATCTCAACCTCCAATAAATTCTAAGGGAAGCGCAACAATTGCCAAAACAAAAGCTAGAACAATTGTAAAAATCACTACGCTATTACTTATCCAACCGTTGCGATACCTGCCTACATAAGATTCATCGTTCATCAACACCAAAAAAGGAATAATAACAGGTGGTAATATTAATGCTGTTATTGCCATTGAAAACAGCGTTAGTTGTAATGGGTCAATTCCTACTACCATTAGTAGTGAAGCTAAAAAAACAAACACTGTATAAACAAGGCTAAATCGTGCAGCTTCTCTAGGACGTAAATTTTCGCCCCAATTCCAACCTAATGCTTGCGCGACAATATAAGCAGTATCAAGCGTTACTTCCAATGCAGCGCCAAAACAAGCTATACCTAACGATGCAGCAAACAAAATAAAGCCCCAATATCCAAACGTTTCTGTTAACATCAATGCTGCTTGTTCATAACTATCAACTTGGATACCTTTCGGGTTTAATACCATTGCTGCAACAATTAATACCCCAATTGAAACAATACTACCAAACGCCATTCCCAAACCAGCAACCGCACGGTTAGTACCAATATGACTGGTATCCCATTTATCTTCAACGGCGCCCGACGAATAAAAGTAAAATAAATAAGGACTAATAAGGGCGCCAAGAATACTCACAACCAGAAACAAATAATGTGGTGTATCGTGACGTGGTAAAGTTGGTAGTAATCCAGTACCAAGATTCGTTAATGATGGATGCAGTTTTATTGTGGCGGCAACAAAAACTAATGTGACTATCCCTAGAAACGAAATACCGTTTTCTATTATTTCAAAATTGCCTTTCCAAATTAATAGCCAAATTGCGAAAGCTACAGGTAAAGCAAACCATTGAAAGCTAATACCTGTAACTAATTGTAAAGCAATACAAACACCCCCGATTTCGGCGCCTAATACCAAAAAGTCAACTGCAATCTCTGCCAAAAGAGGGATGACATAAAAGTTAAAGCCAAATCTTTCACGTACCGCAGCAGCTAAAGTATGCTTACTTACCGCAGCTAACCTTCCTGACATTTCAACAAGAAAAATAACGCAAATCGTTCCTAAAACTATTGCCCATAATAGTTGGAACCCAAACTCTGAACCAGCTTCTGCTGAAGTAGCAATGGCGCCGACATCAAGAAAACCACCTATACTTGTAATAATTCCTAACGCAATCTCAAGTATTTTGTTCATGACTGCCCACTTGCGGTTTGCGCTAGCTTTGTCATATTCTGCTCTTGTGCTGATAATTGCTGTATTTCTTGAGTTAAGGCTTTATAGCTCTTATGCTCTATTGAAGTAGACATTTGAGTTAATGTCGTTTGAAGCGAAAATAGTGATTTTAGAATGGAAGCACGCTTTTCTTCATCAATTGAAGACTTTGATAATGAATCTGTTTCTTTTTTAAGTTCTTCCTGCGTTTTTTTAAGCGTTTGTTTTGCGTAAGCTGTTGGCACTGCTCCACGTTTCCAAGCATCACCAACCATATGAGCAGTTGCTGCCCATGATTTTACACTTCGTAATTCTTTTGATACATCGTTAGTACTAGATTTACTAGTGCAGGCTGTTAATAACAACAATACTAATGAGCTTGCCCAGCGCATTAATATCTTAATCGTAGGTAACATTTATTTGATTAATTTAATACATATGTTATTAATTATCTGTCACTAGTAGCTTTGTAAATATACTCTAGAGGTATATTTTTAAAAATTACCTATATCTAATGTTAGATTTTGAGATTAACGCGCAACTAAAACGAAGCCGATAAACAATAAACTAAAAAACAAAGCGGTAATTATAACGTATTCGATTCTGCGGCTAAATAATCCAACCGCCGCTAAAATCAAAAATACTAGTATAATTATGCCTACGTAGGAAGTAGTTTCCCAACCTTGAGCAATTAATGGGTCATCAGCTGGATTACTAACTGCTTGTTCTGTTCGTAATGCTTCTGGTGCTGATAAAGGCGCCGAACCTATAAGCAATGATGTTTCTTTAGGTAAAGACATAACTAATTTATATTAATTCTTTCTTAAAGTAAATGCTTTTATTTTTTACATCTATAAATAAGCTCATAACATCTAACTTAAGTATTATCTAATTTAATCTAACTACGTGTATTGTGTAAATATTTCGTTATAAACGAGTGCTTAAATAGCATGAAACGAGAGCCATCACGTGAACCATTAATTAATTTGTTATTGCCATTGGCACTTATTTTAGGACTTGTTATGCTTCTCAGTTTAAATGTAACTGAAGGTAGAGGCGAAAGAACGCTAACAAATCCTTTAGAGTTTTGGTTAAAAATTATTGTCGGTTATTTAGCAGGAGGAGCAGAGATAGCAGCAGCGATTGTCATTGGTGGAGCAGTCTTTCAAGGTATTATTAATTACATTAAATTATTATTTTCTCGTTCTAGACATTTCGATGCTACAGAACTCATTCGTTTGCAGTTAGGACGAATGCTTGCTTTGGGATTAGAGTTTTCTGTTGCTAGCGATATTTTACGTACTGCTGTAGCGCCAACTCGTCAAGATATTTTAAATTTAGGCGCCATTGTCTTGCTAAGAACCTTACTAAATTATTTCCTAGAGCGCGAAATTCAACAAGGTGAACAACGCCGTAATTTAGAACCATAATTTAAGTGTACGTATTTGAGGATTTCGGCGCAGTAGTCAAACTATCGATACCACCAAGACGAATTTGTTCATAAACACCTTGAGTAGGCGCCAACCAAACTCTACCTGTACCTCGGAAAGTTTGCAATAGTCCTTCACCACTCGTTAAAGTGCCGAAAATACTCTTTGTTGATTTCTCGACGGTAAACTCGATTCTACCGCTTCGCATTAAAGCAAAGTTACCATCAACTCGAAGCGTTTCGTTTTCTAAATGCACACAATGTACTTCGTCAGCAGGTACTGGTAATTCAAAGACACATAACCCTGTACCACGAATGCGAGTTTGAAAGAAACCCTCACCACCCAATAATGCTGATGAAACATTCTTTTGTATTGCAACACCGACATCAAGGGCGCCTTCACCACAGTAAAATAAACCTTTATCAGCAATAATTTCTTCGTTGTTAAGGTAGTAAATCATGAAATGACTAAACGACGGTTCGAGATATATAACTCCATCACCACGATAGCGAGGAATAAATATAGACTCGTTGGTAAGCAACTTATTCAGCATTGCTTTTCCGAGTCCAGCGACTCCACCCGCTCTATTTTCTACTTGAATGTTGCCATGTAAATACTGTAAGGCGCCTGCTTCGATTTGCGCTTCTCCTCCTTGGAGAGTTATTTTAATTTGTTTTAGCTGCATTCCAGCTTGGTTTGCGTAATATATTGCTTGCGCTGTTACTGGGTCGTTTATTCCCGATAATGTTTTGTAACCCAGAATTTCAACCTTAAACCTTTCCCCTGATACACAGTTAAGTACTTCTAACTTAGAAGCACTTTTACGTTGTGATGGTTCTATGAAACCTTTATCCGCTGGATTTACCATAGCAGTTTGCCCCAGTTGCTAGAAATATATTGTGTAGAGACCCTACATGTACGGTCTCTACATTTTAATAAATATATGGAGGTTAGCGGACTCGAACCGCTGACATCCTGCTTGCAAAGCAGGCGCTCTACCAACTGAGCTAAACCCCCTTTCACTTTGATAAATTAGATTATATCTGATAGTCTTCTTAAAAGAAAGAGGTTAAAAGAAAAATGACTCTGGTAGTAGCTGCATTTTATAAATTTACTAAACTGCCAGATTTTGCCCAGATGCAAGACCCTTTACTGGCATTTTGTACTGTTCAAGCAATTAAGGGAACTATTTTACTGGCGCCTGAAGGTATTAACGGTACTATAGCGGGTGAGCGTAACTCTATTGACGCAGTACTATCTTATCTACGTTCAGATTCTCGTCTCGCTGACTTGGAACATAAAGAATCTTCAGCTTCAGAATCTCCCTTTGAACGCATGAAGGTAAAGTTAAAGAAAGAAATCGTCACATTAGGTTTACCTGTTAACCCTACAGAACAAGTCGGAACCTACGTTAGTCCTAAAGATTGGAACGCTGTTATATCTGACCCCGATGTAGTTGTTATTGATACCCGTAACGATTATGAAGTAAAAATTGGCTCATTTAAAGGCGCCGTCAACCCAGAGACTAACTCATTTCGAGAGTTCCCCGACTATGTGCGTCATCACCTCGACCCCAAAAAACACAAAAAAGTAGCAATGTTCTGCACAGGGGGTATTCGCTGCGAAAAAGCTTCATCTTATATGATGTCTCAAGGATTTGAGCAAGTGTACCATCTTCAAGGCGGTATTTTGAAATATTTAGAAGAAGTGCCACAGCAAGAAAGTCTCTGGTCTGGAGAATGTTTTGTGTTTGACGAACGCATCGCAGTGCAACATGGGTTAGAACAAGGAACCCATGACATGTGTGTAGGATGCGGACACCCTATTAACGACGAAGATAAACTTTCCCCTCACTACGAAGAAGGAATTTGTTGCCATCATTGTTTTGACACATTAACTCCCTCTAAACGTTCAGGTTTGGAAGAAAAAAGGCGCCAAAGTCATCGTAATTAAGCACTTCAGTGCCTCTTCTGAGCCAACATCAACCCATCACCAACAGGCACCAAACTAATATTAACCCGCGCGTCCTCATGTAACTTCGCATTCAACGCGCGGATTTTTTTCGTTCTATTATCTTGTACTTTCTGGTCAGCAACTCTTCCAAACCACAATACATTATCGATTGCAATTAAACCACCCGGACGCACGAGTTGCAAACACCGTTCATAATAATCATCATAAGCACTTTTATCTGCATCAATAAAAGCAAAATCAAATGTTTCGAGTTCTGTTTGAATTAACTTATCAAGCGTTTCAACCGCTGGAGCAATATGCAAATCTATCTTGTGCGATACTCCGGCTTTCTCCCAATAACGCCGCGCGATTTGTGTATACTCTTCACTAACATCGCAAGCTACAACCTTACCATCATGTGGCAAAGCTAACGCTACTACCAACGAACTATATCCAGTAAAAACACCGACTTCTAAAGTTTTTTTCGCACCAATTAACTGTACAAGCAAACTCATAAATTGTCCCTGTTCAGGAGCAATTTGCATTATTGCCATTGGGTGCTGTGCTGTTTCCTGTCGCAGTTGCGTCAATATTTCTGGTTCTCGTACCGACACAGAAAGTAAGTAATCACGAAGGTTATTATCAAGTCCAAGCGTTTGTTTTGTCATATTAATAAGCGTCTCTTCCAGTCAATACTTGCGTATTAATACATTAATATATTTAATTTTTTATACATTTTATTTGTGTTAATTCTTCATAATCAAAATATTTATCAGTGAATATAACTAATTATACAACATCAACATTTTGAAAAAACAAGATTATTTTACAGAGAATACAAACTTACTTCATGCTTTTGGCGCTTCAAAAAAATATCATTAAAAGTATAAAATTTCTTGTTGTAGAATAATCGGGTAAAAACAATGGCTGTACATTTTTTAGCTGCATTAAACTTGCTCAACGCACCTGTATTCAAAGATACTAGCCCTCTAGTCAAAAAAGGGAATAATCGTGATTACAGCTATGAGATATGGAATACAGGCAGTCCTATTGGCTACTATTTAAAAGTCAGTAGGTCCGGAAAATATCCTTTTAGTCAGGCGCCGCAAGTTGTAGGCAGTTTCAAAACTCCACAAGATGCATTCAATTATTTAGATAGTAATTATAGATAAAGATGTCGCAAACGTGCGCTTTTATTGTAGTGGAATTTGAATTACAAACTCTGCTCCAGATATAGGCGCCGTAATCACATCCAATTTTCCACCATGCTGAATTATTACCTGAATATTCAATCGCTACCGACTCTTCATTTTCCGAATCTAATAATATTGTATTTAACGATTCCTGTAAATTTAGCGTAGTTTGTTTTGTTAAATTTATTGCAAACGTAATTGGCTTTGACTTAAGTGTCTGTAGTAGCTGAATAAATTTTGCTGAATTAGACTCTGTAAATTTGAGATTGTTACCGTCTCTACATGTTACAAAACGTTATCAAACAAAATAATAATAAATAAATACGCTCGCAAGCTCTAATAAACTTGATAATTCGTGGTTGTAGAGCTATTAAGCGATTAACCTTTGACAGAATGTCAAGATTTGCATAATTATATCAGTGATTATTTTGATGATAATTGGTAAACTAAAATACAATTTACAGCTCCATTTTCTGCGTTTTTGGGAGAAGTACGATGAGCCGTCCGATTATACTTGGTATTGTTGGTGATAGTGCAGCAGGTAAGACAACTTTAACGAAAGGAATTGCTCAGGTACTAGGGCCGGAGAATGTGACAGTGATTTGCACCGATGATTATCACAGATATGACCGCAAGCAACGTGCGGAAATCGGTATTACAGCGCTTCACCCAGATTGTAACTATTTAGATATTATGCAACAGCAGTTATCATTGTTGCGAATGGGGCAAGCAATTCTAAAACCTATTTATAGCCATAAAACAGGAACCTTTGAGGCGCCGGAATATATAAAGCCAGGTAAATTTGTAATAGTCGAAGGATTATTAGGATATTCGACTCGTGCAGCGCGAGACTGTTACGACGTTAAAGTATATCTAGCTCCTCCCGAAGGACTGCGGGCAAAATGGAAAATTAAACGTGATACCCAAAAGCGGGGTTATAGCGAAGAGCAAGTATTAGCAGAGTTAGAAAAGCGAGAACCAGATTCTGAACAGTACATACGTCCACAGCGTCAATGGTCAGATATTGTAGTTAGTTTTTACCCCCCCAACGATGATATCGACCAAGCCAACGGGCATCTTAATGTACGCTTAGTACTCCGTCCAACAATACCTCATCCTGATTTTACCCAAGTACTAGCCTCTGGAAATGGCAATCTCAGTTCAGCAATTCGATTAGAACTAGACCGAGACATGGGAAAACCCGTTGATGTATTAGAAGTTGACGGACACGCAACGTTAGAACAAGTAAATAAACTTGAACAAATGATTTGTTCAGATATGCCACATTTAAAGAGCGTGTGCGACCGCGAATCAAATCCTGAACTCGGTAAAATTTCTGGCACAACTGGCGAAACAATTCAAAGTTACCCCTTAGCTTTAACTCAACTGCTAGTAACCTATCACATGCTAAAAGCAACACAAATACACCCATAAGAGTAGGGTGGACAGTAGGGTGGGCCCTGCCCACCTTACTAAATAGTTATATTATGATACATAACTTAATGAAGTGTACATTTAAACTAATTGAAGATTCTGTCAAATCGAGATTTTTGAAAAAAAAAAGAGGATAAATGTACATAGGTACATTTGTGTTTTAATAAGCTTCTACCTAAATATATGGCTTATAATCTTCGAGTTATTGATATGGCAGAATGCGAGCGTCCGCGAGAGCGCTTGCTTGCACACGGTTCCAAATTATTATCCACAGCAGAGTTAATTGCAATTTTACTAGCTACAGGTCAAGGTGCCGGAAAGTTATCTGCGGTAGGTTTAGGACAACATATAATATCTGAGTTGTCAAAGTGTGAACGTGACCCTTTAGCAGCTCTACGTGAGGTAAATCCTTCGGAATTGATGAATATAAAAGGAATAGGACCAGCAAAGGCAACAACCATTCTAGCTGCTGTTGAATTAGGTAAGCGTGCGTTCCAAGCAAGTCCAGATCAACGGATTCCAGTAGAAAGTCCGGCAGATGCAGCAGCAGTGTTGAGTCAAGACTTAATGTGGTATCCGCAAGAAAGATTCGCAATCATTTTATTAGATGTCAAAAATAAAATGCTAGGAAAGCAAGTCATAACTATTGGTTCAGCAACAGAAACTCTGGCACCACCTAGAGAAATCTTCCGCGAAGTCATACGTCAAGGCGCCACTCGGTTAATAGTTGCACATAATCATCCTTCTGGTAGTGTCGAACCGAGTACTGAAGATATTGATTTAACTCGTCAATTATTAAAAGGCGCCTTGCTTTTGAACATTCCACTACTTGACCATGTGATTTTAGGTAACGGTAACTTTCAGAGCTTACGCGAAATCACAACTTTATGGGACGAATACCCACAAGGAGATATATAAACCAAAAAGGGGACGGAAATAAATCCATCCCCAACTTTCCAATGACATTAAACCAACAAATAACAATTAAAGTAGATGCTTATTGTCTTCACAGACCGCCTTTTCTTGATCAATTACGCAGTTTTCTGACTTTTGCGCTTGCGTAAGAACATACCACCGACACCAACCAATCCTAGAACTATACCTGGCTCAGGAACACTTGTATATTTACCTGTGCCAACACGGAAGGTATGGTTATCAGTTTCAAAACCGCCACCTCCAACTTGTGATAAGACAATTTTGTCGAAGTTATCGTTATTACCTTCTGAGAAAAACTCGAAGAAACCATTCTTTTCACCACCGTGTTGTTGTGCTGCGGTTGGGGCAAGTTTAGTCATTAACTCATAAGTTAGTTCTTTAACTAAGTTAGCTCCATCAAAGAATCTCAAGGTATTACCACTACTTAGCGCTCCCAGATTTAAACCAAAGTAGTTAAATTTCTTACCATCATTAGCTTGGATAATTGCATCATTCCCTTGGAATACTGCTAAATAATTGGATTTATTTACTTCACCGCTTACACCAGAAGGCGCCCATTGGTCAGTATAAATACCAGTTTGGCCTGGTGTAGGTAAAGGAGCAGCACTAGAGAAAGAATATTTAACTGTGTCGTTTCCTGGTACAGCACCATTATTAAAATCAAAAGTTGTATAGCCTTGTTGATTAACATTGTTAGAGAAAGATCCTTCGCTAGTTACACCTGGGGTGCGGAACGAACCTGCATTGTAAGTGAAACCAAGAGCATGTGCGGAACCAGCGTAGCTAAGAGATGCAACAGCAGATAAAGCAGCGATTGTAAGAGCTTTTTTGATAAACATGTTTTTAAATCCAGGTATCTTTTGCTATGAATAACCTAATTCTGGTATATGGTCATAGCTTTAGGCACGAGAGTGATTACGGCTTTTTAAAATATTTTTCTCTGTTCGCCAAAAAGTAATTTATTTAACAATCAACTTATCGTAATCAAGTAATATCACTCATCATAAAATGAAGACGCGCACAAAAATCAAGCTAAGAATATGTAGATAATGTAAAATACATAATTTATTTGTACTATTTAAGAAAACTAGTCTTATGCTGTAACATCTCCTTTGTTTGATATTTATATTGCTTGCTACTTTAGTAAAGGGGAATTAAACCGTTATGAATGCAATACCTAGCTTAGAGAATCTAATTAAACAAACATGACCAACAGCGCAAAACAATACGCTCCCGCAACTCAACGGAACCGTGAAGCGATTCTAGAAGTACTTCAGCAAGTGCTGCCACCAAGTGGCACAATTTTAGAAGTGGCTTCTGGTACAGGAGAACATGCGGTATTCATGGCGCCGCATTTATTAAAACATAAATGGTTGCCTTCAGACCCTAACCCTGTTGCACGCGCTTCGATTGCAGCATGGTTAAATGAAGTAGAAAGCAATAATATTTATGAACCTATTGATATAGATGCATCTTTACCAACTTGGAGTGTAGAGACGCATCTAGAGAACTTTTCACCAATCACAGCCATCGTCAATATAAACATGATTCATATATCACCGTGGGCAGCATGTTTGGGTTTAATGGCAGGCGCCAATAGAATATTACCTCCAGGTGGTATTTTATATATGTATGGCCCCTACAAACAAAACGGCAAACATACGGCACCTAGTAACGAAGCGTTTGATGAATCGTTAAAAATGCAAAATTCAGAATGGGGTGTACGCGACCTAGAAGAAGTGATACAAGCAGCTAGCGCACAAAACCTTTCTTTCCTAAAAACTTTTCAAATGCCAGCAAACAACCTTTCAGTAATATTCGCTAAATTAGTATAAGTCACATCAAGGGAGGCAAACATGGCGATTTTACAAAAAGAAGACGGTAGCAAGCTTACTGATTTACAGTCCATAGTACAAGAACTGGTGCCTTTAGGAATAACACTTAATCATTGGTCAATTGGCGATAACCCTGAATTAGAGCACTTATTATCCCAAGACAGTCTAGACGACACACAAAAAGAAACCGTGCTAAGTCATCTAGACCATTATTTTCAAGAACTTGCAAGCGCAGGTTACACATCACGAGATTTAATAGTTTTGCATCCAGAAGTCCCAAACCTCGATACAATGCTATCAAAATTTGATAAAATTCACACCCACGCTGATGATGAAGTGCGTTATATAGTAGCGGGTGAGGGTATTTTTGGGTTTGTGCGTCCAGATGGTAGTCAAGTAGAACTAACAGTGCAACCGCAAGAATATATTAACGTTCCAGCAGGTACACAACACTGGTTTATTTTGACACCTGCAAAACGTGTAAAAGCCGTGCGCTATTTCTGCGGCACGGCTGGCTGGGTTCCAGAATATACAGATATTCAAATTCGTGTTGGGCGCCAGACAGCTGGTGTTTAATCTTTGATTATTTGATTAAAACAACACAAACAATGCCGCCTATTGTTAACATGCTGCCCAAGAAAAGTGACCAAAAGCGGTGGTAGCTGTTAACAACAGTGCCACTTTCACTTTGAAGTTGTATCAAATCCATGTACGAAGCGGCGCCACGACGGAACCAACCAGTGGCTCCAACTTCACGACCTATCAAGCTTTCAACCCGTTTCATGCCGAATAAGAAATTACCAATTGGGCCGAAACGTGATGCGTAATGTAAATATAGTAAACCACTACGGTCTTGTAGCATCATATCCGAGCCAAACTTATATCCAGAGTCACCACGTCCAATTAATTCGCCTTCAAGTTTAGCTGGTTTTCCACGTAGTGGACTCGCATAAGGGTCAGACATTAAAGTCAAAACATCAGTTGCAGTAGCTCGGCTAAAGTCTGGGTACATAATAAACGCTTTGATAAGTATTCCCAAACCCAACCCAATTAAAGGTAAACCAAATATAAAACCAATATGTCCACTGGCGCCAGCAGCCAATACTATACCAGCAATGATGCCACCAACAAAACCAATAGTTTCGGCGCCGTAAAGTACAACATCTAAAGCAAAGCTTCCATATAACTTGCTCTTGCTAAGATTTTTACCTTCGGCAACAATTCGACCCATGTCGAATTCAATATCCAAACCCAATTGTTCAGCATAGGTACTTAACGCACGAACTCGTTTTCCTGTCAATGGGTGAGTAGAATTTAACTCCATCCAGGCGCCCCAAGGGTTAAACATATCCCACAAAAAAACGCGCCCAACTTTTTGCTTATCGGAAGCAACACGATACGCTGTTCCAGTTGAACTAGCAGCTTTAGCATCATAAATACCGAGCGCACGAGTACCTTCAATTAAGCGACTAGGCTCTTTACTACGCGAACCTTCTTCAACAATACCGTAAGCGATTTTTACCAAAGCGCGCGAAAGTCCGTTTGGATTACCTGTGCTTTCAGCGGCAAAGTGGTCAGCGAAATATTCTCTTGTTCGGGATAGATACAGCACCATATATGTGCCGACTATATAAAATACGTAAGCAGTAATAGCTGCTGTTTGCAACGCATCTTTGATTTTATTATCACCACCACCACGTCCAAATTGTCTGAACGTAACGTAAATCAAGTAACACATTTGCACCAAAGTAGATGCAACGGTCATCACAGCAAAATCCCAATGGACGATATGTCCTAATTCATGAGCGTAAACAGTGGCAATTTCGTCATCATCTAAGTATTTAAACAGTCCTTCACTCACAACTAAACGTGCGCTGTTCGGTAATGAACCGTAAGTAAATGCCGTTGGATTATTGTCACTAATAATTCCCAAACGCGGCATTTTGAGATTTTTCTGCTGACAAACTCGACGCAGTACGCGCGCTGTTTCTGGACTGCGAATCTCAATATCCGAAAAATCAATCCAGCGTGTTTGATAAAGCCACGATTGAGTCAAGTCCATCAAAAACGGCGCCAAGAAGAAAGTTAGAGTATTAAATATCAGGGTAATCGCAATAGCAAATATTAAACCTTGGGTTGGATTATCACTACCCAAAATTAATACTACCGCCAACCCCAACACAAAAACCATTCCAAATAGCAAGGATATGGTAACTCCTGACGCTAACGCCAAGCTACCACCCACACCACCCATTGCGAGTTTGACACCAGCAGTTGCTGCACGTCCTGCTGTATGGGCGCCAGTTTGTTGCGCTTGTGCTTGTGATGAATTTAAACTTTGGTAAGTTTGCTGTGCCCACTCCGAAACCTGCGAATTTTCGCTATGCATCAATTGATGACACAGCGTCATTGCTTGTTCGACTTGACCAACACGTTGATAAGCTTTAACCAAACCCATCTGCGCTTTTGCATAGTCAGGGGTTCCAGAACTCTCACCGCGACAAAAATCTTCTAGCAGTTCAATAGCTTCTTGATAATTTCCACTTTTTAGGGCATCTAACCCAGATTGCAATGACATATTTCTTCCTCTAGTAGGAGGCGCCTACAATTCATGGATAATGTATAAATTCACCGTTCGCCACCGCAATTTCGGCAAAGTTAACAAAAAGTATAAATTACAACTATTTTTACGTGTATTTACTTGTCATTCTGAGCGTAGCGAAGAATCTGAGAGTTATCCAACAAATTAATGATCCCTTCAGACAGGCGAGACACCTATCCTACAATATTTATTTGGGATATTTTTTTATCTTGTTTTTATTGTGGCATAAGGTCTTCGAGTTTAAGCTGCAAGCTTGGGAAAAGGCTAGAGGTGATTTTATCTTTCAAGCGATACTGTTGCTTTTGATATCTACCATTAACTAGCTGGCAGACTGTAAAAGTAGGTTGTTTTGGGCTGCCAATGAATTCTAAACCACCTAGACCACGAAAATCTACAATCCAATACTCTTGAATTTCAAGAAAAGCATATTCTTCTACTTTTCTAGCGTAGTCATCTTGCCAGTTAGTGCTAACAACTTCGGCAACAAATTTAATTGTGGCACCATTACAAATTATAGGTTCTCTTTGCCACAGGGGTTCTCGACTCGGTTTTGCTCTATCTAAAACAATTATGTCAGGACGTAGTGCTGTTGCTTCGGCGGGTGGTTTAATTAAACAGGTTCTTGGAATTAGCCAATTTAAATTCAAACGATAAATTTCGGTATAAACTTTACCAGCGATAGAGTACGTTTACTATTAATCAGAAAGCAAACTCGGAGAAGTTAATACAAAAACATCTCTAATTCCTTTCGCTTCAACTATAGGCTTTATAGGAGTTGTGAAGTGGAAAAATTCATGGTCATTAACCAATAATAGCTCTCCTGGATTCAGGATTTTGCTAAAAACGGGATTCTCTTTTCTATTTACATATAAATGAGTTTCTCCACCTTGGACATTTTCTCGATCAACAGAGAAGATACCGATAAAATTAGTCCCATCTCTATGAATACCTTCTGGCGCCGGATTACCCGAATTATCAGGTGAACAAGTAATTCTAATCTGATGCACTCCTATTTCTGCTTCAGGATGAAGCTTACAAGAATCACTAAACGCTAAGACCAAACTTTTAAAGATATCAAGTTCTATAAGCGCATTATCTAATTCGGCATACTCTCTTTTAATATCACCTACCAAGGGATTATATTGTGCTGCTTGAAAAAAATAGCCTTTTGGTAACTTAATTACACTATCTTTAGAAGCTATAAATCGAGATAACCTTCTTAAACGATAATTACCTTTAATATAAGGGTCTACAGGTAAATCGTTAAAAAATGGTTTAAATCCTTCTAATTGAATTGAACTTACTTTTCTTAAGGTAAACAGAAAAGCATATTCTAATTCTGTTAATGCCCCTACTTTTTGCACGGGTATCTCCTTTTATATTCAGATTTCCCAATAAAATTTTTATTTTTGGGAGGCTATAAAATTTATTATAGCTATTTTTTATAAAAAGTCGTGGATTACACTACATAAATTACCATTTTATGATATGTAAGTATTTACATTTCTTAACAGTGACGCCAAGCTGTCAGCGCTCTTTGTGTTTGAAAACAGGAGGGTTATGATTAGGACTTACGCAAAGAAACCTGGTTTCTAGGTTTTCATGCGTAAGTCCTGATGATTTTAAATTCTTATACGATTACCAAGAGATGATTTTGTATTTATTCCTACCAAAGTTTACTTAAGTTATCAGTCCTTGACAGCTTTCACCAAGGCTTCACATGCTCGTAAAAAGATACTAACATCGACACCCAAACCTATGTACCCAATGCCCGCATCTATCCACCGTTTGGCAACTTCCGGGTTATCGGCAAAAGTACCCACAACTTTACCAGCATTACGAATTGTGGTAATACATTGCTGCATAAGGTCAATTACCCGTTGATCGCTCACCTGACCAGGAATTCCCAATGATTGGGATAAATCGTAGGGACCAAGAAAAATCACATCAATATGGGGGACACTAACAATCTCTGTTATATTCTCCACACCACGTTTACCTTCAACGTGAACAACTACCAAAGACTCTTGGTTGAGTTGGTCTGTAATGAGTGTCCCAGCTGCGGTGTACATACCCGCGCGTGTGCCAAATGAAAGACCCCTCATACCTAGAGGATTATACTTGGCTGCTCTGACACAAGCACTTGCATCTTGCTGAGTTTCAATTTGGGGCACTTGCACGCCAGCACTGCCAATATCTAACGCGCGTTGAATTTGCGGAGCATCATTCTTACGAACACGGACTATTGGTGAGATTCCCGCGCACTCAGCAGCACGACAGAGATTTTCCGCAGCTAGAGTGTTCATAGGACTGTGTTCCATATCAATCACGGCAAAGTCAAATCCTGCATATCCACAGATTTCAATAAATGTTGGATCAGCACAGTTGACAAACGGGCCGATAACGACCTCACCCTGCTGGAGTTTTTGTTTGAGTTGGTTCTTACGCGGATTAATCATCTACAAATACACAAGCGCCACTTCTACTTTACAATTATTCATAGAAAAATCTCTTTGTTAGCAAAATGTCCGAGCGTAGTTATGCCATTTTAGGTACTGGTGCATTAGGTGGGTTTTACGGCGCCAAGCTACAAAAAGCTGGTAAGGATGTTCACTTTTTGCTGAAGAGCGATTATGAATATGTCAGTCAACGTGGTTTGGTCATTGAGTCAAAAGATGGTGATTTCACCCTTCCCCAAGTTAAAGCCTACCATGATGTAAAAAAAATGCCACAATGTGATGTGGTGGTGGTAGCATTGAAAACCACACAGAACCATTTATTGCCGCAGATGTTACCACCTGTAGTCAAGGATGATGGCGTAGTATTAGTACTACAAAATGGACTTGCAGTGGAAGAAGAAGTTGCAGAAATAGTTAGTAATGTCAGTATTATTGGTGGGTTATGTTTTCTCTGTTCCAATAAAGTCGGAGCAGGACATATCCACCACCTCGACTATGGACAAATTACTTTAGGTGAATATACTTCTGGTTATAATTCTTGTGGCATTACAGATAAGATGCGGCAAATTGCCTCTGAATTTACTAGTGCTGGTATTTCAATGGAATTAACTGAAGACTTATTACTTGCGCGGTGGAAAAAACTAGTATGGAATATTCCATACAATGGACTATCTGTGATTCTCAACGCTAGAACTGATGAATTAATGGCTTATGTCCACACTCGTAATTTGGTTGAACAATTAATGTATGAAGTGGTAGCAGGAGCTAAGAGTAATGGACGCATTATTCCTGATAGCTTTATTCAAACAATGCTTGACTATACCGTGAAGATGAAGCCTTACCGTACTAGTATGAAAATTGACTATGATGAACGCCGTCCTTTAGAAGTAGAAGCTATTTTTGGTAATCCATTACATAAAGCACAAGTAGCAGGTGTAGATTTACCACAGATTAACTGTATATATCAGCAGCTAAAGTTTTTAGATAAGACATTAAGCCAAAGTCAAGCTAACTTTTCTCTATCTAAGGAGACCCCATGATTTTTTATAGTACAGAACCGAATATTTGCATCCCTGAACAGCCAATCACAGAAATTATCTTGCAACGAGCAGTAGAATTTGCTGACAAACCAGCTATGATTGACGGGCTAACTGGTCGAACTATAACTTATCGAGAGTTAACAGACTCAATTAACAAAGTCGCTGCTGGTTTTGCTGCGCGCGGTTTTTGTAAGGGAGATGTAGTTGCTATTTACAGTCCCAATTGTCTGGAATATCCAATCGCTTTTCAGGCAATCGCCCTTTTAGGTGGAGTTAGCAGCACGGCAAATCCATCTTATACAGCTAGCGAACTTGCATATCAATTAAATGATGCTGGCGCCAAATATTTGCTTACAGTACCGGAACTGCTAGATCGTGGATTAGAGGCCGCTAGTCAGTCAAAAGTTGAATCAGTATTTGTGTTTGGTAACGCTCTTGGTGCAATCTCATTTTCTGTACTTTTAGAGGATTGTGACGACTTACCAAAAGTACAAATTAATCCTAAAGTTGACGCGGTTGCTTTGCCTTATTCTAGTGGCACAACTGGTTTGCCAAAAGGTGTCATACTAACACACCATAATCTAGCAGCCAACGTATACCAACTTACAAACCGTGAGTTGATAAGTTCAGCAGACACAATCATTGGCATTCTTCCATTCTTTCATAGCTACGGACTGCAAATTTTCTTAAACTATAGCCTTTATTGCGGCGCCACCGTAGTTGTAATGCCGCAATTTGATTTAGAGACTTTTTTAAGACTCGTGGAAAAGTATAAAATTACGCGCGCACATTTAGTACCTCCGATAGTGTTAGCGTTAGCAAAACAACCAATAGTAGATAAATACGACCTTTCTAGCTTGAAGATAATTACCTGTGGAGCGGCGCCATTGGGTAATGAATTGACTTTAGAATGCGAACAGCGTTTAAATTGTATTATCAAGCAAGCTTACGGTTTGACAGAAACCAGCCCAATAACGCATATCAACCCTGACGAACGTAAAAAAATTAAACCCGGTTCTGTTGGTCGCTGCATTAGAAATACTGAATGCAAAATTGTAGATATTGAAACACAGAAACCCTTGGGCTTCAACGAGCAAGGAGAGCTATGGATTCGCGGTCCGCAAGTGATGAAAGGGTATTTAAATAACCCAGAGGCAACTGCAAAAGTAATTGATGCCGATGGTTGGTTTCACACTGGTGATATAGCTTATGTAGATGAAGATAGTTATTTTTACATAGTTGACCGGATTAAAGAGCTAATTAAATACAACGGGTATCCAATTGCGCCAGCAGAACTAGAGGCTGTATTGTTATCCCATCCAGCAATAGCTGATGCTGCTGTAATTCCCAGTCCCCATCCAAGTACGGGTGAAGTTCCCAAGGGTATTGTTGTCCTTAAAAGCGAAGCTACTACTGAAGAAATTATGGAATTTGTAGCAGGACTTGTGGCGCCACATAAAAGAATTCGTCGGTTGGAAATTGTCGATAAAATCCCTAAATCAGCTTCTGGGAAAATTTTGCGTCGGCTTTTAGTGCAACGAGAAATAGCAAATGTAGGAGAAAAACCGCAAGAACCTCAATTGACCAAAAATTTGCAGTTGCTTCAACAATTAGCATCTTCTTCTGAAGACAAAAAACGTCAAGAACTTCTGGTTAATTACATTACAGAAAAAGTTGTCAAAGTTCTAGGGTTAAATAAGTCCCAACATCTAAATTTGCAAAAGCCACTAAATGAAATGGGTTTAAATTCTCTAAGCAATATCGACCTGAAAAACCAGATTGATACCGAAATTGGTGTAAACTTACCTATAGAAATTTTGCTGGCAGGGTCAAATATCCATCAGTTGGTAGATATATTGCTTGAACAATTAACATCAAAAAGCATAGCGAATAATAATTTTATAGATTTAGAAGCTGAGGTTATTTTAGACGATGCAATTTACCCAGAACATAATTATGACTCATTTATTACCGAACCAACAGCCATTTTTCTCACAGGAGCTACAGGATTTTTAGGAGCTTTTTTACTGCAAGAACTTTTACAACAAACTCAAGCTGAGATTTATTGCTTAGTTCGTGCTAGTGATAAAGATTCTGCTCAAACAAAAGTGCAAAATAACTTAGAAAAGTATGGTATTTGGCAAGATGCTTTTCGTAGCAGAATTATTCCGGTTTTAGGCGATTTATCAAAATTTGAGTTAGGTTTGTCAAACGAATATTTTCTTAAAATTGCTAGTCAAATTGATGTAATTTATCATAGTGCAGCTTGGCTCAACTATGTTTATCCCTACGAAGCTTTAAAGCTTACTAATGTTTTGGGAACGCAAGAAATTTTCCGATTGGCAAGTGTTGGTAAAGTGAAGCCAGTACATCATATTTCTACCGTTGCTGTTTTTGAGTCATCTTTTTATTTGGGAAAAACAGTTAACGAATCAGACCCACTTGCTTATAGCTCTGGAATGAAACTTTCTTATTCTCAAAGTAAATGGGTTGCAGAAAAATTAGCTACTATTGCGCGCTCGCGAGGTATTCCCGTTTCTATTTACAGACCACCATTTATTTCCGGTCATAGTCAAACAGGTGTTTGGTATACAGACGATGTTATTTGTCGAATGATTAAAGGTTGCATTCAAATGGGAAGCATGACGAGTTTAACTGATACATTGGATTTATCTCCTGTTGATTATGTCAGCAAAAGTATTGTCTATTTATCAAGACAACGTGGAGCTTCTGGTAAATCTTTCCATTTAAACAATCCTCAACCTATTTCTTGGAAGGAGCTAACTGATTTTATTTGTTCTTTAGGTTATTCCATTGAGTATATTTCTTATCAAGAGTGGCAGTCACAGCTTAGTAATCAAGCTCGTTCGCAATCAAATCCTTTATATCCTCTTTTGCCTTTCTTTCTCAAAAATTCGAGTCAGCATCAACAAGCTAAAGAGCCAAAAATTAGCTGTCAAGCAACGCAAACCGCGCTGGTAGAAAGTTCAATTATCTGTCCAGAGATAGATGCTAAATTACTAAATACTTATTTTGACTATTTTATCCGTAGCGGTTTTTTGGATGCGAAATGATAAATTACACGTAGGTTAGGCATCTCGCCTCGATTTAATTTAAATATTCTACAAGATGTATACACAAGATGTATAATTCAATTTTTGGAAGTTTTTAGCAAAATATGGTGTTAATTTTGCTAAGACTTGCCCAGGTTTGATCACCAACGGCGCCATCAGTAGTTAAACCCGCGCGTTTTTGTAGAGCTTTTACAGCGGTTTCAGTACTAGCACCAAAGTTACCGTCAATTATGCCTTTATAATAACCTTCAAGGGACATGCGTTCTTGAATAAGATTTACTAAATCACCTTGACTACCTTTTTTAAGAACGGGTAAACCTATAGGCACCCCTTTATATAAAGATTTCCAGGTACTATCACCAACGATACCGTCATGTGTGAGAAACATTTGGTTTTGGAAGAGTTTTACAGCGTCGGTTGTTTTGGCGCCAAATATACCATCAATAACTTCTTCGCCAGGAAATACACAGGCGCCTTTATTATCTAGATGTACAAACATATGATATTGAAATAATAATTTTTGTAGCTCTTTGACAGTTTCACCTTTGGCGCCTTGTCTGAGAATAGGTTTATTGAGTGGTGTTAAAGTATTAATTGTAGTTGTCATAACTTACTCTGGTGGTGACTATAGTGGGTGAATATATATTTATAATCAAATTCGATCTTATTTATTCCGCAAAATCTTAGAAACCGGGTTTCTTTTTAGGTAACTGTAATAAAAACAATGATTTGGCGTAGAAACCGGGAAACCCGGTTTCTTTTTAAGGTAAACACTCAGCTTCTTTGATTTGACTTAATAATAGCCAAGTATCATTACCTATAATTCCATCGACACCTGAACGATTACGTCGCTGTAAAGATTTAACAGCTTCTTCTGTAGCTATGCCAAAATCACCATCAATAACACCTTGGTAGTCACCGCTAATAATCAATCGTAGTTGAACACGCGATACAAGTTCGCCTTTACTACCCCTTCTCAGTACAGGCAAATTAATAGGCGCCTTTCTAATCAATGCTTGCCAAGTAATATTACCTACAACACCATCAACTGTAAGAAAGACTTGCCGTTGAAACGCTTTGACTGTATCTTCTGTATCATCACCGAAATCACCATCAATTAAAACTTCTGGAAGTCCAAAGATGCAAGCTAACGCAAAGGCGCCATAATCATATAGAAGTGTTTGTAATTCGCTAACGTTGGCGCCACTCATTCCTTTTTTTAATACATGATTACTAGTATCCACTGTAGAAGTCATTTCTGTGATTCCCTTATATGTGAAATATATAAACAAAGTTGTGTGTTCACAGCTAGTTGCTACAATCTATGACAGTATTATTTCGGATAACGCTATCTGAAATTTTGTTTAGGAATGTAACGCCATTGTTTATCCATTGAGCTTATAAAAACCTGGTTTGTAAAAATTTTATAAAGACTAATTGCCTATAGGTGATTTATAGTGTATTTTCATACATTATAAGCATTTCTAGGGAGGAAGCTTTCACGGTCGGTTTCAACTGGTGCATTAACCCTAAGTATTTACACAGGTTTGCTAATTAGGCTGTAACACGGATAATAAGTTAATATAATTTTATACTTAGAAGCAAGATGTATTGAAGTTAAAAATATATCAGATTTGTGGGTCTTGGCTGTGTTCTGTTATAAGCAAGAAAACAGGGTGCTTAATTAAATTCAAAATAGGTTGATAAGGATGTGAGCCTTCAATATGCTTACTTAGCAGGGTAGAGTAATTGCTGTTAGTTACAGTTATTCCAATTTTTCTTGCCTGAAAAGTAGCTAGATAAATTTATGTAGCTTTGTGGAATATTCTGATTGCAAGTTGTATCAAATAACTGATTAGTCAACTACCAGTGCCAAATGAACGCATTGGTTTTTGGGGATTAAACATGTTAGCTCGAATAGCTTTTGTTGCCAAGCCTGCGAATAATAAGCAAGTGCTTGTTCGCGTGCCAATGTAACAATTTTTTAATATTGATTGTTAAAATTTACAAAAAAAATACTTATATGAACACTACATCTACACATCGCCCAGAATTGCTTGATGAAGTTCTTGCTGGTGCCCATGATTTTTTAACTCAATTTGCCCAAGATGAAGTGTCGTTGGATAAAGTCAGTTCAATTTATGGCACTAATTTTGACACGCAAAAGCTTAGTGAACTGCTTCAACAGTGGTCAAATCAAGATTTTTCAGCGCTTCCAGAACTCGTTACTCTCAAGAGTACAGACTTAAGTGGAGCTAGAGGCGCCTATTCTAAAGAAACCAATACCATCTACTTATCGACAGAATTTCTTAATTCTCACAGCATTAACGATATGACTGGTGTGGTACTCGAAGAGATTGGTCATTTTGTCGATGCAAGGATTAATCAACTTGATACTTCCGGGGATGAAGGCGCCGTTTTTTCTAGAGTTGTGCGGGGTATGTCTATCAGCGACTTAGAACTACAACAGTTGCGAATTGAAGATGATGGAATCACTGTTACGGTAAATGGACAAACCTTCAAAGCAGAAGCAGATACAACTCCGGAAAGCAACTTGAGCTTATTAAGTAGTTCTATCAAACCACTACTGGACAAAATCAGGAATTCTATCGCGGGACAAAGTTTGGCTAAGTTACCGCTTCTAGGTGACGTTCCTCTCCAAAAGTATATTGATGATTTCCTTACTAATTCGGTTGAGAAGCGAATTTTAGACGAACTTGATAAACTCACAGATAAAACCAATGGGGCTGTTCGGAATGCTTTATTCGATGCCTTGAAACCCGAAAGCCAGGGTGGGTTAGGTTTGCTGCTTGACTTGGATAACAATGGTAAGATTGACATCAACGATATTAGTAACCCGACCGACGCAAGTAGTATCGCTTATCAGTTCAAAATTGGTAAAAGCTTTAATCCTGATATTGCTTTATCAAAAAATTTCGGTCTTCCTAACTTAGGGTTTAACCTGATAGGTGGTGTAACTCCCACCCTCGACTTTGCTTTGAATGTCGGTTTTGGGGTTGATAATACTGCTGGTGCTGATGCGTTTTTCTTCGATACATCCGCAACTGACGAACTCCAAGTTGAACTTAAAGCAAATCTTAAAGACAAAAGTGCCAATCCATTAGAGTTAAAAGGTTCATTGGGGTTTCTGCAAATCGGCGCCACAGACAACGGTAGCGCTCTAAATAGTAAATTTGCTCTAGACTTAACCAATACGGCAACTCCGCGCGTTAAATTGTCGAAGTTTAATGATATTACTCTTGGTTCGGGACCGAAATTAACGGCAAATGCAGACCTAAAGTTAAAGCTAGATACAGGTTTAGATAAAAATGGTAACTTACCATCCATTACAGCTGACTTTAATCTCACGAATTGGAATTTAGATTCACTCGTTCCTAATGTTGAATTTCAAAATGTTGCACTCGATTTAGGTTCGTTTGCAAATAAATTTGTTGGTCCAACTCTCAAAGATATTCAGAGAATTACAGGTCCAATTGAAGACATATTAACTCCAGTAATTACACCAATACCAGTTATCGATTACACGCTACTGGAACTTGCTGAAACATTTAGACCGGACTTAGTAAAACCTGGTACAAACGAATTTGTCGAACAAATTACTGAAAGTATTAAACAGTTCAATAACCTACCGAGCGGCACAGATGGTATTAAAATTAGCCTCGGTAGTTTCAATACCAACCCGAATAACTCAAACCCGACTCCACAATCAGCACCACAACCGCTTTCGTTAAATTCCATCTTACCTGCCGATGCTCCAGAAGCACCTAACAGCTTTGTTGACACACTGAAAAAGCTTGAAGAAGAAGATGGATTAAAATTCCCACTTCTTACAGACCCTAGCAAAGCTTTTAATTTACTCTTGGGTCAAAATGTGACTCTTTTTGAGTATAACCCACCTGGATTACAATTCGAGGCAAACATTGGTAAAGGTATTATTCCCCCAATTCCTGTTTTTGGACCAGTTGTAATTCAAATTTACGCCAAAGCAGGCGCCAGCGCACAATTTGGGTTTGGTTATGACGCTCAAGGATTAATTGATTTTACAAAGAATAACTTCCAAAACCCTGCTGACTTAACCAACGGGTTCTTCCTCAGTAAACCTGATAATAAAGGATATCTCACAATCTTCGGTGAAATCGGCGCCACTGCTGGTGTTGATCTTAGTGTCGCTAGTCTTGAGGTTGGTGGAGGTCTAAGAGCAACAGTTGAACTAGGTAAAACTTCTCCATCAAAAGTACGGGGAAGTGCATTAGCAGATGACCCTTTGTGTTTGTTTGCACCAAGTGGCAATTTAGCTTTAATTATCTTTGGTTCTGTAACTCTTGACTTGGGCTTTTTTAACTTTACAAGACGTTTAGATTTAGCAAATATTAACCTGCTTGACTTTAGTACAGGTTGCGACCCCAACGATAAACACTTTAACGTCGAAGACCCAACACCTGACCCAGCAACCGAAGAGTTTTTGAAAGACCAAGGGGTAATCAACCGTAAGGGAACAGAGAACGGCGAAACGATTACAGTTAAATATCTTTCTGGTAATAAAAAAGATGGTAATGAATCAGTATTGCTATTAGGACTTGATTTTCCTGAAGGTAAAGCACCTGGCAAACAATACGATAACCTCAAAGCAATTGTAATTGACGGGTTGGGAGGAAATGACACGATTACCCTTACCGATGGCGTTGATGTTTTTGCCCAACTCGATGGTGGCACCGGAGATGATATTATTGTTGGCGCCGCAGGTAATGATTATCTAACGGGTGGTGCGGGTAACGATAGTCTTGACGGTAAAGGTGGGACGAATACTGTTAGTTACGCAGATGCACCAAAGGGAGCAACTGTCAACTTAACAACAAATAAAGCCACAAAAGATGGTTACGGTACTTCTGACACCCTCCTGAATATTCAAAACGTTGAAGGGTCGCAGTATAGAGACATTATTACTGGCAACTCACAGAAGAATTTCATTGATGCAGGAGATGGTAACGATGATATCTTTGCAGGTGGAGACGATGACGTTCTTCTTGGTGGTGCAGGACGTGATTTATTGAATGGAGGAGAAGGAGTTGATACAACTACATATTTAACTTCTCCGGGTGGAGTCAATGTTAACCTTCGCACGGGAGTAGCTTTTGGAGGAGATGCCGAAGGAGATAAGTTAACTTCAGTTGAAAACGTTCACGCAACTGTTTTTGATGATGTACTAG
The DNA here is from genome assembly GCF_001904745.1 of Calothrix sp. HK-06. Taxonomy (GTDB): domain Bacteria; phylum Cyanobacteriota; class Cyanobacteriia; order Cyanobacteriales; family Nostocaceae; genus Dulcicalothrix. The sequence goes on from NZ_MRCD01000034.1 coordinate 40,866, forward strand.
TTGGTAATAGTTCCGATAACTCTTTAGGTGGTTACGATGGCGATGACAAATTAGAAGGTGGTGCTGGCGCCGATTTATTAGATGGTGGTGCGGGTAACGATACAGCAATTTACCGCAATTCTAGTTCGGGTGTAGATGTTAGCCTCAAGACAGGTAAAGGTGATGGTGGAGACGCAGAAGACGATAAACTAGTTAAAGTTAAAATTTTGGATGCGGATAACAAACCCGTTGATTCAGAATATAACACCATTGAAAACCTTATCGGTTCCAACTTTAACGACACCCTCGAAGGCGATAAAGGTAATAATAAACTTGAAGGGCTAGCGGGTAGCGATACCATTAAAGGTGATAACGGTGATGATATCCTAATTGGCGGTGCCGGAGCAGATAGTTTAGATGGTGGTACAGGTATCGACTGGGCAGATTATAGCGATTCTCCTGGCGCCGTTAACGTCAATCTTCAAAGTGTTGGTTCAGGTAGCGATGCACAAGGAGATACTTTTATCAATGCTGCACCGCAAGTTTCAACTGTTGAAAACTTACGCGGGTCAGATTTTGGCGATACGCTAGTTGCAGATAATGGTTTTAATGTTATTGACCCTGATTTAAGTAGCGGTGGAACTGATAATGCGAATGGGGGAGGTAATAAAGATACTCTAATAGTTGATTATTCTATTCGCGACACCGGGACAGGAATAACAGGTGGTTATTTGCTTGGTAGCGCTACATCTGGAGCGTTTTCACGACTTACTACTCCTGGTGGTGCAATTTTAGATGCTGTTAATTTCACTAACATTGAACGTTTAATTGTCAAAGGAACGATTAAAGATGATTTGGTAATCGCTGGTACTGGCGATGATATCGTAATTACTAGCGATGGTAACGATACCATTTATGGCGGTCGTGGTAGTAATTTGATTTTGGCTGGTGATGGTGATGATACTGTTGTTGACCAAAACGATGTCAACCTTGAATTTAAAACCATCCCAAATAACACTGTTACTTATCTAGATGGTGGACGTGGAATTGATAGCGTATCAATTGACCTTTCCGGTAAGTTTGTACAGACCCAAACTGGTATACTGCAATATAATCTTGCCTTAATTAGCACAAATCCCTTAGTTGAAAACCCCACCCAAGCGTTGATTTTAAGTGATGGAACCGCTATTACCAACTTTGAAATTTTCAAAGATATAAAAACTGCTGGTGGAAACGACACGTTAATTCAACAAGGAAGAGTTAATAATAACTTTAGTACGGGTGAAGGCAACGATTATGTTAATGCAGGTTTGGGGATAGATGTACTCGACGGTGGTCAAGACCCGGACGTGATTGTAATTAAGTCGGCGCCTATAGAAGCTCAAGACGTTCCAACACTAACAAGTGACACCTCTGAAGTCTTGGGAAATCTTACACAGCAAGTAAACTTAGATGACAACCCGGTAATAACTCCCAAGCCAATAGCTAATCAAATCGAAGATGATTTGTTAGTTATCGACTATTCGGTTGAAGATAATGGTACAGGTATAATCGCAGAAATTGCTGGTTTTAACGCAATTAACGGCGGACGTTATTACCGCAACACTAGCGATGGTAGTCAGATTTTTGATGAAGCTAAGTTTACTAACTTTGAACGCTTTAACATTACTGGAACGAGTAAAAACGACCGTATATTTGGTGGTGACTTAAACGATGTTCTAAGTGGTAACGCTGGGGATGACTTTATTATCGGTAATGCTGGTAACGACCAAATCCAAGCTGGTGAAGGTAAAGATATTGTCGTTGCTGGTAGCGGTAATGATACCGTTAATGGTGGCGATGGCGATGACATTATTGTTGATGGTGGAAACTTTAATCCATCTGGAGTAAATGTTGCTGCTGTTAACCAAGGAACTACTATTGCTGGTGGTGGTAATGACATCTTTGATGGTGGTAAAGGTAATGATGCTATCAACGGTGGTATTGGAGACGACCAATTAAATGGTGGGGATGATAATGATTTTCTAGTTGGTGGTGAAGGTAGTGATACTCTTAAGGGTGAAAGTGGTAATGATACTTTAATCGGAATTAATTACGGCTCCGTAGTTACTGCCCAGAACAATGAAATCGATACTTTAACAGGTGGAACTGGCGCCGATCAATTCTGGCTAGGAGACGGTACATTTGTATATTATGACGATGGTGCCCGTACTTCTCCAGGACGCAATACTTACGCTTCAATCACCGACTTTAACTCTACTGAAGGGGACATCATACAGCTAAATGGGCAGAAAGAAGATTATTTCATTCAAATTGTAAATAATTCAATTGAAATTTATCGAAAAGATGCCCCTTTGGTCGAGCCTGGAGATTTGATAGGAATTGTTCAAGGTTTAAATAATTTTGATTTAGGCGCCAGTTATGTACGCTATGTAGATGGTAGTGAGCCAAATATCTCACCTAATCAAGCCTTCAACTTAAATTCTCTGAATTTAGGTCTTGATCAAAATCAAAATCAAAATTTAGTACCCCAAGTAGCGTTAGTACAACCATTAGCCCAAACCCGTGTAATAACAAGTATTCAACCATTAACAGCTTCTCTGACTCCAGCTAGTGGTGACTTTACGATTACACAAAATGGTGATGGGAATCAATTACTCAATCAGTTGCTTGGAAATAATACGCAAGGACTAAGTAACTTTAAAGTAAAACTCAAAGGCGATAGTCGCGCGTTTGGTACTTTCCAAAACGATCCCTTCGGTTTAAGTTCTGGTATTGTACTAAGTACGGGTAGAGTTACTGATTTAGTTGGTAAAAACATCTCTGACGGGGATTTTTCTCCAGGTACTAGCGTTGCTCTAAAATTTGACAAGCTGGATGGGTTAACAGGTAGCTCTAGCAACGCGGGAACTGCTATTTACCGTGCAGATTTATCTAATTTAGGATTTGACCTCAAATCTTTGACAATTGGTGATGGTGGTATAATCGGTGGTTCAGATGGAAGATTTACTGGTTTCGATTTAGATGGTATTAAACTCAGCACAACCAAGATTACGAATGCTGCTGATATTCAAAGTCTACCTAGTTTAAATGTATTTGATTTTAGTCCAGTCAGTACTATTTTCACACCAGGAACCCAGCGTCCACCCAGCGATGCAGAAAATCCTGATTTGTTTGGCACAATTAATGGCAACGTTAATAATGGTATCGCCAATTTAGGTAGTTTCGATGCAGTTTCTACCACTGGTAGTGATGCCAATGGCTTTGTTAGTTTAGGAAATCTAGGTAAAACTGGTTTTAACCTAACAAAAGCAATTTCTTCACAACAACCACTTTATTTATATGTTGGTGAAGTTGGTGATAATGGCGAAGTCGTTGGTGGTAATATTACAGCTTCTAATCGCGAGGTTAAGGGTTTAAACGACCTCAGTCAAGACTTTGGCTTACCTGGCGCCACAGATGATTCTATTTCAATGGAAGTAGAATTTGATGCTGATGCCAAAACAAAGTATGTATTTTTCCAATTCGCGTTTGGTTCAGAAGAATTTGCCGAATACGCAGGTAAGTTTAACGATGCCTTTAGCTTAGAACTAAATGGCTTTAATATGGCGCGGTTGAGTGACGGAGATACGGTAACAATCAACAATCTCGCCAAAAATGCGTTTGCTTCTTCTTACCACCCAGACTTTATCTACAACCCCGTTGATACTGGCCCTGCTAGCAGCATAACTAAGTTAGATGGCTACACGAAACCTTTGACTTTTGTTGGTGTTGTCGAACCGAATACAAAAAACAAATTAGTCATCAACGTCAAAGATAACCGCGACGGGTTATTAGATTCTGCGGTCTTTCTCAAAGCTGGAACTTTTGGTATTACTGCACCCAAACCTCTCGACGGCAGCAAACCAGGAGTCGATATTGAGTCAGAAGATGGTAAAGATACGATTATCATCACTGAAGGTGGAGAAGAAGGTACTATTAATATCTCGCTAGATACTATTCCCAGCGAAGATGTAACAGTTACTGTACAACCTGGTGCAGGAGTCGATTTAGGTAACGGTCCAGGTAAACCTGTTGTTATTATCTTTACACCCACCGACTCTAATATTCCCCATACGTTGCCTGTTTCCACTCCCGATGATGGTAAAACAGAAGGTACGCAAACAGAAACAATCACAATTACTGCGACCAGTAATGACCCCAATTACAATGGTATAAATATTCCTCCTGTCAAAATACAAGTTAATGACCCAACTGGTACTGGTGGTACTGATAGCCAAACGGGTGTTAGCCAAACAGCAAATGATTTACTGTTGGTTTCGGGACAAGGTTCTCAGGTTGGATTGGAATTTGCGCTGCTTCAAAATAACGCTGGGTTTGTCAATGAAGTCGGTGTATTTGTTGTCGATAACGAGAAAGGTGAAATTAATGGTATTGCACCCGGTCAAAATGGTTACTTACAAGCAGCAATGCAGCGTAAGCAAGTTTTACTATCCGCACTTACTAATAACCCCTCACCTGGATTTAATAGCGCGCGTTTACTTAGCTTTGCTTCTAATTCGTACCTTAACTTCTACCTCGTTCAAGATGGTAGTACCGATGAAGTACTGACAAATTTAGCCGATGGTAATCCTACTCCTAATGTATTTTTCGCTACTAACCCTGCAAATGTAGACAGTTTTGACCATTTACTTTTCAGCAATTTAACAAATGGTGTTTCCCTTGCTTGGGAAGACTCATCAGGGGGTGGGGACAAAGACTTTGATGATTTAGTAATAAAAGTGTCAACTAGTACTCAACCTCTAACAGTCGGAAGCAAACTACAAGCGCAACGCGAAATAATTGATTTACGAGATTATAATAGCCCTGTCTCTGCACAATTCATTGTCTATAGCGAAGCTAGTTATAATAACCATGTAGGATTTTATACTATAGATGATGTGGCAGGGCGCATTGGTAACCTATTACCAACAGACGCAGGTTATGCTCAAGCAGCGTTACAGCGTCGGGTAGCCAGCTTTGACCGTAATGCTACCGATGTAACAGGACAATTCAACGGTGGCGCCTTGTTTGCACCTTTTATTATTGCCAATGGTAGCATTGAAGAATTCCTGAATCAGAACCCGAACAATCTAGGTGGTAATGCTCCAATTGCCTACTTTGCCTACTCCAACGCAAACCCTGACAAAATAGACCACGCGCGGTTGTTGGGAGATAACAAATTTGGCTTTGAAGACTTGTTTGGCAAAGGAGATGGAGATTACAACGATATAGTTCTCCAAGTTAATTTTAAAGTTCCTGCTTCCATTCAAGCTGCATCTCCTTTAGATGCTCCTGTGAATAGCGCAGGAGGGATGAGTTCCATGAGTTCAATTCTTCAAGACCCATTTGCATCTACAAAAAAACCTGAAATCAACAATATGATTTCACAGAATAAATCTTAGAGATTTCCAAAAATTAAATTAACTATCTTGTAGAATGGGCATCTTTTGTGGAATGGGCATCCCTGCCCATTCCAAACGAATGAGCGAACACAAAGTTTAAAATAACGGTACGATTGATATAAAGCAGAGATTTTCGCGACCCAATGTTATGACCGCTTTCCAAGTAGCTTACGAATCCTTAATTACTATTGCCCAGCAAACTCGTTCAGCAGCGTTAAAGTTGGCAGTGCTTTCGACTGACCAAAGAAACCAAGCTATTGAAGCCATTGCTTCTGCCTTAGAATCAGCGCGCGATGAAATAATCAAAGCAAATATTGCTGACTGTGAAACTGCGGTTGCTGATGGTATTGCGAAACCGCTTTATAAAAGGTTGCAGTTAGATGAACATAAATTAAGAGATGCCATTACAGGTGTACGTGATGTCGGTAAACTCGCTGATCCCATAGGACATGTACAAATTCATCGTGAACTTGATACTGGATTAATTTTAAAGCGGGTAACTTGTCCGTTAGGAGTTTTGGGAATTATTTTTGAAGCACGTCCTGAAGCTGCGATTCAAATTGTCTCACTCGCAATCAAATCTGGGAACGGTGTTATTCTCAAATGTGGTAAAGAAGCAGTACGTTCATGCGAAGCTATAGTTAAAGCCATAAAACAAGGTTTAGCACAAACTGCGGTAAACCCCAATGCAGTGCAGCTACTAACAACACGTGAAGAAACTTTAGAGCTACTCAAGTTAGAAAAATATGTGGATTTAATTATTCCACGCGGTTCTAATTCATTTGTACAATTCGTTCAAGAAAATACTCGCATTCCCGTACTTGGACATGCAGACGGTGTTTGTCATTTATATATAGATAAAGCAGCAGATACCGAAAAAGCAGTTACCATTGCTGTAGACGCAAAAACTCACTACCCTGCCGCATGTAACGCTATTGAAACAATGCTAGTTCATGATCAAGTGGCGCCAACCTTTTTACCTAAAGTAGCAGCAGAATTAGAGAATATGGGTGTTGAGTTACGCGGAGACAAGCGAACTCGTGAAATATTACCTAATATAGCTGCACCTAGTGACTGGCAAACCGAATACAGCGATTTGATTTTAGCTATAAAAATTGTAGATAGTTTAGAGGAAGCAATTGAGCATATCAACAATTACGGTTCTAAGCACACAGATGCAATTATTACCGAAGACCCCAACGCTGCTTCTACTTTCCTAGCTTTAGTAAATGCCGCAGGTGTATATCATAACTGCTCTACCCGCTTCGCAGATGGTTTCCGCTACGGATTCGGTGCCGAAGTTGGTATCAGCACACAGCAAATGCCTCCGCGCGGACCCGTTGGTTTAGAAGGTTTAGTAACCTACAAATATCAAATGACTGGTAATGGGCATATTGCTGCTGATTATACAGGTGCCGATGCTAAACCCTTTACACACCACGATTTGAACAAAACATAACCGCAAAGGATGATAAACGGATGTAACTGATAGGCTATTCGTAGGTTGGTGTCGAGGAACGTAAATAATAAATGACACAAACCTAAATTAATTGCATATAATCTAATTAGACGAACATCTAATTAGATTATATGCTTAACCAGCAATTTGACATCTCGCTCGAACACGTCGAAGATGAAGTTTGGGCTGCTAAAGTTCTCAGTAACTATATATTGCTTGATCAAACAAGCGAGTTACCACGTTTGAAGGATATTCCGGCGACTCGTAAAAAGCGCTTAGTAATTTTAAAATGGCTAGCAAGTCATTTTGAGCAGGGTACAAACTATCCTGAAGCTAAGGTCAATGAAATTCTCAAGCAATTTCACCCTGATTGTGCTACGCTACGGCGCGAAATGATAGGTTACAATTTGATGCAAAGAGAATCTGGTATTTACTGGCGCCAAACTTAAATATAGGGTACGTGAAAGCTATTGCAAATACCAAAACGAAACATATCATAGCGTTCACGTATCATCGATTCCTTATAATTTATCCTCAAAAATAAAAACCTCATATACAATACATGGAAGGAAGTAAGCCTGATTTTTTTCTTGCTTCACTTTTAACGACTAATCATGTTTGTTCAATGCCCGTATAATTACTTCTTTTAATAACATACGAATAACCTAGTATTTGACTTTTTATCATTTCTGATTCAGGTAGGGTAGAAACTAGTTTTTTAGCTCCGGCGCCTGACAATGGTACTCTGGATAATCATTAGATAATAGTTGTATATTTGATGCAGTATATAATGGACTATCTCCAACCATTCAACTTTCAAAATTTAGCAGTTTGCAAAAATAAAAGGAGTGGCAGGAATTGGCAAATTGCTTGCTGTAAGAGGTTTTCAAGCATTTTTAAGGAATTAGTATATTCTTAATCCTCAAGGAAGGGTGCATATTCTTATTTTAGCGATCCCAATAAGTGATACAAAAGCATAAGTTCGGGTTAGGACTCCTGAAAACTCTTATTTTCTCCTTTAAGGTATAAGATTACCTATGTTAATAACTTGATATAAGTCCCTATGGCAACACAAGTTCATTCGCTCTGGCTTCCATACGCACAAATGAAGACCGTTGCGCCCCCGTATCGAGTAGTTCGAGCAGAGGGGGTCAAACTCTACCTCGATGATGGCAGGGTGCTCATTGACGGTATCTCTTCGTGGTGGTGCGTTATTCACGGGTACAATCACCCTGTCCTTAATAAGGCGGTTCAGGAACAGCTTTTAAAATTCGCTCATGTTATGCTTGGTGGTCTCGTTAACGATGCAGCTATTCATCTCGCTGAGACGTTAGTCAGGATTACCCCATCAGGTCTCAATCATGTGTTTTTTGCTGACAGTGGCTCAGTGGGGGTAGAGGTCGCGTTAAAGATGGCAATTCAGTTCTGGCGCAACAAAGGGGTATCACAGAAGAACCGTTTCGTGGCGCTCCGCCAGGGGTATCACGGCGACACGACAGGAGCAATGTCGGTGAGTGACGACGACGAGGGAATGCACCGATTGTTCAAAGGGGCCATACTCCCCCAGTATTTCGTTGATGCACCGGGCGGGGTTAACATAGAGTCTCACGAATGCCAAGCATCGCTTTGTCAACTCGCTAGGCTTCTCGAATCGAACAAGAATCAGATTGCCGCCTTGATCCTCGAACCAGTATTTCAAGGAGCGGGTGGCTTTCGCTTCTATCCCCCCGAGTATTTATTCCACGCCCGAAGACTGTGTGATGAACACGGGGTGCTACTCATATTCGACGAGATAGCGACGGGTTTCGGGCGAACAGGAGCCTTATTCGCAGCGGAGCTTGCCAATGTCACCCCGGATATCATGGTGCTTAGTAAAGCGCTTACTGGGGGATACTTTGGACTATCGGCGACTATTGCGACAAGCGAAGTCTACGATTCCTTCCTCAGTGACGATCCGGAACTCGCCTTCATGCACGGGCCGACTTTCATGGGAAATGCAGTCGCCTGCGCTGTAGCGTTGGCAAGTATCAGCCTTATCGAAACCGAAAACTACCTTAGTAAAATCAAAGCTATTGAGCAAGTGCTTAAAGAAGAAATCCAGGGATTGGAGGGGCCATCACTTTGCGATGCACGAGTGCTTGGAGCCATAGGAGTCCTGGAGTTTGAATCTCCATCGAACCTCGTGGGATTCAGGGAGTTCGCTCTAGACCGGGGAGTCTGGCTCCGCCCGTGCGGCAAGTGGCTGTATACTATGCCCCCATACGTCATTGCTGAGGACGACTTGCGACGAATTACTACAGTAATGAAGGAGTGGGTGTCATACCAGGGCAAACGCATCTAAATATTGACAAGTATTAGGCAAAACTTAGAACCCTTATCTAGACGTACAATACAGTAAAAATGCGAATTAAAGTAAATGGACATTCGTACATTTGTTCACGTTGAGTCCCCCTCATTAGCATATATCGCTTGTATAGCAGGAGTGTTAACCTTTTATTAGTTCGTTTTTTAGTACGCCTTAACAGGGATAGTTTTTTTATCGATTTGAATTTTGTTTTCTAGTTGTTCCAGAGGCACTACGCTATATACAAATGTAGGTCAGGCGGGACACCTAATCTACGTGTGATATATTAACCTTCACCTAGATATGCTTTACGGACTTCTTCGTTTGTTTGTAAGTCACTAGCTCGACCTTCGAGTTCTATTTTGCCAGTTCGTAGTACGTAACCGCGTACTGCTACATCTAATGCTTGGCGGGCGTTTTGTTCTACTAATAAAATAGTTGTTTCTCTTTCTTTGTTGATTTGTTTAATTAGAGAAAATATTTCTTGCACTAAGTTAGGCGCCAAACCCATACTTGGTTCATCGAGTAGTAGTAAGCGAGGTTTTGCCATCAATGCGCGTCCTATTGATAGCATTTGTTGTTCTCCTCCGCTAAGTGTTCCTCCTTTTTGGCTTATTCGCTCTCGCAAACGGGGAAATAAGTTAAGTACATATTCTAAGTCTGATTTTATTGATAAGGTGTCTTTTCTTGAAAAGGCGCCCATTTCTAAATTTTCTAGTACTGTCATGCGCGGAAAAATCATTCGTCCTTCGGGACTTTGAGCTATGCGTAGTTCACGCACAATTTTTTGCGGTGATATGGTTTCGATTGGTTTTCCCTCGAATAATATCGTACCTTGACGAGGACGTATTAACCCTTGGATGGTTCTTAGGAGGGTGGTTTTTCCGGCGCCGTTACTTCCAATAAGTGTGCAGATTTCGCCCTGGTTGATTTTTATTGAGATTCCTTTGAGGGCTTGTATATTACCGTAGTATGTGTGGATATCTTTTACTTCTAGCATTATATTAAGGGGGCAGGTTTACATTAGGGGGGCAGGTTTAGAGGTATCCTCAAGGGTAGTGTAGATTGTTGGTGAACCCGCCCTTATAGCAGGATGAGTACCACTACTCTTTGCCTAGGTAGGCTTCGATGACTAGGGGGTCTTGACGTACATGATTGGGTGTTCCTTCGGAGATTTTTTTACCGTTTGCTAGTACGGTAATATAATCGCTGATTCCCATTACTAATTTCATATCGTGTTCGATTAGTAATATGGTGAGTTGAAGTTCACTGCGAATTTGTTGCATGAACGCCGTTAATTCTCCTGTCTCTTTGGGGTTCATTCCCGCTGTTGGTTCATCTAGTAGCAATAATTGCGGTTCGGATGCTAATGCTCTGGCTATTTCTAGGCGCCTTTGTTCTCCGTAAGACAGGTTTTTTGCTAATTCAAATGTTCTAGATTTAGCTAAACCTGCGTATTCTAACCAATATAAGGCTTTTTTTCTGGCGTTTTCTTCTTCTTGTACAACTGCTGGTGGACGTAGTAAGGTTCCAACTAAGTTAGCTTTGAGTTTGGAGTGCATTCCAACTAGTATATTATCTAGTACTGTCATGTTATTAAACAAGCGGATATTTTGGAAAGTTCTAGCTACTCCTAGTTTGGTTAGTTCGTCTGGTTTTAAGCCTGTTATGTCTCTATCATAAAGCCATAGTCTACCTGCACTGGGGCTGTAAATTCCGGTCAACATGTTAAAAAATGTTGTTTTCCCGGCGCCGTTGGGACCGATAAGACTGGCAATGCTTCCTTTTTCTAGGACAAAATCAACTTGATTTACTGCTGTTAAGCCACCAAATCGCATTGTCAGTTGCTGTGCTTCTAATATTGCTACTTTGGGTTCTACTGCCATCATATATACTTTTTGTTTAAGTAAATTTGACTATTAGAAACCAGGTTTCTTAAAGAAACCTGGTTTCTTAAGTTGCTGCGGAGCTATCTGTTGTTTCTCCATGTAATTCTGCTTGGTGTAGTCTATCGGGTACTAGTCCTTCTGGACGCACTAACATCATAATTACAAGAGTTAAACCAAACAGAAATAAACGCATTTGTGTTGGGTCTAAGCTGGTTCTAATAAATTCTTGCCATTGTGGATTGCTAATTAGCGGTAGCAAAGTTGTCGTGCGAATTCCTTCTAATATTCTGGCGATTTGAGGTAGAAATAGTCGGTCGGCACCCATTATAATGATGCCACCTAAGATAACTCCTGTCATGTTTCCTAAACCGCCTAAAATGACCATACACAGTATAATTACAGACACTGAAAAGTCAAATACACTAGGGAAAATCGCACTGATATAAGCGGCGTAAAATGCACCAGCAAATCCTGCAAAAGCTGCTCCCATCGCAAATGCTAGTAATTTTGTTCTGACAAGATTTATTCCCATAGCACTTGCGGCAAGCTCGTCTTCGCGAATTGCCGTCCAAGCTCTTCCTAAACGCGAATCTCGTAATCGACTAATTGCGAAGTAAGAGAAAATTACGAGAAATAAAATCAAATAATACCAAGGAAAAGGATTGCTGCTGGTGAAACTACCGATGATTGGTAGGTAGGGTCGGTCGATAGGGTTAATTCCTGGTTCACCACCAGTCAAATTAATTGCGCGGTCACATCCAACAAGACAAATCGCCATTTCTGGGCGCCCAATTAAGCTACCAATAATTTTAGAAATTGGTTCTTCGATACGAATTTGCGTCAAGTTACGAAAAAGAACAGGGACGATTTCTCCGAAACCAAGAGTTACGATAGCAAGGTAATCACCTCTCAATCGCAATGTTGGGGCGCCAAGAATTACGCCAAAAAGTGCTGCAACTGCTGCTGCAATGGGAATTACTAACCAAAAGTTCCAGTGAATATTAAGTTGAGGTGAACACAGTAAACCTGTTGTGTAGGCGCCAATTGCAAAAAAAGCTGCATAACCTAAGTCAAGCAGTCCTGCAAAGCCAACGGTAATATTTAGACCGAGTGCTAACAGAACAAAAATTTGGATTTCAATTACTGTTGATATCCAACGAGTCTGCGCGACTGCATCCACAAAGGGAAATAAAATTATCGAAAAACCAAGAACGATTAACATTCCTAGTTGTCGCTGTTTAGGATTTAACGCGGTAATTGCTCCAGTAATAGCAGCAAATAATGGCGCAATCACAAGACCGCTAACCCCGAACAATAAAGCTTGTGGAAACCCAATTGCAGGGCGCCCCGAAATTGGCAGTAATAATAAACCTTGGATTAAACTAGCAACTAATACACAAACACCTAGCCTCAATCCTGAAAAAGCACTACTAACAGCACCAGTAGTAGGAGTATTAATTCTTTTACCTTGAGTTTGGGTTATTCCTATTGCCGTACCAAGTAGCCAGCTTATAACTGCACCACTCCAACCACCAAAGGTTAAAACGGTAATGGCGCCGACTATTCCCAAAACCCCAATTGATTTGATTATTTGGTTTAGTAATTTTTTCATGGTGATTACTTATATCTTTCTTGTTAAACCTTTTCTTGTGCGCTATCACCAAGTAGACCACCTGGTCGGAACGCCAAAATTATCACCAAAACCGCGAACACCCAAGCATTTGTCCATCTACTTGAGAAATATTGATCGCTTATAGCTGAGAGTAATCCAATTAATACTCCCCCTAACATGGCGCCTACAATATTACCAATCCCTCCTAAAACTGCTGCGGTGAATGCTCGTAACCCAGCGGTAAAACCCATTGTAAATACAATTGTATTGTTATAAAGTCCGACTAATAGCCCCGCTGACCCTGCTAAACAACCGCCAATTAAAAAAGTAAGTACAATAATGCCATCTACGTCAATACCCATCATTTTAGCTGCATCTCGATTTTGGGCAGTTGCGCGCATTGCTTTACCCCAAGATGTAAACTGTACAAATGAATGTAGCCCCACCATTAAAACTAGTGCAGTCACCAATACGATTAAATCTTTAGTTGTGAATTGAATGCTGCTTTCAATTCCAAATGCTTTAAGAATATCAATACGCGGTAATAAGTCTGGAAAACTTTTTGGTGCTGCCGCGTTTACACCCATCACTGGAATAAATGATTTTAAACCACCCCAAAACAGCCCAGTATTTTGAAAAATGAACGAAACTCCAATCGCCGAAATTAAAGGTGCCAATCGTGGGGCATTTCGTAATGGTCGATAGGCGTACTTTTCAGTTAATATATTTAAGGAAGCGCATAAAGCACAGCTAACAATCAAAGCTATTATTATAGCCCCAATACTAGCTTGAAATGAGGCGCCATCAGTAATACCAAAAGCACCGATAACAGTTAGTGATGCAAATGCACCTAACATGTATAAATCACCATGAGCAAAGTTAATCAACTCGATAATGCCGTAAACCATTGTGTAGCCTAGTGCAATAATCGCAATAATTGCACCGTTCACAAGTCCAATTAATAACTGTTGTACTAAAAGAGCAGGGTTACTTTTGATTTCGCCTATAATTCTTGCTATATCAAACCCTGCTATTGGTGCCAGTAATAAAACTAAATAAGCTATAACTATATATAAAAGAATTTTTTGCCAACCGCTTAATGATTTTTTACCTAGCGAACTACTTTTAGATGCTTTCTGGAGTGATTTTATCATAGTTGTTTTATGTGCTGATTGATATTATGATTCGTAGTGAGGTGCGTGACGCTACAAGTTTTATAACTACGTTGAAGTTTTTTCATGGCGTCACGCACCCTACGAGAAATTATTTGGCTTTAGCGTCTAGTACAGTAACAAATTCCCATTTGCTGCTTTTGACGGTATTACCTGACATTGTGGTTAAAGTTGTATCACCATTCGCGTCAAAACTCCAAGTACCAAGTATACCTTTGTAGTCTTTTGTTCCCAAAACAGCATCGCGAATCGCCACACGGTCATTTTTACAAACTTTGCCAATGCCATTAATAACTACTTTGGCAGCTTCATAACCATATGCAGCATAAGCTTCAGGTTCAGCGTTAAATTTCTTCTTATAGCTGTCGTACCATGCTTTACCGGCGCCTGTTAACTGTTTGGGTGGAATACCACCAAAGGTTGCTAAAACACCTTCTGCATCTTTACCTGCTGCGTCAATCAAAGCTTGTTCATATGTACCATCAGGACTCATAAATTTGACTTTATCTTGTGTCATCCCAACGTTACGCATGTCTTTAATTAACTGGCCAGCATTATTTTGGGTAATACCGCCAAAATAAATCATATCGGGGTTAAGCGCTTTGATTTTGTTCATCAACGCTTTGTAATCTGTCGCTCTGGCATCAATACCTTCGTGTCCTAACACTTGGATTCCAATTTTTTTGGCAGTCGCTTCAAATACATCAGCTAGTCCCTTACCATAAACTTCTTGGTCATCTAGAATGTAAACTTTTTTAACTCCCAGTGATTTTGCCCAATTAGCTGCCGCAGAACCTTGTAAATCATCAGCAGGGACTACACGTGCGTAGTTACGCTTACCAGTTGGGTAGTATTTTTCGGGTTCTCCTGGTTCTCCACCTGCTTTGGTTAAGCCAACAGCTGTATTTGCTGGACTAACCATGACTAAGTTAGCTTGGTTGAGAATGGGAATCGCAATTTTGGCGGCGCCTGAGTTAAAGGTACCAATATACGCGACAACATTGGGGTCTGCAACACCTTTGTTTGCGTTTTCAGCTTCTCTTGCTGCATCCCATTTACCTGTTGCAGCAGTTGCATCGTCTAAAGACTCATATTCTATTTTGAGCTTACCATCACAAAGGGTTGAGTTAGTTTCTTCGAGTGCTTGTTTAATACTATTGACGATTGTTTGGGTTTGACCGACAGCACTACCTGTCAAGGGAAAGCTGGAAAGAATTTTGACGGTGTTGCCAGAAGCACCTCCAGAAGCATCTTGATTTGTGGCGCCAGTACCACCCGTGTTAGTACCACCACCACATCCAGTTACAAACAACCCGACACTGCAAAGAGCCATGAAGAGGATATTGCTGCGAATAAGCCCAAATTTAGACTTAATACGTTTGTTAAAGCTAGTTTTTTCGATGTTTTGCATACTGATTTTACATTTACTGGGTTATGAAGCCTTATTAAACATAAGAATTTTTACGTTATCAAGAATAGTATCCAAAAAATAGACTTTGTAAAGATACAGAAATTAACATTGGCGAGTTAAATGTCAAATTCAATACTGCCTATGTTGGCATTGATTCTAGTAAAAACCATTTATCATTACATATTATCTTTAGAATAACAAGACTTATTTTTATGCCTTTTTTGGGAATTATAAAGATTAGTTGCGATAAAGAGCTTATTTATGAGTGTGCTGCGACCCCAGTTGCATGGACTAATAGAACAAATGACCGATGACGAACTCCAACTAGTTTGGAGTGTAGTTTATGCCTTGCATTGTGACTACAAAGTTCTCAAAGCGATACAGTCCGTTAAACAATTGCAGCAACCGTGGGATGCACTAACCCATGAGGAAGCGGTGCGATACCTGACAATGACGTGAGAAGGGGGGAATCGAAGCGTGAATATCGAAGTGCGCTATGAGCGGTCTTTCTTAAACGATTTATGTCGTTTGGAACCTACTATTTACCAGCAGGTATATAATTTAGCCTTTGTGGAGTTTCCTCAAAAAGGGCAACTGCACTACTTACCACAGTTACGGCAAATTGATGGTGAAGGCATATTTTACAGATTTAGCCTTGATAGATATCTTATTGGTATTGAGCTACGGGGTGAAATTGTTAAGTTCCTGCGAGTTATACCTATGCCAGATGTTAAGGGCGAGCAGATGGCATAAGACTTAAAACTGTATAAGGTTGAATGGGATAAGCCAGTCCTTACCTTAAACTTGTTCTTGATAAAACTTACTTGAGATTTCCCTATGGACGCTTCGACACTTTGGCAGCGATACCAGGAATGGTTATATTACCACGAAGGATTGGGGTTTTACCTCGATATTAGTCGGATGCGCTTTGATAATGCGTTCGTAGAGGCGTTGCAACCAAAGTTCGAGAAGGCTTTCGCGGATATGGTGGAGCTTGAAAAGGGCGCCATTGCAAACCCCGACGAAGACCGCATGGTTGGACACTACTGGCTACGCAATCCTGATTTGGCGCCGACTCCCGAACTGACACAAGAAATTGTGAGTTCAATCGAACAAATCGAAGTTTTCGCCGAAAAAGTTCACACTGGTGGAATTCATCCTCCCAAAGCTGCACGCTTTACTGATATTATCTCTATCGGTATTGGTGGTTCTGCACTTGGTCCCGAATTTGTCGCTGAAGCCCTTGCCCCCGATTTTCCTCCTTTAGCAATTCATTTTATCGATAATACAGACCCAACTGGCATCGACAAGATTCTCACGCATCTACGTAATAAACTTTCTAGTACTTTAGTTTTAGTAATCTCTAAATCTGGTGGTACTCCCGAACCGCGTAACGGCATGTTGGAAGTTAAAAAAGCTTATGCGGGACAAAATTTAGATTTTGCGAATTACGCCGTTGCTATTACCATGCCAGGTAGTAAGCTAGATGACCAAGCCAAAAACGAAAACTGGCTAATGCGCTTCCCTATGTATGATTGGGTTGGTGGACGCACTTCGGAAATGTCTACCGTTGGGTTAGTACCTGCTGCACTTCAAGGCATTGATATTAAAGAAATGCTCGAAGGCGCCAAAGAAATGGACGATGCTACACGCATTGCCGATATCAAGAAAAATCCTGCTGCAATGCTAGCTTTAGCATGGTATTACGCAGGTAACGGAAAGGGTGAGAAGGATATGGTCGTTCTACCCTATAAAGACAGCTTGCTGCTATTTAGTCGTTACTTGCAGCAACTCGTCATGGAATCTTTAGGAAAAGAAAAAGACCTTGACGGAAATATCGTACATCAGGGTATTGCTGTATATGGTAATAAAGGCTCTACCGACCAACACGCTTACGTTCAACAGTTACGCGAAGGTGTACCAAACTTCTTCCTTACCTTTATTGAAGTATTGAAAGACCGTGAGGGAGCATCTCCTGAACTCGAACCAGGTATTACCTCTGGTGACTACCTCTCTGGTTTCCTCCAAGGTTCGCGTCAAGCATTATACGAGAACCATCGCGACTCAATTACCGTCACAATTCCCGAAGTTAACCCTCGTACTGTCGGCGCCTTAATTGCATTATATGACCGAACGGTTGGTTATTATGCAAGCTTGGTAAATATAAATGCTTACCATCAACCAGGTGTAGAAGCAGGTAAAAAAGCTGCGGCAGTCATATTGGACTTACAAACAAAAGTCATCGACGTATTGCAAAGCGAAAAAGCACCTATGACACTAGCGCAAATTGCTGACAAAGCAGGCGCCAGTGACAACGTTGAGTCAATATACATTATTTTGCGACACATGTCGGCAAATAATCGCGGTGTAGTTATGCAAGGTAACTTAGGTGAACCCAACAGTTTGACTGTATCTATGGGTTGAACTTTGTAAAGTACATATCACAGTTAGTCATATTTGTTGCTTTTGCAACAATTTTTCATAGCTGAACATTTAAGATAGAAGAAAGCACTCAGTTCTTAAGATGTTCAGCTTTTTTGCTAGCTATAATTTATACAGCTAAATAATACACACACTCAAAAAAAATATTTATAGGTATTTAACATGAATAAGCCTAGAGGAATTACAATTCGTTATCTAGAATCAATCAAAGGGGGAATGGCGCAATTCTTCACCCCACAAGCAAGCAACGAAACAATGCTCGTACAAGTTCCTCCTAATGCAGTAGATGACTTGTTCGTACACAAATCACAAACTGACCAAATATTAGTAGTCAAAGGCGAATTTGTTCTGGTAACACTCATAGACAGAAAATATCAGTATATTCCCTTAAGTGAAAAACAACCAGCCGTAGCGATAATTCCACCAGGAGTATTACATGGCGCCATCAACTTTAATTCCGAAGCATGTGTAGTAGTGAATGCAGTATTACGTCATCGTCCAGTCCAACCATTAGACTACGTAACGCGCGGTAGACCATTTCCTTACGACTTAGAAGCCGCAAAATCTGCACTTGAAAACTTAAAAACAATCAACACATCGGTGCCACTAGTCTAATTAAAATCTAAAATTAACCTCTTGTTGAACGGGCATCCCTGCCCGTTCTTCAATTTATATATTTAAAATCACATTTCATCAATTTATATTTTGCATTTACACCCTAGAAGGGTGAGGCTACACAAGCAAAGCCTGCCGGAAGCAGGCTAAAAATGCTAATTTTTCAGATTGGTGAAAAAAATCTATGTTTATTGAAAAGAATACAATTTAAGTATTAATACGTTGGTGCATTTCGGTGAGATAAACTCTAAATATTTATAAAAACTATCTCAAACACTTAGCTTTACGTTATCATGATGGCGTTAAAGAAGTATAAATTGTTTCATGAATTAACAAAAACTACTTATGAATACCCCAGACAGCCAACTACCTATCCCTTCGCACTTCAAACCAGAAACAGTAAGCGAAGTCTACCGTGTCCCTTATCAAATCTTAGGCGCCGAAGCTAACGAATGGGCAAAAAAGCATAACATTAAACCAGCATCGCAAGATAAAAAACGTATTTGTCTGTTATTGATTGACGTACAAAATACATTTTGCCTTCCAGGATTTGAATTATTCGTAGGAGGACAATCAGGACAAGCTGCTGTAGAAGACAACATCCGCTTATGTAAATTTATCTATCGCAACCTAGGGACAATCACAACAATTGTACCAACGCTAGATACCCATACAGCAATGCAAATATTTCATCCTATATTTTGGGTGAATGATAGCGGTCAAAATCCGACTCCAGCAGCAACAAACATTACACCCGCAGACATTGACAAAGGTATATGGAAAGTTAACCCAGGTGTTGCCTTTAGCTTAGGCTGGGATTATGAATTACTACAAAAACATGCATATCATTACGTTAAAGAATTAACACAAAACGGCAAATATCCTCTAACCGTTTGGCCTTATCATTCAATGTTAGGCGGTATTGGTCATGCATTAGTATCAGCAGTAGAAGAAGCAATATTTTTTCATTCAATCGCACGCAGCAGTCAAACACAGTTTGAAATCAAGGGAAATAATCCTTTAACCGAAAATTACTCAGTATTACGTCCAGAAGTAGCGACAAGCTTTGATAACCGTCTAATTGCAGAAAAAAATACACGTTTGATTAAACAACTTTTGCAATATGATATTGTAATAATTGGTGGACAGGCAAAAAGTCACTGTGTCGCTTGGACAATTGACGACTTGTTAACAGAAATTCAGCAAACAGATGCAAACTTAGCTAAGAAAATATACCTTTTAGAAGATTGCACCTCTCCTGTAGTAGTTAAAGATGTGGTTGACTATACCCAAGCTGCGGATGAAGCATTTAAACGGTTTGCAGCAGCAGGTATGAATATTATAAAATCAAGTTATAAGTTTTAATGTCATGCTGAGGCACGTAAACGTAAGCGAAGCTTTCCCGCAGGGTAGTTTTCCCGTTATCCGAAGGATATCCCGCAGGGTAGGGTAGCATCTTGTAAAGGGACGGGCAAGGATGCCCATCCCACAATAGTTTAATTAATGGTTTGTATGCATTATTATATGTGTTATATTTTGTGGGTTTAATTATTAGGAAGTTTTGTTTTGTAGTTGCGGCGCCGTTTAGAGGATGTTTTAAAAGCCTGATTAATATATAAGATATCATTTGGTAAAGATTATTACCACAGTAAGTATTAGGGCACAGAGTAGAAATCGAATTAATTCGGTCTCTACAAATTAATCGCGTCTGTACATATAGGCGCCTGTCACCAGATTTAAGGACATGTATATGCATTAGATGCTTAATTATGTAAGCGCATGACATCAAAATATATTTTTAAAAAATTCTCTTTGAACGAATTATATTACAAGACGCCATTTCCTTCATTGGAGGGATGGTAGTTAAAGTATAAATATTTAAGATACTAGAACAAGTTGACGTGAATAGCCAAGCAGAAAGATTTTGTCAGCTATTTAAATAAGTAAGTTTGTAGTCATAAACACAAAATTTGTTTACATATATGAATATCCCGACCTTACCTTGGGTGTTAATGCTGAGGGTCTATTAAGATGTGATTCCAGCAGTTCATTGGCATCTACGTAGATGGAAAGAATTAGCTCAAAGAATTCCTAATTTAGAGCTTCGCAAGCAAGCGTTAATGAGTATTGAAAATAAAACCTTTCATTGTGAAGGGGGAGGAATTTATGGATTATTAGCTAGAGAACATCAGTCTGAAGCAATAGATTTTATAGTTGCTTATCAAACCATTAGTGATTACCTAGATAATTTATGTGACCGCAGTACCTCTCTTGACCCCGACGACTTCCGCGCGTTGCATGAATCTATGTTTCATGCTTTAACACCAGGAGCGTGCATCACTAATTATTATCGTTTTCGCCAAGAACAAGATGATGGTGGTTATTTAAATAAGCTAGTTGAAAACTGCCAAAACATATTGAAGAAAATGCCTGCTTATGGGACAATTGCCGCTACCTTGCATGAGCTTGCCAATTATTATTGTGATTGACAAGTCAATAAACACGTAAAAATAGAAGAGAGAGTTCCAAGGTTAAAAGCTTTATTTGACTTGTATGAAGATAAATTCTATCAAATGAGTTGGTATGAGTTTTCCGCTTGTACAGGGTCAACTTTGGGTATTTTTTGTTTAATCGCTTATGGCTTTGATAAGAATTTTTCCAATCACATGACTCAGCATGTAAAAAACAGCTATTTTCCTTGGGTGCAGGGGTTACATATATTGCTTGACTATCTAATTGACCAGGAAGAAGACCATATCAACGGGGATTTAAACTTTTGCAGTTATTACAAAAATCATGATGTCATGACTAAAAGATTTTCATATTTTCTTCAAAATGCCAATCAAAGCATCGCTCAATTGCCCGATACCGATTTTCATAAAATGATTAACCAGGCTTTATTAGGGATTTATCTAGCTGACCAAAAGGTACAAAGACAAAAAGAAGTGAAAAAAATGGCTAAACATCTTTTAAATAAAGGAGGGGCGCCAAGTTACTTCTTCTTTTTCAATGGCAGAATCATGGCTCATTTGCGCTCTAAAATGGGGTAAAATATAATACAACTATCTATTAAAAGTTTACTTGAGTTGGCGCCTGTATGATATTTGGGAAAAGTAGTATTAGATTAGCAAGAGTACGAACTTCCTGTTTATGCAGGAGATGATATTACAGTAGTATTGTTAGGTTCATTGTGGTTGAAAATTTTGCCACTATCTGTCAACTATCAAGCAGGTATACTAACGTTAGGAGATTAGTAAATCACGAAGAAAGTAAAACCTGTCACGGCGCCAGTCTTCGCCTTTAATTCGTCCCAAATAACCTGCAAGTGGTGATGATAGTTCAACTAATATTTCGTGTAGTTCTTGTGGCTGAATTTTAATTGATGCTCCAGCAATAAAACCATGTAGCCCATCAACACTTGCACGTTCGTAGCCTGTATTTTCCAGATATTTTTTAACAAGCTCGACTAACTGCGTTCGTAGTTTAATATCTTGATTGATTTTATCTATATATTTATTAACTTTCTCATCAGCTATACCAAATGGCGCCTGCTGCAAACATTCTTTAAGTTCTAATAAATTAATCGAGTTTTTATAATTAGCTTGTAACTCAACTAATTTTTGTAATGTTTCTGGTGTAATTACGTTCATACCATTTTCAGTTGCTGTTCTTTTTGCAAAGGAATTTAGCTCACCTGCTGCCACAATCAATTTAACCGCGCTTTCATACTGCGTTTTACCCAAATGATTCATACCTATTTTCAGAAGTTGTGCAGGAGTGCTATCAGGTACTTTTTCTGATTTAGTAGCTTTACACTCTCCGACTACTGGGTATGGATATTCGCAATAAAAGTCCATTCCTCCGGCGCCACCCGCTCCTTCAGGGTTAAGTCCAGAACCAGTAAAACCCAGTTTTAACAAGCTTCTACGGACAAGTTTCTCAAAGCTGTGTCCATCGCTTGAGTTACCAACGGAAGCAATTTTATGTATCCAAGTTAAATCTGTATCGTTGGATGCTAGTTGTAATGGGCGCCTCCAACCTAAGAATATTTGAATATCCTGTTCTAATTGCTTTGCAGCAGGAATATTAACGGGTGTTAAGGCGCCGAGTAATTCCTCTAACTCCTGATGCAATGGAGGTTGACGCTTTTCGAGTTGCTGCTTGCGAATGGCAAAAGTATTATGACTCAATACTGGGTTTGCTTCAGAAGCAGTGAGTGAGTTAGGTAAACCAATAAATTTCCCTAACTTTTCCTTTTGACTGAGATTGGCAGATACATCTTGAGGTTGAGATAACTGATAAACACGTAGGTATGCTAAGAAAATATTCTGACGCTGTTGAAGTATGTGTTGTAATGCTTCTTTTGCCCAGATAGTTAGCTTAGATAAAATATCTAGATGTGCTGTGTTATCAAGGATTTCACAAAACTCACAGCGTGCCCAAGCTTTTACCTGTACGGTTTCATCAACTAATAGGGGAAGTTGTAACTGTTCAGTTTGTGCAACTAAGCTAAGTTGTCGAGGTTGAAGTAAAACACCCATTGGAGTTACAGCATTGTTAGCCACAGGTAAAAAACTTGTGTGGTAATAATTCTCATAGGGAAGTTGAATTTGTGTATCTACTGGATAAAGAGCAAACACTTGTCCCGGACGAAGAAACATTCGGGGTAATGCGACAATTAGGCGCCCTTGAATTAAAGCTTCAATATCAGGGGTGGGTAGACACAATGCAGTATTAATCATAATTGAACTGCTCATAAGCCGATTTTCGCTAGTAAATCATCAACCATAACCCCTACTTCATCACTTCCACTTAGATGTTCCGTTACTTGAGCTTCAGGAATAACATCTTCATCAACTAAACCAGTAGGAACCTGTCCTGATGGGTCACTAAGAATTTCACGAATTAGGTAATTATTGGCTGCAATTCCTTTTTGGCGGATATAATCAATTACTTGCTCCTCGCTTAACTCATAATCTTCGCGAGCTTTCATAACTAAATGCGCTGCCAATAGAGGTTTAATATCTTCTGACTTTAACAATACCCATTCTCCACCAAGTGCTGGTGATAAAAGGTGGCTTAAATACTGTTGCGCTCTTGCGGCGCCTTTATTAATTTCTTTGGAGCGAATTAAACAACCACGAGTTAAATCAAAATCTTCATAACGAATTAAACGCTTCAATGTAGCTTGAACAATCATACCTCCAGAATCTTGGAGTACAGCAACACCAATTTTTACCTCTTTCCCATTTTCTTGACCAACAATTTTGAAGTTTATATAACCTTTGTCGGATGATTTAGCTTGTATATCTACAACATCTTCAACTTTTACCTTCTCAACTGTTTCTCCTTTAACAGCAGAAAATCCCAAGCGAAGCGCTTGAGCAAGTATTGCATTATTCTCAATGTAGTCTTGAATAGTTGTATCCAAAACAGTTAACTGTTCTTGATAAATTAGTTCTACAGGGTGTTTTTTTAATCCTGGTTCGGCTTCAGAGAAGTTATCTTTACACCATTGCAAAACTTTTCTAACTATTGGCCTTTCCTTACCTAATCCTCGAAGTTTAGTTTCATCAAAAGGATAAACTGGGTGAGGTGGTGTTACTCCCTTTTCTTTATAAAATTCTTCCAACCATTTAGAAACTAAAGCAACTACATCATCAGAATTTAAATGTTTTAAATCGATAACTTGTTGACCTATTCTATCTGTTACTGATTCAGCATAAGGCAATCTTTTAATCTCATGAACCCAGCTATCAGGATAAACAGAAGTTAACAAAACACCTTTTTTAATTTTATCGCATAAATCTTTACCAAGAATAGCTGTAACTTGTTTTGCAGTAAGTCCGGCATCATTTAAATGATCACTTTCCATTTCATCAAAACAAACAACCACTGGTTTATAGTCGCTAATTAAATCGAGAATTTGTCTTACTGTATTAAACGACTCTGCCTCTTGATTTTCTGAGTTGATATTAGCTAATCCCATTATATCGGCTTTTGATTGTGGAATGTTACTTCCAGAAAGCCAACGTACAGCAAACACTTCATAAGCTGGGTCAGGTGAAAGAGTCCAGATAATTGCTGTCAGAATATCAGGATTTTCAATGTCAGGTTTGATACTAAGTATTTTGTCTCTTAAAACTTCAGCGACTTTAGGGTTCTTTGCAAATGCTCCGGGAAATTGATTTACTAGTTGCTGTGGCGTATAGTCTTTTTTATATGCTTCGTTAATTAAAGCTGTGGCTAATTCTTGCCATTGGCTAACACCTTTACTACCAATTTGCTTTAGACTATTTGCAAAAGTTCTCAAAAACTCACTTTTGATACGGTTTAAGTCACTACACTGACTCATGTAAATAAATAAAGCACTGCCATCATCCTGCAAACGCTGGCGAATACGACTTATCACGTGGCTTTTTCCCAAACCCCTTTCTGCGGTCATTGTAATACCCATTATTCGCCGTTGTCCACTACGAACTTTCTCTATTGCTTCGTAAACAGCATCAGAAGCATGAGCATTTAAAGATGGAACGTCGGGATAACCTTGGCGCCAAACATTATGATCTGTAACTACAAATCTACCAGCAAACGGATTGTAATTTTTTATGACATCAAGGAGTGAATCGTTTGACATGACTTATCCAATAGTGGGGTAAAATGAATCAACAAGTATTTAAAAAATTCAAATAGAAGCTTTAATTTAGTTTAAAAGCTTGGCATAACACCGCAAACCGCTAACTTCCGTCGTGATAGAATCTTCTAGTTTTGCTGGGTCGTTATCTGGCAAGCTTCCACCCTGTAATTGCAGAATATCTTCAGCTTGCATTTCCAAAAGCCATTCATTAAATTGTTCGCGCGTAACTTGCTCACCAAGAGTTCTGCGAATACGGTAAATTGGCACTAAATTATCTAGGTTATAATCGCGGTTAAGTTGCTCATATACTTCTAGGGCAACTTTTTTAAAGTTATCGTAAAATTTAATTTCGCTCTTTTTAGCATTACTGTTACTATTGACTACTGGCGCCGAGGCTGTAGCTACTACACTATTATTTTCACTAATCCATTTCAGTAACGCATTTGCCGTCCAAGTAGGAACTGTAGTACCCTCAAACTTGAGAGCAGCACTTTTTAATCCTTCGTTCAATGCTTCCAAACCCTTCGGCGCCACTAATGAATAGCCATTTTTAGAACTTACTAGCGCGCCTTCCTTCTCTAACTGGGTGATTACTTCTTGATAGTCTGAAACTTTTTTACCCCTGGAAACAATTCGTTTGGTTAATTCTCCGCGCTTCACTTCCCGTGTGGCGCCTCCTAAATCCCACAAACTCAGTAAAAGGCGAGTTTTAACTTGGTTTTCTGTTGTTTTTAAAGCGATTTTAGCTGGTGCCATAACTATATATATATCTATCAGACACCAGTATAATTTTTAATAATTTTTTCAACGGTTGGGAAAGTACTGAAAAATTCTCTTTTCAATACACTTCAAGTTTAAGTAAATTTACTGCATCAACTAAAGCTCTTGTGGGATGGGCATCCTTGCCCGTCCCTGAACCCTGAAAACTAACGTGTATATTTCAGACTCTCCATTTTCCCTAAGAATTTCTCTGTGAAAATGCTCATAACAGTTTTCTTACGAACGTTAATATTAGCACTCAAAGACATTCCCGATTGTAAAGGTACTTCTGTGCCATTAACTTGAATCGATTGTTTTTCTAAGCGAATTTCTGCTGGGAAACGATAATTTGGATGGATTTGATCTGGAGGTAAGGCATCAGAACCAATGCGAATCAATTTTCCTTTGATATCACTAAATTCTGTATAGGGAAAAGAATCAAGACGCACATCAACAGGCATTCCCGCTTTTACAAAACCAATATCGTTGTTAGTAATGAAAACTTGGGCTACTAAATTTTCTGGTGGCACTATTTTGAGAATAGATTCACTGGTGTTGTAGACGTAACCTTGACCGCGCGGCTTCAAGTCAAAAACAATACCATCATGCGGCGCCCTCAGTTCTTGGTATTTCAAATTTAAGGTGAGTTCGCTGATTTGACTGTTAATTTCCTGAATATTTTTATTGTTTTCAATAATGACTTTAGTAAGTTGACTATCAATATCCGCAATCTGCTTTTCGTTTTCAGCGATTTTACTAAGTAACTCTTCTTTAATAATTGCGCTCGCGTT
Organism: Calothrix sp. HK-06; assembly: GCF_001904745.1. Lineage (GTDB taxonomy): Bacteria > Cyanobacteriota > Cyanobacteriia > Cyanobacteriales > Nostocaceae > Dulcicalothrix. The sequence continues at coordinate 67,420 of NZ_MRCD01000034.1, forward strand.
TTGTAATTTCTTTTGTGCTTGAATAATTGCTAGTTGTATGCGTTCTGCTTCTTGCTGTAAACGGTTAACTTCAGCTTGACTAGTATTGGCTGCTTGTCGTCGTTCTAGATAAGGTAAGCGGGCAAACGCACCTTCTTTAACCAAAGTTTCTATATTATTAGCAATCTCCAAATTTGTTGCAAGACTACCCCGAACATTAGTTAGTTGGACTTGAACTTGATTTAACTGTCGAGTTAGTTGTTCCACATCCAAACGCATAGCAGCAATGCGCGAGTCTGTCTCTAATTGTCTATTAAGTAAGCGTTGTCGTAACTGGGGATTAAGTTTTTGGATAGCGTTACCACCATTTAATTGTGTACGGTAAAGTTGAATTTCCTGCACCAAAACGGCACGATTTTTTGTTAGCGATGCTATCTCTGACGAACTTTGGAATTGCTGCGATGTGGAATTAGCTGTTGGAGATTGCAACTCTTGACGGTAAAATTGATTTTCACGCATCAAACTCGCGCGCACCTGTTGTAAAGACCTTAATTTCGCAAGTCCAACTGTACGGTCAAAACTGACTAAAACATCGCCTTTTTTAACCCTTTGTCCTTCCTGCACATGAATATTAGCAACGACTCCTCCTACTGGAGCTTGTATTTCTTTTACAGAACCTTTGGGTTCAAGTTTACCTTGCACTGGAACAGATTCATCGATAGTAGCAGTACAAGCCCAAATCACCGCAAAACTCGTCACACCAACAATACTCCAAATAATCGCATGTGACCAAGCGCGCGGTTGTTTTAAAATGACGGGTCGGTCGAACTCCTCTGTCTCCTGATGTAAGTCAATTCCTGAACTGAAAATACCTGAGTCACCTTGTAAAAGCAGTTGCCATTGACGTTTTGAATTTGGCAGACGCTTCCAAATATATAAAATTCCTCCAACAGTAAACAAGAACAAAAAACCACCCATCGGCAATAGCATTTGCACTTTTATTGGACTTTTACCTGTCTTTACCTTCCCATTGACCTGACTTTTCACGTCATGTGGAAAAACTAACGCAGAACCTAACCCCCAACCCCCTTCCCTCGTAGGGAAGGGGGAGTACAGTTGCTCTCCTCTCCTCGTAGGAGAGGGGTCGGGGGAGAGGTTTTTAACATCCCGTGAAAAGTCAACCCCATCTACCTGTGACAGCAACTGAGTATCAATCCTTTCTGGTTCGCTAACCCCAGTATTCAAATCAAACTTTGCTTGACTTGTGATTTCATCTTGACGAATCTGTTGGCAACGACGAGCATCTGTTATAGAAACATTAGCTGATGCTTCAGAATTTTGTGTACAAGCTAGTACTAGCAAAGGTAAATCAAGCATAATTTCATTTCCCGTATCAAAACTGCGACTCCTGCTGTTGATAAAGACAGTAATAACGCCCTTTCATTGCCATAAGTTCTTTGTGAGTTCCGATTTCAGCTATCGCACCTCGATCCATAATGATGATGACATCAGCATTTTTTACAGTATTAAGGCGATGCGTGATAAAAAAGACTGTTTTATTGTGGAAAACTTCCATGAGATTACGGCATACTTCTTGCTCATACTGATAATCTAAAGCACTTGTAGCTTCATCGAGTATTAGTAATTGAGGATTTTGTAACACTGTACGCGCGATTGCGATGCGTTGTCGTTGTCCACCAGAAAGTGCAGAACCGCGTTCACCGACAACAGTGTTGTAACCGTTAGGTAGTGCCATAATAAAATCATGAGCAGCAGCAGCTTTGGCAGCAGCAATAATTTCTTCTGTAGAGGCTTCTGGGCAAATTAGGGCAATATTATCTTGAATTGTTCCCTCAAAGAGGAGGGTATCTTGTAGCACTACCCCAATTTGGCGCCGTAGAGAATTTAACTCTACTTTTTTGATATCATAGCCATCTATTTGAATATGACCTGATAAAGGTTCGTAGAGTCTAGGTAATAATTTTGTCAACGTACTTTTACCAGAACCACTTTGTCCCACGATACCGACAAAGGCGCCAGCAGGAATATCTAGATTGATATTAACCAGTTGTAAGGTATCGTCGGGGTTAAAACCGAAAGAAACATTGATGTATTTGACTGCTCCTTGAATTTGCGGCAGTGGAATATTGTAACGGTCACTTGGTTGGACTTCAGGCGCCGAATTTAAAATGTCACTCAAACGTTCGATAGACAATGCCACTTCTTGGAAGTTTTGTGACAATTGCATCAGACGCAGTAAGGGACTGGTAACATAACCAGCAATGATACGAAAGGCAATCAGTTGTCCAATACTTAGTTGATTAGATATTACTAAATGCGCTCCTACCCAAAGTAGTACAAAGCTAGAGAATTGATTTAAAAAGCTGCTGATGGAGTTGGCAGTGCTTGCAGTCAGTACATTTTTAAAGCCAGCGCTGATATAACGGGTATAGCGATCGCGCCATTGCCAGCGAGATTTTAACTCGATATTTTGTGCTTTAACGGTTTGAATACCAGTAAGTACCTCTACAAGATAAGATTGGGTGTCAGCGTAGCGTTCGGCTTTTTTTCGTAATTGTCGTTGGACAAGGGGTACGACAAAACTTGTCAGAACTGCAAATAAGGGTACAGTCGCAAGAGCAACCAATGTCAGCACCCAGCTATAAAACAGCATGACCCCGATATAAATTAGCGAAAATAAGGCATCTAGCACTACTGTTAGGGCTGTACCTGTCAGAAATTGTCGAATATTTTCTAGTTCATTAATTCGTCCTGCTAATTCTCCGACACGACGACGCTCAAAATAATTTAAGGGCAGTCGTAAAAGATGCTCAATTACTTCCGTCCCTAAGCGAATATCAATTCGGTTAGTAGTGTCAGCAAACAAATAGGTACGTAAACTCGTCAAAATGGCTTCAAATATGCCAATTACAAGTAAGAAAATCCCTAGGATATCCAGAGTATCCAAGCTTTTTTGGATTAAGACGGTATCGATGATAATTTGGGTGATAATTGGATTGGCTAGCCCAAATATTTGGACAAAAAAGGAAGCCACGAAAACTTCTACCAATGCCAAACGGTATTTAGAGACAGCAGGTAGAAACCAACTCAAACTAAATTTCTCTGAACGCTCTTGTGTTGGTTCTACCATCAACACCTGTCCTACCTGTCCCCAAATTTGGGCAAACTGGTGAGTTGAATATTCAGAGATTCCTGTTTCTGGAGCGGCAACTACAATTGAGCTATCTGTAATTTTATACAGCAGGGCTAAACTATCTTGCCAATAAATCAGCGCTGGTGCATTTAGACGGTTGATAACATGGGCAGGGACTTTAACTAATTGAGCTTGCAAACCCATCATTTCCACCACTGCTCCCGCTACTTGTAAGGAAATCTTTGGGTTAGATTTTAATTGGTTTGTCAACACTTTGCGGATTAAATTGCGCCGAAAATCACCCCCCAAGATACGATGCAACATTTGGAAACAGGCTAAGGTCGCTTCTATTGTCCCCTTTCCTGATATAAATATAGTTTGGGCTGGTGCTTGGCTTGCAACAGTTCGGAGGAGTGGATATTCTGGCGCCGGAGTAATTTCTACTATAGGCGCCGACAAGTGATTTTCATCTTTCAAATTCTTGGCAATATTCCAAGGAATACCCAGCAAACGAACGGGAGTTTCAATATTATGAGTAGAATTTAAATTATGAGTAGAATTTAAAGATAAGCGACTGCCAACAGGAAGTTTATCGACACTGCCAGCACTAATTAACCACAAATAGCGCGCGTCTAACTGCTGAGAATTTATTTTTCCGGTTACTTTTCCGGCAGGTAAATTCATGACAACAGTCTGCTGCCAAACTTGACGTGTTAATTCTTTTAAATCCGTGGCGCCATCAGCTTGACGTTGGAGATCCAAACTTAAAAGTTCAAACACTTCTGCAATATGGGGACGTGCTAGCACTTGGGCAAACTCTGGAAATTTGTCCATCAATTGCCAAAATTCAGCAGCTTCTATAGCAATTGCAATAACTTCACTCGAAGCAATAACAGTTTCACAACTAATACCACGAACTAAACTCAACCAACCAAGGAACTCGCCTTTTTCAACTACAGTCAGACTAATTTGTGACTCTAGTCGTTGGTCATAGCCTAACACCCTCGCACTTCCTTGAAAGATTACCATTACTTGTGCAGGCATTCTTTCCCTAACCAACATCCACTGCCCAGTGCGATATTGCAAAAGTTTACAGTTAAGGGCAACTTTTTCCAAACAAGCAGTTGAAAGTTTGGAAAACGGGGGAGTGTCAGCTAAGAAGGCGATAATTTCGTTTTGGGTGATTACTGGCTTCATGCCACGAGATAGTTTGATTTTGTATACTCCAAGCTACAGCTAGCAGATTTTAAGCGCGTTTGAATTTCTTGCTGTATCCAGGTTTCAAATAATTCGTTTAGTAAATACTGCTGCATCGCTTCATCTAACTGTGCGGGTAGTAATTTTTCTAAGCGAATAATCACATACCACTGGCTAATTACGCGCGGTTCCCAAATTTGATTCGGTTGACTCACAGAAAGAATTTTCCGAATTGCTGGATGCGGTTGAGACAAAGGAACTGGACCTAAAACTCCCCCAGTAGTCGCTTCTGCACCTTGGGAATACTGCTGTGCCAAAGTCGCAAAAGATTGTTCTCCTTCTACAATCCTAAAATATAGCTCCTGGGCTAAACCTTCATCTGGAGTGCGAATTAAAGAATACACTACCTGGTCTAGGTCTGCTTTGCGTTGCAGAAAATAAGCCTCTAGTTTGTTACCCCACATCGCGCGCTGAAATTTCCGAATCAGCACCGGACGTATTGCTAACTCCTGCATCATTGTTTCAGTCAAGTGATGCTGCTGTAACCATGCCTGTTGTTCCTCAATAGATGTAAGTTGATAGGCTTGACAAAACTGAGCAATTGCTGCTTCTTTTTCTCCAGTAGTGCAAGAAAAACCTGCGAGCGTTTCGTCTATCACTTTGGCACGTAATACCTGGGGTAACAACTGGTAACGATGCAACAAAGACAGTAATTCTTCTGCCTGAAGCTTTTCGTTACCCATTTGTAAGGTTGGTGTCATCATAAGTCCTGACTAGCACGTTCGTCATTTTAGGGTTCGGGCATTTTAGCCCCTATTCTCTTAATAGTTCGAGTTTTTTTTACGGTATCCGGAATCTTTCTAATAAGTCTTTGTAAATTTTTTTGCTTAACGCTTTGTGGACGTAGCTAAAACTTTACATTATATACTGCAACAAAACACATTTTAAAAAAAATTTTCCTTCCTTAAGCCGTATAAATCTAGCAATCTATAGTTAAAAAATATACTAAAAATTAAAATAATTTACTTGTAATATACAAATATTATTTAGCAATAATCCTTATATATTATACAAAATTTGCGTTAAATAAATATTTTGCTTGCAAATAAAATTTAAAAAATTATGTATAAATTGTATTTCGGCTACCTTGAGACGGTTTATTAACCTACACAAGGTAGGTGTTACTAAAGCTACTGTATCTTTTATCGTAAGGATAAGCCGCTGGTTCAAGCACGTAACTCTTGTACCTTTTAAGCTACAAGTTCTTGATTCAAATTCTTGCATATATAGGCTGATTATCAGGACATCCTCTCAATTATGTAGCGCAGAAGCGCCGATACCAGACTTTCCCATTCCAAGTACACGATTTAGAGTTAAGTTTCATTACCTTATTTAACCTTGTCCAGATTGGCTTCTTTGTACCAAAAGTTGCAGTGGAAGTGTGTTCCCTGCACTCGTTCATGTGAGTAAATATTTTACGAGGACATATTTATGGCATCGGATAATGCAACCTTTGAACAACAAGTTCTGGAATTGACGAACCAAGAACGAGCTAAGTCTGGTTTACCACCATTAAAAGCGAATGCAGAACTGAACTATACTGCCGACAAATATGCAGAACTGATGTCTCAAAACCGCTACTTTAGTCATACTGGGCCTGATGGCTCTCAACCGTGGGATAGAGCCAAGACCGCTGGTTTTGAAGCGCAAACGATGGGAGAAAACATCGCTGCTGGTCAAAAAACACCACAAGACGTGGTTCAAGCATGGATGAACAGTCCTGGGCACCGCGCGAATATTCTTCGTCCTTCCTTTACACAACTCGGTGTGGGATTTGAGAACAACTATTGGGTGCAGAACTTTGGCAGTGACGACCGCAACCCTGCAAGTAATATACCAGGCGCCACATCTAATTCGCAGTCCCAACCTGAACAACCTGCGCCACAACAGACACCAAATCCTACACAAACTGCACCTACTGGTGATACCACTCCCACTAATTCAGGAGCTAGTGGTGGCGCCTTTGAACAACAAGTTCTGGAATTGACGAACCAAGAACGAGCTAAGTCTGGTTTAGCACCATTGAAAGCAAATGCAGAATTGGACTATGCTGCCGACAAATACGCAGAACTAATGTCTGAAAACCGCTACTTTAGTCATACAGGTCCCGATGGCTCACAACCTTGGGACAGAGCTAAAGCTGCTGGTTTTGAAGCGCAAACGATGGGAGAGAACATTGCTGCTGGTCAAAAAACACCGCAAGATGTGGTGCAAGGATGGATGAACAGTCCTGGGCATCGTGCTAATATTCTTAATCCCTCCTTTACACAACTTGGTGTAGGATTTGATAACAACTATTGGGTGCAAGACTTTGGCAGTGACGATCGTAATCCCGTAAGCAATATTCCACAACCTAGTGCTAACGCTGTGAAAGGAGTTGTTAAAGACACTACGGTTGCCACAGAGGATGATATCCTGACTGGTGTTAAAGGTAATACTCACCCACTTGACAGCTTTGGACAAGATAAATTATTTGTTAGTGCTGGACGCGCGAACCCCAATGAAAATACGCTCGACTTGCGTGGCATTTTGACTGGCTCGTCTGGTCGCAGTTCCAATAAATTCTCTGATTATCTGCAACCAGAACAAGTTGGTGCTGATACAGTTTTGCGCCTGGACGCAGATGGTAAGGGAAATAAGAGCGGGTTCGAGAAACTTCTTGTCTTAGAAAATGGTAATGCCTCTCGCTTAAATGCCAATAACTGTATCGTCTAATTCTGAAGTCCCCCCGGTTTAATGTGAAAAAGTTCAAGCACAGTTTTTCCTAGTAAACGGCTAAAGACCACAGATTAACTAAATCTGTGGTTTTTTTTACTTCTCGTTAAAAAATTCTTCAGGTAATTTTTCAACAAAGCTTTAATTTAAGTAAATTTACTGCATCATAACTCTTGTGGGATGGGCGTCCTCGCCTGTCCCTAAAAAAATAGAAACTAAAATCATAATTTTTCCCAATCAGGAATAAGTTAAAGAAAAAGCACTTAACTATCATCTTGCCCAGTAGAATCTAAATTTTCTAACCATTGCTCAATAATCTCTCTTAGCTTTTCAGGATAATTTGCGCTACTACTTACCAAGCTAGGCAACTACTTACTGAAGCGTTAGAACTAATAGCTGATTTATAAACGAACTAAGGGAAGGGCTAAAAATCCTTCCTTTTTTTATGTGCCTGGATTTAGTACTCTATGTCAATTATTCTGGGGGAGTATCTCAATTTGGAAGAACCATGTCATGCTTCACAAAGTGAAACATCTTTAAAAACTTGAATATTAACTAGATTCTACCCTGCGGGAAAACTCCGTTTACGCTGCGCTACTAATGACAAATTAGATTCTGGGGTATCGGCGCCAATTTCAAATCTCTCTTAGAGTTGATTTATAAAGTAAATATTAAACCTCCGTAGGCTGGGTGTAGCGACAGCGTAACCCAACACAGCTGAAAATGTTGGGTTACGCAAAGCCTCCACCCAACCTACGTTGCAGCTATTTAAGATTTACTTTATAAATGACCTCTTACTCTTCTCTCTGTGTACTCTGTGTCTCTGTGGTAATAATATTTACCCTAAAATTAATCTTTATTGATTAATTTATGTGTAAGTTTGATATATTTTTATCGAATTCAAACTGTGTACTGAGAATATAATTACGAATCAAATCTAGTTAAAATAGAGGTTTGAGTAATTTATAAAGACCTATTAAAATGACAAATTTAGAGAAATAATAGTAAATTTTATACTTGTACAAGGCAGGATAATAACTGGATAAGGGATATATTTTGTATTAAATGCATTAATCGCGGCAATAAGTAAATGATTGATTTAAGCCTAACACCAGAACAGCAGTTATTGAAGCAAACAGCGCATGACTTCGCTTTGAATGAGGTTCAGCCAATTGTTGAAAAGATTGATTCAAGCGATTCTCATGTCGAACCTTGGGATTTGTGTAAAAATTTCTTTTCTAAAGGAGTTGATTTAGGATTTACTCAGTTATTACTTCCTGCTGAGTACGGTGGTAAAGGTAAAAAGTGTGTAGACTTGATATTGGTTTTAGAAGAACTCGGCGCCGTTGATGTGAGTGTTGCTAGCAGTTACTTTAATCTTACTGCTGCAATGGCGCTTTTTATCACTAGGGCTGGAACGAGCGAACAAAAAGAGCGTATATTATCCAAAGTCAGTAACTCTGAGCCTTTTTTGTTTAGTGCCGCAGAGAGCGAGCCAAATGTGGCAACGTCAGATATGTTTTGCCCCATGCCAGATGCCAAAATTGGTATGAAAACATTCGCGCAAAGGGAAGGCGATACATATATTCTCAAGGGTGAAAAGTCATTATTAGTTACAAACGGTGGTATTGCCGATGGATATTTTATCATTGCGCGTACAGACGAAGATAAACCAATGCGTGATAGTCTTTCGTTGTTCTACGTCGAAGCTGATACACCTGGTTTGAAATTTGGTGAACGTACATCGCTTATTGGCTGGAAACCTTCGCATCATGCAGCTATTCATCTTGATAATGTGCGAGTTCACGAAAAAAACCGAATTGGACAAGAGGGACAAGCAGCAGAATTATTAATGTTGCTTCCAGAAGTAGCTATTGGACTTGCTGCTTCTTATGTAGGTTTAGCGCGCGCTGCATATGAGTACGCTGTTGATTATGCTAAAAAACGAGTAAGCTGGGGTCGTCCTATTATTGAACATCAAGCTGTTGCTTTGAAATTAGCTGATATGATGGTGAACACCCAAGCTGCAAGATTAATGGTATGGGATGCAGCTTGCTGTGCAGACACGAATCCTTTTCTTGCTGCAACAGTAAAGGCGCCTTCTTGTAAGACTTTTGCTGTAGATGTTGCAATTAAAAACGCGCAGACTGCACTTGAAATTCTTGGTGGGTATGGAACTACTACCCAATCAAAAGCAGGTAAGTTTCTTAATGATGCAATGATTGGCTATTCTTGTGATTTTACGCGCGAAATATTGCGTCTTGGTCTTGTTATGTCTATGTAATATAAAGGGACGGGCAAGGATGCCCATCCCACAAGATTTTATCCTACAAGATTAATTACATATCTTCTAATTCTTTACCTTTGGTTTCCCTAATTAGTAGAATTACGAAGAAGATAGAAATTGCTGATGCAATGGTATACAAACCGTAAGCGGAACCTAAGCCAAAGTTTTTCAGCAGAGGAGGGAACGTAGTGGATATTAAAAAATTCGCAAGCCACTGTACCGCAGCAGCTAAAGACAACGCCGCAGCGCGTATTCTATTATTAAACATTTCTCCTAACATTACCCAAACAATTGGACCCCAGGAGAAACCAAAGAACACTACATATAAATTAGCTGCAATTAAAGCGATAATTCCCGCAGTACCCGAAAGACTTGGAGTACCAGTAGCAGCATCTACACTGGCGCCACCAAAAATGACAGTCAAAGTGCCCAAAGTTACCGTCATTCCAATAGAACCAATCGCAAGTAAAGGTTTGCGACCAAATTTATCTACATATGCAATTGCAATCAAGGTAGTCAAAATATTTACAACACCAGTGATAACAGTAATCAGTAAAGAATCCTTTTCCGAGAATCCTACTGCCTGCCAAAGTACACTGCTGTAATAGAAAATTACATTAATACCGACAAACTGTTGCAGAATCGATAATCCCATACCAACCCAAACAATTGGTAGTAATCCACCACTGCGACTCAACAAGTCAGAAAATTTGGGTTTGCGTTCTGTCATCACAGTCTGGCGAATTTCATCAATCTTGGCTTCAACATCACCACCAAGCACTTTTTTCAGCACTACACCTGCTTGCTCGTAACGTTGTTGAGCAATTAAATATCTTGGTGACTCTGGAATCTTCAACGCAGCTAGTCCATATAATACCGCTGGTGGAATTTCTGCCCAAAACATCCATCGCCATGCTGTCATTCCAAACCAAAATGGCGCCTCTGCTGAACCTGCTGTGGATGCAATAAAGTAATTACATAGCAGTGCTATAAATATTCCTACAACTATTGCTAACTGTTGTAGTGAACCTAATCTTCCTCGCAAATGAGCAGGCGCCACTTCAGCAATATACGCTGGAGCAATCACACTCGCCATTCCAACAGCAACTCCACCTACAGAGCGCCAAAATATAAAATCCCAAATTCCAAAAGGTACTCCAGAACCAATTGCGCTTAATGTAAACAAAATTGAAGCAGCCACCATCGTTTTAATACGACCTTGCCTGTCAGCGATAGGTCCAGCTATCCAAGCGCCAGCAGCCGAAGCTAACAACGCCGATGATACTGCAAACCCCGTCATGAAGCTATCAATATTGAACGCTTTGCTCAAAGCTGAAACGGCACCGTTAATCACAGCAGTATCAAAACCAAATAAAAAACCACCTAGCGCTGCGGCGACTGCAATTAAAATTACATAACTTGTATTTTGTTGTTTCGTCAAAACTTGACTGTTAGATGCCATCTCTAATTCCCTAACTTTTTTTGATTATCTGATTGTTGGGGCGGGTTTAGAAATATCCTAATGGTGAATTAAAAATATTGATAAACCCGCCCTTACAGAATTGATTCCACAGGTAAACTTGCTCGCATAAGTCTATGCGAGTAACGTCAGTTGTATTAAGTTAATCTCCCCCTACTAATTCAATTTTTATACTTGTGTGTTACTTAAGTTCTCTATTAATAGGCAGATAAATTTAGAAATGTCAACTGTACCTTACCCCTTAATATGGACTATATGTAAAGTTTTGTAATATTTTAACTGAAATTATTAAATAAATATTAAGTATATTGAACTATGTGTAAAAAACGATGTAATATCCCAAATCACATTTGTGTTCAATTTGCCTCTTGGTGCATCAAAAGAATCGAAATAAAGCTGTTTATGAAAAGCATATCCCTATTAATTCTCTCCCTATTACTATCTAATTTCGCCAGTCCAGCACTAGCAGAAGTAAAGCGAGCCAAATTTAGTAACAGCGGTCAAAACCTAATTGTAGAAATATTAGATAATGACTTAATTCATTTTGAATTCTCTACTAAAAAAGATAATGATAATAGTTTTGATCTCAATACTCCCTTGTCTACCTCACCG
>NZ_MRCD01000035.1 GCF_001904745.1 Calothrix sp. HK-06
CATACATTCTGTATGAAGAAATATCATCATTAGGCGCCCAAAGTCAACACCCTAGATTAAAACACTTTTATCAACCTCAGAGATGCTGATATTCATGACACGATGCTGTAACCCAGATAGCGGTGGTAGAAAACTGATGAACAACCAGCTATACAAGCTGTAGGAAAAGACCTAAAAAATGCTATTCCAAGCAACTAAGGAAGCTGTATATGTTGCATTGCCAAGCGCTAAGTTGCTCCATTGAGTAACCATTGTAATACTGCGAGCTAAACCTATTAGGATTAGTCCCACCATATATTCCGGATAATCGCGTAGAAAGAGTATAGCAAGTACAAACATCAATACTGGAGCAACAAGCAAGTTCAACAACAACGATGTCGCAAAAATCTTTTTGTTGCAGAATACACTTCCTAACTCTTCATATTCCACCTTTACCAAAGATGAATACATCATCACGATTAAGCCGATAGCAATCGGTATATTAGTCGCTTCTACCTGATATCTATAGACTAATTCTTCAGTGGGAAGAACAAAACTCAAACTAACCCCGATAACCATTGCTAAAACAATCCACAAGGTTAGATAGCGGTTGAGAACAGAAAGTTGTTTAGAGATGGGCTTGATTTTCATCAATAATTCCTTTGTCTAAACAAGCATCCCAAGTATAAAACCAAACTGGTGATGTACCGAGTATTGACCTTCTCTTGGTAAACTCGATCTAAAGTATACCTCTATCATTTCAAAAAAAATTGATTTGTCAAGAACTTGAGCTAATCAATTCGATAGATATTGATGAATAATCAGGTGGCGTAATGGGCATCATGTAATATAGGAGTTAAGAACTAAATAATTAATTATTAACTCCAGGTTATACATTCAAAATCAACACTCAAAAAACTATTGGTGAAAAATGGCTCAAATAAATCTAAAATTGCTTTTGCTTCTGTAATAGCTGTCCTATGGTTAAATCTAACTGCGCTTCTCCACCAAATACTGTTCCGACTTTGCCTTTATTTAGATGAACAACACCAATTTGATAAATTTCTTGAGGTAAAGATACATAACCAACTGAATCTGATACTTGTGGTGCCTTTTTTAGATAGAAATTTACAAATTCGTAAACGTGGTGTTTTTGAGCAGTATATGGATTTACGTAGATGAACAAGGGGCGAGCTAGTGGTTTATACTTGTTTTGATGTACGGCTTCTGGTGATGGTTCTACTGCTCCTTTACCATTGTCTACCCCTAAGACTTTTAATTTGCTTTTGTGTTCTTTGTAATATGCATAACCAAAGTAACCTAATGCGTTAGGGTCTTTACTTATGCCATCCGCTAATACTTCATCGTCTTCGCTTGCTGTATAGTCTTTACGGCTAGCTTTCGCTTTTCCTACAGTTGCTTCTGTAAAGTAGTCAAATGTACCAGATTTTTCTCCGGCGCCGAACAAGATAAGAGGTCTATCAGGCCAAGACGCACGTACTTGGTTCCAACGAGTGATTTTTCCTTCAGCCGCTGGTTCCCACATTTTCTTCAATTCTTCTACAGTAATATCTTTTGCCCAATCATTTTGAGGATTAACAACAACGGAAAGGGCATCAAAGGCTACGGGAATTTCTACATATTGAATATTATTGTTCTTGCAAGCTTCCATCTCTTTTGTGGAAATTGGTCGAGAAGCGTTGCTAATATCAGTTTGCCCAGCACAAAATTTTTCAAACCCACCGCTAGTACCAGAAATGTTAACTGATACCTGCGCTTTGGTGCTTGGATTTGCTTGATACTGTTTAGCAATTGCTTCAGTGATTGGAAATACGGTACTTGAACCATCAATTTTAATTGTAGGAACAATCTCCGAGTTACTGGCATTCGCCGTAGGTGCCGACTGAACTGATGTGGATGTTTGGGATGTGGTGCAACTTGCCAAAACCAACATCCCAACCGCAAGAGCCAATTTTTTCACAACTGCGTTCATTGACTTCACTCCAGTGGGTAGTTATATCAAAGGAATGAGTCCATCATTTCAAAAAAACTTGATATATGAAACGCAGTAGTGATACAAAAGCGCAAGTTAAATTAAATTTATTTGATATTTTAACAAAGATTATTCGCAAGGTTGCGCTCTAAGTGTTCGTCCTGCCTGACTATATGTAGATAAGTGTTGCTCAATGACGCTAAATCCTGGCAGGTTCAAGCTGTAGTAAATCCAGCGTCCAGAGGGACGAGAGTTTACCAAGTTAGCTTCTTTAAGGATTTTGAGGTGGAAAGACAGCTTTGACTGAGCGACGGACAAGGCTTCTGACAAGTCGCAAACACATAACTCTTGCTTCTTCAACAGTTCTAATACTTTTAGCCGAATTGGGTCACTCATTGCATGAAAGACTGCTGCAACATCAGGGTCTACTAAAGTTGACATTTTTCCATCAATTTTTTTTGATTAGTTTTTTTCATTCTATTTGATTGTTGTGCTGCTTGCCCACTCAAATTAAATTTTTCTGCTTAGAGGTTATGATTTGTAAACTATGTTGACTTTTAACCCTTTAAATCGTATATTGACGATTAACGATGAAAACCAAACCTCGCAAAGTGAATCCACAAGTAAAGACAAACTCTCTTCCATCGCTCCAAGATCAGCAACTGGCAAAACTTGCTACTGCTTTAGGTCATCCTGCTCGTGTTGCGATTGTACGATTTTTAAAGGAGCGCAAATGTTGCATCTGCGGTGAAATTGTTGAAGTGTTGCCACTAGCACAAAGCACTGTATCACAGCATTTGAAGATACTTAAAGAGGCTGGCTGGATAAAAGGAGAAGTTGATGGACCAAGAATCTGCTATCGATTGAACCCGTTCACACTGGAGCAATTTAAGAAACTTATTGAGACACTATAAAATTTTTTGTACTTTTCATCGTATATCGACGATAAACAATTTAATGGTTCAAACCATAGGAGAATATATGACATCACACGAGCAAGACAACATACGCGAACTTGTACGTCACGAATATGGAGAAGCCGCACGAACGGTTTTGAATCGTGGCAGCAGTGGTTGTTGTGGTAGTGGCGCCGATATAACAGCACATTTGAATGGTAGCAGCATTGTGACTGAGAATTTGTATGATGAAGCTGAAAAGTCTTCACTACCAGAAGCGGCAGTGTTAGCTTCATTGGGCTGTGGGAATCCGACTGCTCTAGCAGAATTAAAACCAGGTGAAGTTGTACTTGATTTAGGTTCAGGTGGTGGTATTGATGTGCTACTTTCTGCTAAACGTGTTGGAAATACAGGTTTTGCTTATGGGTTGGATATGACAGACGAAATGCTGGCTTTGGCAGAACAAAATAAAAAAGAAGCCAGTATTGAAAATGTGCGCTTTTTAAAAGGTTATATTGAGGATATTCCGTTACCTGATAACAGCGTTGATGTAGTCATTTCTAATTGCGTAATTAACCTCTCAGCGGATAAAGATAAAGTATTGTCAGAAGTATTTCGCGTTCTCAAGCCAGGTGGACGCTTTGCAGTCTCCGATGTAGTTGTCGATGGGGAATTACCAGATCAAGTGCGGCAAGACATGAAAGCTTTTGTAGGATGTGTAGCTGGAGCATTGTCGGCACAAGAATATCATAATAAACTTGAGTGTGCGGGTTTCATCAATATTTCTCTAGAACCAACACGACGTTATACGTTTGCTGATTTAGAAACTACTTCGTGTTTATGTGCGGGTGTCGAAATGTCTCGTGACCAGAAGATAGAGCTTGATGCCCGTATTATGAGTGCTTTTGTCCGCGCGACCAAATAAACTAACCTCATATTTATCCAGCAGTAGGATTACCTGAAGCTGTTGGATAAATATGTTCAACGTTTATTTAATTTAATCAATTTTTTTTGATATATTGAGGAATATGCACTATCATGGTGTATATGTATCAAGTTTTGTTGAAATGATGGGTACATATAACTTGTGTTACGGAGCAAGGTAAATGAGTGCAAACAATCCGCAAGCAAGAACCGCTGTACGAGCAGGCAGTAATTTAAGTTTTTTTGAAAAGTACCTAACTGTTTGGGTATTTTTCTGCATATTAGCAGGTATTTTATTAGGGAGATTATTTCCAGGGGTGGCGGTAGCGCTTGATGCAATGAGTGTGTATCAAGTATCAATACCGATTGCAATATGCTTGTTTTTCATGATGTACCCCATTATGGTCAAGATTGACTTTACCCAAGCTGCAAATGCAATTCGGGCGCCAAAAGCTGTGATTCTGACTTTGGTTGTGAACTGGTTGATTAAACCATTCACGATGGTCGCGTTTGCTCAGTTTTTCTTGGGATGGTTATTTCGCCCTTTAATTGCAGGTACAGAGATAATTCGCGGTAGCGAGGTGCCAATATTCAATTCTTATATAGCTGGCACTATCTTGTTAGGCATTGCTCCTTGTACAGCAATGGTGCTGATGTGGGGATATCTTTGCTACGGCAACCAAGGACACACTTTAGTAATGGTGGCTGTTAATTCCTTGGCAATGCTGTTTTTATATGCGCCGTTAGGAAGGTGGTTGCTGGCAGCAAATGATTTGATTGTACCTTGGCAAACAATTGTTCTAACCCGTTACATATTTTATTAATTGCTGTGCCGCTATTTATCCAAACGAATTTTATTTTTCTAATTGGTTATGTAGCAGCTTTGAAAATGAATATAACTTATGAGGACGCGGCGCCTGCTGCGTTAATCGGGGCAAGCAATCACTTTGAAGTCGCTATTGCTACCGCTGTAATGTTGTTCGGTTTAAATTCAGGTGCCGCATTAGCAACAGTAGTAGGAGTTTTAATCGAAGTGCCAGTAATGTTAATGTTGGTTGAGTTTTGCAAAAAAACCGCAGCTTAGTTCCCACGAGAACCAGAAAAAGCCACATTACTAGACCCACGATGCATTAAACCTTTTTAACGGGGGTTTTGAGAAATTATTCTGTATCAGAACAGGGACGGGCTGGTAATATTGGACTAAAGCGGCGAAACTCTGCTAGATATTGCTCTAAGACCACTAACTGAGGCAGATTTAGACTGTAGTAAATCCAACGCCCTTGTTGCCGTGCCCGAACTAAACCTGCTTCTTTCATTGTTTTGAGATGAAAAGATAGTTTAGACTGAGTTACGCCCAAACTGTCGCACAAGTCACACACGCATAGCTCTTGGGAACGTAATAATTCCAAAACTTGAAACCGCAAAGGGTCAGACAGTGCATGAAAGCCAGCAATAATGATATCAGGAGTGTAGGTGTTAGTTGCAGTCATCAAGTTTTATTAATATTACCTCTATACTAACCATACTAAGTTTTATTTATGAATAAATCCACTTGAAGTGTCACAGCTTTAACAAAAGTCGCTATCAAGACGCTGATTGGAGGCGCTAATATGGAAGTTAATGAACTTTTATACCTGTACACAAACGGAGAGCGTAACTTTACTAGAGTATATCTACCAGAGGTTAACCTGTGTAGGGCTAACCTAATTGGTATTGACTTTAGCGGCGCCACTCTATCTGGAGCTAAATTCTATAAAGCCAACTTGAGCGAGGCTGACTTTTTGTGTGCTGATTTGTGTTGGGCATTCCTACGACAGGTAAATTTAACAAGAGCCAATCTTAAATACACAGACCTTTGTAATACTGACCTCAAAATGGCTATCTTGTACCGGGCAAATTTATATCGAGCAAACTTGTCTGGAGCAGATTTATCCGCAGCAAATCTTACCGAAGCTAACCTGAGTTGTGCGAAACTGCACGGGACAATCCTAGATGGAGCAAATTTAACTGGAGCTATTATGCCTGATAGTACAACAAATTAATACTGATTTCCAAACTTATCATTCTTAACCTTAAAGAGTCGCATTCCATTTGCGGTAACAAGTAGAGAGCTTCCGGTATCAGCCAAGACTGCAACTGCTAACCCAACAAAACCAAAAGTACCCAACAATAAAAATAACCCTTTAATAACAAGCGAAAATACAACGTTTTGTTGAATTACAGATACTGTGCGACGACTTAATTCAACAGCGTAAGGAAGCTTTCTTAAGTCACTTCCCGCAAGCACTACATCAGCAGTTTCCAACGCTATATCAATCGTACCGAGTGCAAAACTAATATCGGCAGCAGCTAACGCAGGAGCATCATTTATACCATCACCAACCATTCCCACAACTCCGGTACGTCGTAGCTGTTGGATTTCATTTAATTTGTCTTGCGGTAGAAGTTCCGCGCGATATTCGTTAATTCCTACAGATTGAGCAATAAGTTTCGCTACTGCATTTCTGTCTCCTGTTAGCATCACCAAATTTTTTAGCCCAACTCGTTTGAGTTGTCGTAATGCTTCACTTGCTTCTAATCTTAGCCCGTCAGCCAATGCAATGGCACCTAAAAATTCCTTATCATTTCCTACTAACACAGCAGTTTGTCCAAGGGCTTCAATTTTAATTAATATAGATTCGGCTTCACCTGAAATTGGAATACCAACTTCTTTAAAGAGACGACGATTACCTACTACATAAATTCGTTCTCCCAAGTTTGCCCAAATACCTTGTCCTGTAAATGACTTAAAGTTATCGGGTGTCGCTAGATCCATCCCTCTATTTTTTGCCTCTGTGACTATTGCTTTTGCTAAAGGATGTTCAGATTGCACTTCCAACGATGCAGCAATTAACAGCACCATCTCCGCACTAATTTTCTCAGTGTTATAAATTCCTTGGACAATTGGCAATCCCCGTGTAATTGTACCAGTTTTATCAAATGCAAGAGTCTGCAACCGTCCGGCTGTTTCTAGCGCATGACCACCTTTAAATAACACGCCTAAACGAGTTGCGGCGCCGATTGCACTGACAATAGAAACTGGTGTAGAAATTACTAATGAACATGGGCAAGCAATAACTAACATCACCAACGCCCGATAAACCCAAACATTGAACGATTGGGCAAATGCCAAGGGTGGAATCAAAGCAATGGCTAACGCAATTAAAATAACAATCGGTGTATAAATTGTTGCAAATTTATCTACCCATTGTTGTGAAGGCGCCCGACTTTCTTGTGCTTCTTCGACTAAATGAATAATTTTTGCTACCGTAGTATCGCTTGCTGTATGAGTAACTTTGACTTCTAAAAATCCAGTTTGATTCATTGTTCCCGCGTAGACTGTATCGCCAATCTCTTTATCTTCAGGAATTGATTCTCCAGTAATTGGGGATTGGTCAACTGCACTGCTACCAGAAACAACCAACCCATCTAATGCAATGCGCTGTCCTGGTCGAATTGTAATAACTTCATTAATTTGAACGCTTTCAATATTGACTGTTTCTTCTCTACCATCACGTTTGACAGTCGCGCTTTGCGGCGTTAAGTCCATTAGTGCGCGAATTGCGTTGCGGGTGCGACCAATACTAAACAGTTGTAATGTACTGCCCAAGGAAAATAAAAACACCACTAAAGCTGCTTCAAACCAGTCTCCGAGAATAATGGCGCCGATAACCGAAATACTCATCAGCAAATTCATATCAGCACGCCGTAAACGTAATTCAAACAAACCCGCACGTGCTACAGGATAACCGGCAACAATGATTCCAACGCCATAAAACGCGCGCGCTATCCAAATTGGTAATGCTAGTTTTTGAGCAATGAAACCTAAAACTAATCCAACTCCCGCCAGTATTACACTTTGCCCGCGACGATTATGAAGAAAGAATTGCCAGTTTGTTGCCTGAAGTTGTGTAGGTTTAAGATTTTTGTGAGGATAGTTATGTTCGTGATGGCTATGATGATGAGAATTGATATCAACACATTGCTCAACCGTATAACCTAAATGCTTAATCCGCTCGCAAATCGTTTCTTCCTGAATTAACTGCGGTTCGTAGGATAATTGTAGTCGTTCAGTGGCAAAGCTAACCGATACATCCAAAACACCCGCAAGTTGCTGCAAACCAGCTTCTACAGTTTTTGCACAACTTCCGCAGTCCATTCCATGAATCTTTGCACTAAAAGTTTTTGCCCCAACTACATTGACTCGATTATGTCCGTTGTCATGGTCGCAAGCTTCGTGTTGATGCTTGTGGTCATAATGTTCGTGGTTATGGTCGCAGCAAGCATCACTATGAGCGTGTTCATGCTTCTGGTCATGAACATCAGAATGTACATCCTTATCAACTATATTACTCTGCTCAACCGTAAAGCCCAAGGCTTTAATCCGGTTAAAAATAGCTTCTTGGCTAACTTTACCAGAGTCATAGGAAACCTTGACTTTTTCTGTAGCAAAGCTCACAGAAGCGGATGCGACTCCGTCCAATTGCTGCAAACCGACTTCTATAGTTTTCGCGCAGCTTCCGCAGTCCATGCCAGTGACCCGAAATTGTTGGGATTTAAGGGAAGGTGTTTGACTCATTGGTTTTTGAGAAATTTTGACAAAAAGATGTTCACTTACCAAGACTTTATCACAAAAGTTGAATAACTATTCAACTATTACATTTGTTTATCAAAGATGATATAATATAGAGTAATAATCATTCTTTTAAACTAAGTCCAGTGGTGAAAAAAGCTGTTTCTAAGAAAAACGTAGACAAGTATCAAAACGATGGCGCCCCCTTTGAACGGTTACAATGCGATGAGCATTTAGTGCATCTTGATAATATACGTGCATCAATGCCAAAGCTTTTGCCTGTAGATAAAGCGCAACAGATGGCAGAGGTTTTTGCAGTGCTGGCAGATCCAAGTCGCTTACGATTAGTCTCTGCTCTAGCTTCACAAGAATTGTGCGTCTGCGATTTAGCTGCGTTGACCAAGATGAGGGAATCTGCGGTTTGTCATCAACTGCGTTTATTTAAAGTGATGCGTTTGGTTAAATATCGCCGTGAAGGAAGAAAAATTTATTATAGTTTAGCGGGTAGTACGATTTTTAATCTTTACAGCGTTTTGGCAGAGGATTTAAAAGACTCACAAGCCTAATTTTTGATAGGTTTTTAGGATGATTAAAGTTGCTACTGCACCTGGTGATTACTCGAACGTTCCAACTCCTGGTCTTACCAGGAGACGGGGTCTTCTACAGGTTCGACCAGGAGTTGTAACGTGAGTTAGAGGCAATGTTCAGCATCCGCTGGTTTAGCAGTTGGGAGTTAATGCCCACAAGGCTACCAATGCAGCCACGAGATTTACAATTGATTCAATCGCATCTGAAAGTAGCCCCACTGATCCCGTTAGCTGGCAATATGTGGGTTCGCGAACCCACACGAGCAGTATTGCGTTAGCTGGTATCCTCCAAACTTCAGGACAATGGTGACGACTGCTGCTGCAATCGACAGAAAAGCGTAGGAGCAGGCTGTTCGACTACTCCAGACGGATGAACGCAACTATAATTGGGAGCTAACAGTACCAAATTCAACAATAAGTGTCATTAACCCTGAGACTTCTACTGATTCTTCCTACGTGTGTCATCAAAATGGTAAATATATTATAGACATAGATTATGAAAATAAAATGAAAAATTTGTCCGAATTATAAAATATGAGATCAAAATGAAAGTTTTATTAAAAATGAGAATAATATGAATTTTCAAACGCACGTTATACTTCAAAGATAGTGAGTAAGTCGAAACTTACTCAAACTATCTCTAATTAATGTCTTCACATCTTATTCTATACAGCTTTTTGAATTCGTTTATGCTGTAACCATAATCCAATCGCCATACCAATCCCAACTATACTAGTAAAGTAAAACAAACTAATAAACCTAGTATAAAGTGGTGGTGCAATACCCTCTACCTCTACTTCCTTCTCGACTTTTAATGGTTGAAATTGACGACTAGATGCATTCGCGGGAGTTACTTCTACTTCAATTTTATGGGGGGCGCCGTCAAAAAATTGTTCTTGCCATGTAAGTTGACCATTGGTATCAGAAATTGCTTTATAACTAAACATTGGCAAATTATCTTCTAAATCTATAGCCTTGACTTGAAATGCTACATCCTTTACAGGTTGTTGTGTAGCGGTATCTATTGCCTGTACTGTATAACTAGCGAGTTTACCAACAGTTGCTTGTTTATCTCCTTGTAAACGCACTTCTAAACCTTGAGTTTTTTGTACTGCTGGCAATATCTTCACAGAATGTTCTTCATTACCGTGAGCGTCCGCGACTTCTGCGCTGATATTAATAAATAATAGCGCTGCTATTGCCACAACAATTAGTCCGCTTAATAAAAGACGCACATTATAGGGAGCAATTTCTCCTTCTTGAGTTTGTTGTTGCCCACCAATAACCAATCCACCTAGTAATCCTAATCCTAATAAAATGGCTGCGACAACGCCAAAATATTTGAATTTAACAGGGTTTTCAGATACATTTAAAGTCAGGATTTCTTGGTAAGAAGCAAAAGTATTCTCTACACTAGGTGCAACACTTGCCTTTAGTTGATATTTACCTCGAATGGGTAGCATTTGCTGAATTTCTAACTTTCCATCTAGTGCAATAGTTTCCAGTTTTAGTAATTTGGTTGCTTCAACGATAGGAAAATCTGTTGAAAACCAAGGTGTTTTAGATGGGGTAAGAATCTCTAAACCAATTTTGGCGCCTTTTAGAGGCTGACTAGATGCATCTAAAGCTTGTAACGTGAGAGTTACTGGTTTCTGTTGTTTAGACTGCGCTCTAAATGGAAGAATTTTTTCTAGAGGGGGATTAGTAGTTAGTTTGACTCTAGGTGTATTAGTTTGCGACGCATCAACAAAAGAATAAAAAATTGACAGTATTATACAAGTTGCGCTGATAACCCATAGGAATTTGTATTTTTTCATAGTAATCCCCAGTTTTGCATTATTTTAAGCTTAAAGAATATAGATTGATTTTTTACACACATTCGGAAGCAACAAAAATCTTAACCAAAAATCAATAAAATTTATAAAGCTTAAAGATTGAGTGGGTTAGGCATTTGCCATCACCCACCTTGTAACTTTATTTGCTCTACAAAAAACTAATTCTAATTGCCGATGATTTTAGTGACAAGCAACAGAAGCAGTATTATGACGCAATGCGTGTGCCTGGTTGTGAGCAGCAGGATAAGTAGAAAACAAAACAGTCCAAATAGTTAAAGTACTTAGCATCATATACAGCGAAACCTGCATCGGTTTAGACAGAGCAATGCTAGTTGTCTTTTTCCAGACCTTTGAGCCAGAAGAATAAGCTGTCATTTTTACTCCTTAGAAGTAAATTTAGGTAAATAGCAAGCACTTAGAATGCTTCATTAGAGATTAACGCAATTTTGCGTAATTATACTGTAGTATTCAGGACTACTTTATTTTTGTCAACAAATCTTATGCAATTAATGAATTCACTTCTGTATTTTGTTCTTGCTGGCTTGTGCGAAATTGGCGGTGGTTACCTCGTATGGCTATGGTTACGCGAAGGCAAAAGTGCGTGGTTGGGATTGGTTGGTTCAATATTACTAACTGTTTACGGATTTGTAGCAACAAAACAGCCAGCTAACTTTGGTCGCGCTTATGCAGCTTATGGTGGTGTTTTTATTGTCCTCTCAATTCTCTGGGGTTGGAAAGTGGACGGTTTTACACCCGATAAGTTTGACTGGCTTGGCGCCGGAATTGTATTTGTTGGGGTGTTGATAATGATGTTTATGCCTAGAAGCTAGCGGTAAAATTTTATAATACAAATCAACTAATCAAATTTTTTAAAATTTTTACTTTCAAGTTTTTTGAGGAATTATGAGAAAAATATGAGAAAGTGAATTATAGAAAAAATAAAAATTAGTAAAATTAATGACACCTCCTGACAACAGACCTAGCCTTCCGGAAGTTCATCGCAGTATTAAAGTCCCTAACAGCAAAAGCTTTTGGCGCCAACTGTTGGCTTATGCAGGGCCAGGATATTTAATATCGGTGGGATATATGGATCCAGGTAACTGGGCAACAGACTTGGCGGCTGGGTCAAAGTTTGGTTACGCTTTACTAACGGTAATTTTACTGTCAAACTTGATGGCGATGTTGCTGCAATCGCTATGTGTGCGGTTAGGGGTAGCAACGGGGAAAGATTTGGCACAAGCTTGTCGAGATTATTTTAGCCCAAGGGTAAGTTTTTGTTTGTGGGTGCTGTGCGAGATTGCAATTGCTGCATGTGACTTAGCGGAGTTGCTGGGAAGTGCGATAGCTCTACAACTTCTCTTCAATATTCCTCTAATTTGGGGGGTATGTATCACAGCTGCTGATGTATTAATTTTATTACTGTTGCAGGGTAAAGGTTTTCGCTATACTGAGGGTTTAGTAATTTTGCTGGTTGCGACTGTGGGAATTTGCTTTAGTGCGGAAATTTTATTTTCTCGACCTTCTTTAGGTGGAATTTTACAGGGATATATACCCAAGCCAGAGATTTTGAATAACCCAAAGATGCTATACATTGCCATTGGTATTTTAGGCGCCACGGTAATGCCGCACAATTTATATTTACATTCTTCCATAGTACAGACGCGCGACTGGCAGCCAACTTCTGAAAAACGCTGGGAAGCAATCAAATTTAGTACAATTGATTCAACTGTCGCTTTGTCTTTGGCACTTTTGATTAATTCAGCAATACTAATTGTTTCGGCAGCAACGTTCCATTTCTCTGGAAATCAAAACGTGGCAGAAATTCAAGATGCATATAAATTACTTTCACCGTTATTAGGTGTTAGTGCAGCTAGCGCAATTTTTGGTGTTGCACTACTTGCTTCGGGGCAAAGTTCAACTTTAACTGCTACTTTAGCAGGTCAAATTGTAATGGAAGGATTTTTACAATTTCGCCTCCCGTCTTGGCTACGTCGTTTAGTAACCCGTTTGCTTGCGATAATTCCGGCATTAATTACAATAATTTTATTTGGAGAAAAAAGCACTAGTAATTTAATAGTTTTTAGTCAAGTAATTCTGAGTTTACAGTTACCATTCGCAGTCATTCCATTAGTAATGTTTACCAGTAAGCGTAGTTTAATGGGTGAGTTTGTAAATCCATTTTGGTTAAAAATTATTTCAGTATTAGTAGCAATTGTGATTGTATGCTTGAATATGTGGTTGCTATTGCAAAGTATTTTATCTATCTAAATTATAATCTTGCTGATTTGAAGGGTTTAAAATAGAGGTAATGGGGAACAGTTCCGTGCAATTGTGCCTCAAAATGCCCATCACGGAGAAAGGCGCCATGAACTATATTAAGCAAACTGTTGCAATTTTAGGAATCAGTAGCGTGTTATGTGCAATACCGACAGTCGGTTTTGCACAAGCACCAAAACAACCTGTAGAAAGAACAAGTTTTCAACTATCGTACAATCAAGGCGTACAGAAGCTTGCTCAAGGTAACTTTAATGGTGCCATCGCGGATTTTGATAAAGTATTACAGTTAAAACCAGAATATTCAGAAGCATATTGTCTACGAGGACAAGCGAAAGCGCAACTTGGCGACTACCAAGCTGCCCTAGCTGACTATAGTCGTGCCGTAAAGCTAAGTCCCGGACACCTTGATGCATATAATGTCAGAGGTACTTTATATGCTGAACTTGGAAATGTAAATGCGGCTGTTGCGGATTTTAACCAAACCATTAAAATAAATCCTAAGTTTGTGGATGGTTACTACAACTTGGGGCTTCTCAACTACAGGCAAGGAAATCATAAACAAGCTTTAGCACAATTTAACCAAGCCTTAGCAATTAATCCGAAATTAGCTGATGCTTATGGCAGTCGAGGGCTAGCACGATACGCTTTAGGAGACAAACGCAACGCTATTACTGATTTACAGCAAGCTGCGACTTTATTTCAACAGCAGCGAGATACTCAAGGGTATCAGCAAACACAGTCTATTCTTCGAGAAATTCAGAAATAAAATTAACACCTTAATATTTAATTGAGAAGGTAAGCAAAGTTTGCTTACCTTAATTTTTTATGTAAATTGATAAAAGAAGTGAAGTAGGGGAAACATTTGTCTGTAGTAAACAGTCAAAACTTATATTCTGGGTACAATTTGACTTGACCTTCGAGCGCAAATCGAATAACCTTAACGCTCAGACACATCCCTCATACTCTTACTATGAACAAAAGATTTATACTTAGTTTGCTTGCTAGCCCGACGGTTTTTACAACCTTTATGTCTATACTTGGAGTAGTTAACCCTGCTCATGCAGCTACACCAGTTATTCGCTTTAAAGATGGTACAGCCTGTATCCGCCATCCCCACATTTCTTACAATAAATTTGCTTGTACGCGCGTTTCCCAGACACAAATTGACCCCCGTTTCGCCACTTCATCCAAATTCAATGCCGCAAATTCCTCAAGCGAAAAAGTCGCTTCATTGACCTTTAGTGAAAGTGATAGCGATGCTGCAATTGCAGTGTTTGGCTGTGATTGTCCTTACTGCCAAAATGCTCTACGTGCCTTACGCGGTCAAGCTCCAATGGTTTACTAAATATTAGTTTAATTATATTTGATATCGGGAGCGTCTATTCTTTAAATATAGAAAGACGCTCTTGCACATCAACTATCTGATACTAAATCTCGCTGTCCCAATTGATGTTATTATATTGCTACCAACAAATTTAGCAGATACACTATAGACAGGCCCATTGCCACCCCTAACTCGTCTGACATTCTTAATATCAACTTCTAATTGAGTATTGGCAGGTACTGGTTCGGCAAAATTAATTATTATATTTCTATCTTTTATAGTTATAGTTAGTTTAACTTTTTTACCTTTACCCTCAGTGACAGCTACATCTTTTGCGTTATTACTCCAATTTACTACTTCAGGAATCTGAATAATTAGTTCCGAAATCGGCTTGCTGTTTTTTGAATATGTAACTCAAAAGTCTTTCTAACTGTATGGGTGCCATTTGGGGAAAATTGATGATTAGCATCGACATGGGGTAAAGTCCCATTATCATCACCAGCTTTTACGTAGCCAGCAGAAACAATGGTTATACTAGCCAATACAAACGTAATCACCTTAAAAAACTTATTCATTTCATCCCCACTGTTTATTTATTCTTTGCAAATTACTTTCATACTTCACATCTTGACAGCCAATTATGAAATCAAGATGAAATTTGCTATTGAGTGAGTATAGATAATTCTGATGGTATACATTAACAATACAGTTTTTTAATAAAAAGCATTATATTCATAGTAGATAAATGAGAAGTGACTTTGATTTCAGCATAAAATACGTACTTTTATTAATACAGTCGATTAATCAGTAGAGTTATGAAATGTTAAATATGAATAAAAAATGAGAAATTCGCCCGAAATTAGAAAATATGAGATCAAAATGAAAATATTGTCAAAAATGATAAGAATATGAAATAAATTTTTAGATAACCAAGGTTTTTAGTGTTTATATCAGTTATTATAAACTTGTCTTTTTAATTTTTTTGATATATAGTAAGAATTAATTGAAGGGGAGTAGCTACTGGTTGTGCGACCAGTGACCTAAATCAACATGCTGGCGATAAGCCTGGTTTGGGTAGCAAGTTTCCGTATTTAGTTAAGTCTAGAATATTAGATGGATTTAGCTAAATATTTGTGCTTGAAAAGCGAGACCTTCACTAAGTTCACATTTGAGTGTGAGCTTGGTGAAGTGTTAGTACGCTCATCAAACTCACTCAAATGAATTGCTGTAAATTTTGAGGAGAATGAGTGTGTTAACAGCGTTCACAGCTGGCTTAATGCTGATTACAATTTCCGAGCTAGGTGATAAAACGTTTTTCATTGCAGTTATCCTTTCGATGCGTCATTCGCGAAAGTTAGTTTTCGTCGGGGTTATTGGTGCGCTTGCTGCAATGACGATTTTATCGGTTGCAATTGGACAGTTGATTGCGTTTTTGCCCAAAATCTATACGCACTATGCTAGTATCGGACTATTTTTGTTTTTCGGAATTAAGTTGCTTTATGATGCTAGTCGGATGACAGCAAAGACTGATGGTAAAGTTGTACAAGAGGCAGAAAAAGCTATTGATGTAAGTGAAAATAATCTTAAAAACAGCAATACTAATCTAGCAATTTTATTAGAAAGTTTCATTTTGACATTTTTGGCAGAATGGGGAGACAGAACGCAAATTGCGACAGTTACGCTTGCAGCATCCAACAACGCAACTGGAGTTACAGTTGGCGCCATTATAGGACACGCTATCTGTACAATAATTGCTGTATTAGGTGGACGTTTAATTGCTGGGAGAATCTCTGAACGGATGGTGACTGCAATTGGCGGATTTCTGTTTTTGATTTTTGCGGTAGTAGCAATTTTTGAAAAAACATAGCGAACTGTCAAACTGGCGCCATTAAAGATGGGTTCAGGATGATGAAGATGTTTCACTGCTTCCCAAGTAGTAAAAACAGCTAAAAATATCAAACTTAACCCATTTAACAACCCTACCCCTACTTCTACTTTTTGATACCTCAAATTACCTTCACCTAAAGATTGATGCTGTGTTAGCCATACTGCCAACAGCGTCAACCCCAAAGTTAGCATGTCAGTAAATAGATGTCCCGAACCTGCTAGTAGTGATAGACTACCTACTTAAAGCCCTACTCCTAATTCGATGAAAAATAAACTACTCCGGAGACTAAAGACAAGCCAAAGAAGCTGCAACTTTTCGGCGCCGGGAGTTTGATTTATTAAGAAATTTTGAGAACTATTCACAATTACCGTTCATCCTATTTTAAGACTCGTGTAGAGTTAAAAATCGCTAATAAAGCGACACCCACATCAGCAAAAACAGCTTCCCACAGCGTTGCGACTCCAAAAGCTCCTAAAACGATAAATAGAGCTTTAATAACCATTGCCACAATAATATTTTGCCAAACAATTTGATGAGTCTTTCTACCAACTTTAATTGCCTCTGCTACTTTTGATGGTTTATCTGTCATAATTACGACATCCGCCGTTTCAATTGCTGCATCAGAACCTAACCCACCCATTGCCATACCGACATCGGCTCTAGCAATTACTGGGGCATCATTTATACCATCTCCCACAAAAACAAGTTTACTGTTTCTTGGAATTTTACGAAGTATTTTCTCAAGCGCATTTACCTTGTCTTCTGGTAATAACTCCGCTTCATAGGAATCTAAACCGATTTGTCGAGCAACTTGGTCAGCTATAACTCGATTATCTCCTGTGAGCATTACTGTATTTTCTACCCCTAATGCTTTGAGAGAGCGAATTGCCTCTGCTGCATCTTCTTTAATTTCATCTGCAATTATAATATATCCTGCGTACACCTTATCTATAGCTACATGAACAACAGTACCTGCAACATCGCAAACACTGTGAGCAATATTCTCCCGGTGTAATAAACGGTCATTTCCTGCTAGTACAAATTTTCCTTCAACTTTGGCGATAATGCCATGTCCTGCAATTTCTGCATAATCTTCAACTGAAGATTCATCTATATTTTTTCCATAAGCTGCTAGTATTGATTGAGCTACAGGATGATTCGATTGCGATTCAATCTTGGCGGCTAAAGTTAGTAACTCGTTTTGAGAAAAACCATTTTCTGGCAGTATCTGAGTTACTTTAAAAACTCCTTTAGTTAATGTTCCAGTTTTATCAAATACGACTGTTTTTACGGCAGTGAGCGCATCTAAGTACGTTGAACCTTTGACCAAAATTCCACGTTTAGCGGCGCCACCAACTCCACCGAAATATCCCAGAGGAATACTAATAACTAGTCCACAAGGGCAAGAAATAACTAACATCACCAGCGCACGGTATATCCATTCTGCCCTCGTGGCGCCTAGAATAAACAAAGGAGGAAGTATCGCAACTGCTAGTGAGCCAAAAACTACAAAAGGAGTATATATCCTAGCGAATTTAGTAATAAACTTCTGAGTTTCAGCTTTTTTACTGCTAGCGTTTTGTACAAGGTCTAAAACTTTAGATATTGATGATTCTCCAAACAGCTTTGTCACTTTAATATTAATAACACCAGTTTGGTTAATCATTCCTGCTAAAACAGTTTCTCCTACTTTTACTGTTCGCGGTACAGATTCTCCAGTTAAAGCCGAGGTATCAATCTGAGAGTTTCCCTCTAGAATCTCGCCGTCTAAAGGAATTTTTTCCCCTGGCTTAACAATAATAATATCTCCTACATTCACTTGTTCTGGCGATATTTTTCTGACTTCATTACCAACCTTAATATTTGCATAGTCGGGGCGTACTTCTAAGAGCGACTTGATTGACCTACGAGAATTACCAACAGCATACTCCTGAAACAACTCTCCGATTCTAAAAAATAACATTACTGCTACAGCTTCCGGAAGCTTATCAATCGCAAAAGCTCCCAATGTTGCTACAGTCATTAAGAAATTCTCGTCAAATACTTTACCTTTGAGAATATTCCGACCTGCGCTAGTTAAAACTCCCCATCCACTCAATAAGTATGCAGGGACAAAAACTAAATATTCACCAATCGAGTAGGGAGTGTTGTGTAACTGCTTGTCAAAAATAAAACCAACAGCAAATAAGACAATAACCAAACCGACAACAGCCACTTCCTTCTTTAGATTGAATTCTCCGTCTCCATGACTATGGTCGTGGTCATGGTCGTCATGGTCATGATTATGACTCTCATGATGTTTGTGATCAGCTTGGTTATTGGCTGAGTGTGGAGTGTGGGGGTTTTTCATTACAGAGTGACGCTTCAATAGTTGAACAGTTATTCAATTATTAACAGTATAACCAATAATCCTCAAGCTTGTTCACCTGACATTGATAAGTATTAAAAGATACTAATTTTTTAGTTTTGTTTTCATTTTTAGCTGCAATATATAGATATTACTCGATAGTGTTATTGAGAATTTTAATCATGTGTATTGCTTTAAAAAGTTACGATGCCTTGTCATGCCAGTAAAAATAGTTAGGTATTTTTGGCATTAGTACCTCTGAGTTAACAGATTGAGCAACTGATTTCCTCTGGATACATAAATTTCACATAAATTTCATTAATTTTTGTCAACGTAATATTAGGGATAACCTTTTTACCAACCATGCTTATTTGACATAACCCTAACCAGTTAGAGCAAAAACAAAAATTTAATACAAAAGTTCTACTAGTTGAAAATGAACCCGATTTTGGCGCCGCAGTCAAACGAGCGTTAAAACAGCATAATTATTTAGTTGACTGGATGACAGATGGCATCGAAGCTTGGAAACACTTAAAAAATCAACAGGTTCAGTATGCATTCGCTATTTTCGATTGGATGCTACCTGGCATCACTGTTTACGTCTTCCTAATGAAGCAATAAGAAATAATAAATATTTATTACTAATAGCGTATAACGATTTCATCCTAATTTCATTTTCATATGCTTATCTACTTTAGATTGTAAAAAAATTATTTAAATTTCATCTTAAAAAATATATTAAGCATTGTGGACAATGAACAGTTGATGCAATACCAATACTGCTCGGTTAAGTGTGGGTTCGCGCATTTATACGTACTCCATAGTTTCCATTATTTTATGTAATCGACGTAGAGCGCGTACTTGCGCTTTACTACGTTGTGTAGTATTTATGTAGTATAAGTGTTTAACCTATGTAAGCTGCACAATGAAAGTTGAAATGGTCGTCAATTCGTTAACTGGCTTCAAGAGTTGAATGGTGCTGGATAATAACTATTTACCTATCACCGCCATCGAGAGCTTCATCCGGTATATGGAGACTCTTGAGCGCTCTCCTAACACAGTCAAAAATTATGCCCATCACCTAAAGCTATATTGGGAATTTTTGGATGATAGAGGTATAGAATGGACATCTGTGAAGTTTGGAGATTTACAAAGATTTGTAGCATGGTTAAAAAAACCTGCTTCTTCTGTTGAATTTATTGTACCTGAACAACCAAAGCGTTCTCGTAGAACAGTTAATACCATTTTGACAGCAGTCTATGTTTTTTATGAGTATCAGATGTGTCTGGGAAACATAGCAGAACTGCCGATTTATAAATACGTAAAAGACCGTCGTAATTATAAGCCATTTCTATATGGAATTGGTAAGAGTAAACGAATTAGAAAAGCTAGATTGAAGCTGAAAGAAGGAAAAGAAAATATTAAAACCCTAACTCCAGAGCAAGTGCAGCAAGCCACTAATGCTTGTAATTGCTACAGAGATAGGTTATTAATTCAGCTTTTATATCGGGGTGCGAGTAGCAACGGAACAGAAAACCGGGATAAGAAAATAAACTCAAAAATATTTCCATGTCTATAAATAGCCAAAAGCCATATTCCACAAGAGGTTTACGGCTTTTAACCATGTATATACAAAACAAAAATTGTTACAAAACTTAGGAACAGAAAACCGGGATAAGCTCTTTTCCCTCAAATTAATTCAAAATCTTCTCTCGCGTTTGGGTCTCTCAAAGGTCTTAATTCTCCACGCTGGATGGTTTCAGAGAGTGAAAAATGATACCGCCCCAATACATTCACATGCTTACGCCCTAACGGAGACAGTCGCACAACGTCTTCGGGTAAAACTTGTTGGTCAATAGAACGCAGCTTGGATATTGCAGCATCCATATAGTAAGTATTCCATAATACTATCACATTCACAACTAAACCTAAAGCTCCTAATTGTTCCTCTTGTCCCTCACGGTATCTTTGACGTAGTTCTCCCCTTTGTCCATGAAAAACAACCCTTGACAAACTATGGCGACTTTCACCACGGTTAATTTGGGTGAGGATGCGGCGCCGATAGCTCTCGTCATCAATGTAGGAAAGTAGGTATAATGTTTTAGCAATTCGTCCTAGTTCGGCTATTGCTTTAGTTAAGGTCGAAGGTTGATTCCCTCGTTGGAGAGAGCGTATTAATTCGGTAGCACTTACAGTTCCCAGTTTTAGAGACCCAGCGACTCGCAATATATCATCCCAATTTTCAGCTATCAAGTCTGTATTTATTTTATTTCTTGCCAACTTATCAAGGGTGCCATAAATCTCCTCCTCATCTAATCGCCAAAATCTTGTGTCACCAATATCTGCAATTCTGGGACTGAATTGGTAGCCTAACACCCAAAACAAACCAAATACTACCTCACTGTAACCAGCAGTATCAGTCATTATTTCAATTGGTCGCAGACTGGTTATTTGCTCCAATACTCCTGACAGTAAAAACAGAGAATCGCGCAACGTACCGGGAATAACAATGCCGTGGAAACCAGTAAACTGGTCACTAGTAAAATTGTAATAAGTTACACCTCGACCTACGCCGAAATATTTACTGTTGGGTGCTGCGTTGATAGTTCTTACAGGTACACTAAACCTTAAACCATCTGCGGATGCTACCTCACCTCCTCCCCAAATTTGTGCTAAAGGAATGTGGGTTTGGGCATCAACGAGTCTAGCATTGGCGCGAATAAGAGTTTCACTACGGATATAGTTTTGTTGCACCCAAGACAACCGTCCCTTGGTTAATGCGGGTATTTCTGGACGTACCAATGGTTCCAATCCAATATTACAGGCTTCTGCTAATAATACCGCGCAAATACTGACATCTAAGTCTTTTACACGGCTATTCGTTTGGCTCAAATGGGTAAATTCTTTTGTAAAACCAGTTCTTCTGTCAATTTCCAACAATACTTCTGGCAAATCAACACGAGGTAACATTTCTGACACTTGTCTTTTTAAGGTAATCAAACTGGGTGGGTCAACCAGTTTATCTAGTCCCGTTAATACTAAATGGCAAAGGTAATAAACAGCGCTGGTGTTTCTATAATGACTCAACTGCTAGTTGTCTAAATAACTACATTAAATATTATCGACATAAAGAGATAGAAGCTCTATTTACTGCCCAAAAACACCAAAACAACTCTATATCACGTCTTTCCTATGCTCGTGCATATCAGTCTTGGATACAAATTATAAGTAATAATTCAGATTTAGAAGGTATTCGTATACACGACCTTCGCCATACGTGGGCTACAGAGCGCGCAGGAATATTACAGATAGAAGAACTTAGGGCTTTAATGGGACATAAGAAAATTCAAACCACTCTTCGTTATTCCAAAGTTACCTCACAACGCGCGGAAGAAATCGCACAGCTAGCCTTCACTAAAATTAGAAATTACGGCTAGTAGCCAATCGTGTTTGTTTACCAGATTTCTATAGTAGAGCGAAGCAGGTAAGTAAACTTAAAATGTATGCTCTTAAAGTATATCTATAGAATAGACAATACTATTTACTCTCAAAATCTAGTTACATAGGAAAAAATAGTGTAAAATAATATAAGTAGTCAAAGAAAAGAGCGATAATACGCGCGAATCGGTCACTGCGAGCAAAAATCTTATGACTTCTACCAATGAAAGTATGCTTCCAAACAAAGAGCAACTTTTGGTATAGTCAAACGCTAGTATTACGTCTTGTTCAACTGTTTATTAGTTAACCAAATACAAAAAGAACGCGAATGGAAACTTTTGATTGGGCAAGCTATATCAAGGAATGGAGTATTTTTCAGATAGAAAGACTGAACTCGGAGCAAAAAAATTATTTACCTCCAGAAGTGATTGAATCGTTTTATCTAGGTTATCCTGGTGCAACGGAAGAACAAATTATTGCTGCCGAAAAACGTTTAGGTGTAATTTTCCCACCTTCTTATAAAGATTTTCTCAAAGCTAGTAATGGTTTACGTTCAGCAATTAAAGATGATATTGAATTTTATTCTACAGAAGAAATTGATTGGTTTGCTGTTAGAAATCAAGAACGGATAGATGATTGGACATCAGACATAGAAGAAATCCCATCTGTACCAGACGAGAAATATTTTGTTTATGGTCAAGAGCAAAATTGTGTTCATCTTCGGTGTGAGTATATGCAAACAGCTTTAGAAATTAGTAGTGATAGTGACGGCTACATTTATTTATTAAATCCAGAAATTATTAGTCCTGATGGAGAATGGGAAGCTTGGTATTTCGGAAATAAATTACCAGGAGCATTTCGATATAGTTCATTTACTCAAATGATGAAGTCGATGTTAAAAAAATATCAATGATGTCAAAATAACATTATTAATTGCCGCTGCGTTGATTTGTACTGATTTTAGAGGGACTAACTTCCAAGGGGTCGAAGTTCCTCTCTTGAGTGCATTTTTACTTCAAGCGACTTTTCTCTCCGGAAAGAGTATATACATGGCAAGGCTTTTAGCTGTTTTCTAGGGTTTATTTTCTTATCCCGGTTTTCTGTTCCATTGCTACTCATACCCCTGATTGCTATCACCACATCCTTGTTCCTGACTTCCTACCCATTCACATAGACAACTACAAAACAGCTTTGATACGCCGTAAGTTTGCTGAAGGTACAGCTAACTCACGAGTTTTGGAACAGTATGACTATGAGTTGAGTAAATACGAAACTATTATTACAAAACTGGGTGGAGATATTACAAAAATTCAATCTGAAATTGATACATCTTCTCAAGGTATAGCTTTTCTTCTTGTTCACATTAAACAGCTAATGCTGAAAATAGGTATCCCTACTTTTAATGACTTTAAGAAGATTATTAATGCTCTACAGGATGTGACAGATGCAGGAGAATTGGAAACGTAATACAAATGGCTTAGTTGCCAATGCCAAGCGCAAGCGTGAGGAGTGTTTTCAGCGTACTGAAAAAGCAATTAAGCTGCTGATTAAAGAGAATAAAGATATCAACTTTAATATAGTCTCTCAAACTGCCAAAGTGACTTTAGGATGGCTCTATAAACAACCGGAACTAGTCGAACGCATTCGTACTTTAATAAAACAACAAGAAAAGGCTGTAGAATTACCACAATTGCAGCGCCATAGTGTTTCGAGTAGCCAGCTAATCGACAATCTAAAACAGCGAATTAGAGAGCAAGACTCAGAAATTAAACAACTGAAAAAACAACTAGCAGTTTGGGGTGGATTAATACGACAGCAAGCAGAAACGATTGAACATTTGAATAATCGGCTAGGTGAGAAAGCATGAAGAATTTTATCCGTAATGTTTCAGGACTAAAAGGTACGGCTCAGTTAAAGCATTTAAATGCCTTCGATAAAGTAGAGAATGGTATCAAGAAGTTGCTATGTCAAAAGACTCCTATTACTTTTGAATCTGTTGCTAAAGCATCAGGGGTATCGAGAGCATTTTTGTATAAATACCCTCAGTTAAGAGAGCGAATTAATAGCTTAAAAGTTCGCAATCAACCTAAAAATTCTCCACCAATTAATCAAAAAGCTTCTGATGCTTCACGGATAGCAATTATCGATGCATTCCGCTATAAAATCCAGCAACAACAAAAAGAAATTAATATTCTTACCAATTTGCTTGAAGGTAGTTGTCTGACACCTCAGCAGATAGAAAAGTATGACTTTCTAGCAGAGAATAAGCGGCTAAATGAGGTATTAGAGATGACTCAAAATCAACTTAATGATTCGATTGTGAATAATCAAAAGCTTATTGAATCAGTCCAAAAGTTAAAATATCAAAATCAGGAATTAAATAACAAGTTAGCAAATTACCAAGAGTCGCAATCTGAACAATTAGAATTTAATCAACAGAATAGCAATGTTAATGTTTTGTCACAACAAACAATATCTGAATCACGTCAATCAAATATAAAAAGGTTTGCTCAAGCTTTAAAACAAGAGGATACGTCTACAGATTTTTTAGAGATAGATACTCACTGTTGAAAACATAATTCTTTCTTTTTATTGAGAAACTTAGGGAGTAAAAAATGTCAAATTATTACGTTTTTGTTAAAGAAAATTACTTTAGAACTGTCAAGGTTGAAGCAGACAGTATCGAAGATGCTATTGATAAGGTAGCATCTGAAAAAGGAGAAAGCCTGACAATAGAGCATCATTCAACTGGGCATTGGACTGAATGGTTAGTAGAAGATGAAACAGGAATTAGGCACTATCATTGTATTGGTATTGGTTATATGAAATTATAACTATTTTAGAAATATAACCTACAGCGTATTTCAGGTAAATGTGATACACCATTTTTTTAGACATTCTCTTAATTATCTATGGTCTTATTTCATTTACCTATAAAACTCTGTGCCGCTCATCATTTTATTTATACATAATTTTTTATCAAAGGTTAGCGTACAGTATTTAATTTGATTATCAGATTCTTATAAATTAATAACCAACAGGACTTACGCAACATTAAATATAAGAGCGTGTTAACGTTCTGTTTCAAAATATAGTCGGAGAGACGCTAGTTGTCGCAAACAGTTTTTGCGGCGTTGCCCCAACGACCATCTAGTTCTAACGAAATGCTTTATTGGGGCAACGCTGGCAAAAATTGTTTAGCGTAGCGGCGACAACTAGCGCGTCCTTGCTTAAAAATCGAGTTTTGTAGTTCGTGTATTTTTGAACTGTTTAATCAAAGCAGTTTATTTAATGTACGTAGAAATTTGACAAGGAATACAAGTCTTAATTTTAACACACATTATCAGAGTTTTTACTACTACCCAAAACCCAGCTTCATAGGGTTTTTGGTTCGTACTTGAATTATTAAATGCTCCTCATTATTTACATTGTAGGCAGTGTCTACAATGTAAAATTAGCTTTTGACAAGACTTTCAGGCATTTCAAGATTTGAGACTATATATAAGCGCATGAACCCACATGATGTAGGCGCCGACTACGTTTGAATAGCCGTAACCTTACAACCATCAAACTAAAATACTATACTGTTGAATTATAGATTAAGTAAGTAGCATTTATTACTATGGTAATTGGTGCTACTTATCTTACTGTTAACATAAAAGTATCTAATGTGAATACAAGTAAGATTTAAATACATGATAATATTTTTATAAAACATGTATTTACAACCAATAATGAATTTTTTTAATATCACCCTAATTACAGCCTCCATTTATTATGTAGGTATTTCCGCATTTGCTAGTAGAACTTTTGCATCTGATATGTTCAATACTAAAGATATTGACGAAATGACAGCTACAGTTATCATGCAAAATAATATCCGTGAAAATAAACCAAATGTTCAAAACAATTCGGAGTTAAATACGACAGTTGAATTGATTTCAATAAATCATTTATCAAGCTTTCTTGACAATCGCCAATTCGAGAGCGTAAGTGCTAAAGACCTTCAGCTTTATACTAACTTATCTATACCTACTCAAAACTTATACAACTTATCCCATATAAATATAAAAGAAATACCGTATGAAATCACTCAACAACCAAATCAACCAGAAAGTCCCCCGCCTGATAAAAGCCAGTACAATTTATTTAATCCGACACCAAAAAAATTCCTACGTTCCTTTAACCCAGGTCGTCCCAGTAAAACCGACACACCCTTTACTGTTGATGCTGGTCGGGTGCAAATTGAGTCAGATTTAGTGACATATACCAGAGATGTTAATAATTCAGATGGAATAGATACCAAAACTTACCAAATTTTTGTTCCCAATATCCGAGTCGGTTTACTCAATAATGTAGATTTTCAAATTCAATTACAAACATATAATAACGCGCGTACCAAGTTAAAAGATGGTACAGAACAAGTACAATCTGGCTACGGCGACACTACAGTTGGTCTAAGGGTGAACTTTTGGGGTAATGACGATGGTAAGACAGCATTAGGTATGATAACTACAGTTAAATTTCCCACAAATCAAGATAATTTGGGAAATAATGCAATTGAGGGTGGTATTACTTTACCTTTTGTAATCGCATTATCAGAACAATTGAACTTGGGAATGGAGACAGGTTTTGCACTTAATAAAAACAATAATGACTCTGGGTACAATGTAGGATTTATTAACAGTGTTGTTTTAGGTTATCAAGCAACAGAGAAACTGGGTACTTACATTGAGTTTTTTACTGACTTTACAACCGAATCGAATTCAGAATTAGTTGCTACATTTGATACTGGTGTGACATACCTCTTAACAGAAAACTTGCAACTAGATGCAGGCGTTAATATTGGATTAACACAAGCAAGCGATGATTTTAATTCTTTTGTAGGTTTTTCAGTTCGCTTCTAATTTCATTTTCGTCTGCAAAAATAGGCCATAAGTGCAGTATTACTATTATTAGTTTATAGGTAAGATGTCGTCTTATTGAAAAAAATTATCTTATAAATAAAGTATTAATACATTAATACTCCCTTTTACTTTTAAGGCAAAATAGATTTAGGCAGCATTTATATATTGAAATTATTTGAATCTAAATCTCGCTACACCAATAGGAGTTGAAACATCACTACCATCAAATTTAGCGAACAGCCGATAGACTGGACCATTTCCTTGTGTAACTCTCTTAACTTTATTAATATCTATTTCTAAGTGTGAGTTAGGGGCAATAGGTTCTGCAAACGCAAGTGATATAGTTTTGTCTTTAATAGTCACATTAGTATTAACTTTTTTGCCATTTCCATCTGCTACAACTATATCTTTTGGATTATTGCTCCAATTGACAACTTCAGGAACTTGGATAATTACTTGGGATATTTGCTTGCTATTTTTGGGATTTTTTATCTCGAATGTGTGCCTAACTGTATGCCAGCGGTTAGGAGGAAAATTATGATTTCCACTGATATAAGGTAATGCGCCATTTTCGTTGGCATTGGCATGACTGACAGGAACAAATGATATAGTTGTTGCTGCAAGTACCAAAGCTAAAAATAATTCTTTTTTCATTGTTAAGTCTCACTATAGTACACTAATATTGCGGCTGCTTAAGTTACAAACGACAGTACAAGTACATTCGTCAAATGAGGCCGCACGAGCGTCAAAGCTCATCTATTAATATCTACTTTGACAGCCTCAGATGAAATTCGGGTGAAATTTTAGAGGTAATACGTGATCAATGCATCAGATATATTTATATGCTCGATAATTATTACTTATAGGTAACTTTAAAGACTAATTGGGTTTAGGCGCCTACAAACTCACACATATTGCTGTTAAATGAGAATAAAATTCATTAAATATGAAAATCAAAGCTATTTTCGTGAAGGCATAAAAATTTCATCCTGATTTCATCTAGTTCTGCCATGCTAGTAAAAAGAGTATATAACGGAGTATGAAAGTATTACTGGTTGAAGATGAACCGGACTTAGGTGCATCGATAGTACGAAAATTGCATCAGGAAAAGTATATTGTTGATTGGATTCAAGATGGAGATGAAGCTTGGTTAGCGATGCGACCAATTGATAGGTCATATAAACAGATGCAACAGTTTACCTCTGATGCTTCCCATGAACTACGGACTCCTTTAGCTGCAATAAATGCTACCGTTGAAACTATACTTGATTTAGAACATTTATCCGAACAAGAGGCACGTGATACCCTAATATCAATCAGGCGCCAAAACAATCGACTTGCTTGTTTAGTGCAAGATTTATTACTGTTGTCACGATTTGACCAAAAAACCCAAGTTACAGACAGACAACCTTGTTGTCTCAACGATTTAATTACTGATTTGATGGAAGAGTTTTCAGCATTGGCAAGTAATGCTGATTTACAAATAAGTTCATCGTTAGAACATCCACAACCTTTATATGTGCTTGCAGATGAAGACCAAATTTTACGATTATTTTCTAACTTAATTGCAAATGCGATTAAGTATACCCCAGCAGGCGGTTATGTGCATATAACCCTTAAACGTAGTACCAGTGATGCAGTAATTGAAGTTAAAGATACAGGTATTGGCATTTTACCACAGGAACAAGTGCGAATTTTTGACAGATTTTATCGTATTGATACCGCCCGTTCCCGTAGCAGTGGCGGTTCTGGGTTGGGATTGGCGATAGCTAAGGCTATTATTGAAGCGCACAAAGGAAGCATTGAAGTTCAAAGTCAACTGGGTAAGGGTAGTAGTTTTATTGTACGATTACCTGCTTCATCTGTAGAGGAACCATTACTGTAATGCTTGCCTACGTGGATTCAGAGAGAAATGTGGGAAGATTGCCCAGATGTTTTTCAAGCATTAAAATATACTAAATTTTCATTTTACTTTGACAATTAAATGCAATAATGAGTCAATAGTCTAATCTCCTCTTGCAATTTATTAGATATAACTGCTACCAGCAGGCAGATTGAGCTATTAAATTTTTTCAAAAGCACAAATTTCATCCAAATTTCATTAATTTTTGTCAACGTAGTACTAGGGATAACCTTCTTAACTAAGAAATTATGCTTATTTCACAACACCCTAACGAATCAACGCAAAAAGATAAATTTGATATAAAAATACTACTTGTGGAAGATGACCTCGATTTCGGCGCCGCTGTTAAGCGGGCGTTAAAGCAGCATAATTATTTAGTGAATTGGGTGACTGATGGAACCCAAGCTTGGACACTTCTAGAAAATCAACTTTTAGAAAATCAGCAGAATCAATACACGTTAGCTATTTTCGATTGGATGCTACCTGGTGTCACAGGTTTGGAATTGTGCAAGCGGTTGCGAGAAACTGATAATCGTTTGCCCGTCTTGATGCTAACGGTTAAAGATAGGGTAGAAGATAAAATTATAGGTTTGGATGTAGGCGCCGATGATTATTTGTTCAAGTCCTGTACTATGACAGAACTAGTCGCACGCTTACAGGCATTGCAGCGACGTTATGGTTTATCTCAACAGCCGCAAAAAACTGTTAGTAATTTAACTCTCAATTACAATAATAATACAGTTATTAGTTATGACTGTACTTTTGAAAGACAAGAAATTTTCCTTACTGACAAAGAATTTTACGTACTAGAATATTTGATGAGCCATCCTAATCAGATTATTACTGGCGATGAAATTCGTGCCCAGTTACAGAAAATGAACTCAGAGAGCTGTAGTTGTGTAGTAGCAACTCAGGTGCGCGCGCTGCGGCAAAAATTAACTAATTGTGGTTGTTGCAACCCAATTGAAGCTTTACAAGGCTCTCGCTATCGTTTTAATCTTATATAATAATCATACATAATTTATAATTAAATTGATGAGCCGATGACTTCTCAATAATGCTTCAAAAATTTCATCTGAATTTCATCTAAGTCTGTCATCATAGAGAATACAGTAACTTAGATTAATTAAGTCAATTAATAAACAGAGCATTTATGGCTCATTCGCATAACCACGGACATCACGACGGGCACAACCACGGTTCCACAAATTACAATCGTGCGTTTATTGTTAGTGTCGCTCTCAATACAGGATTTGTAATCATTGAAGCAGTTTACGGAGTTATTGCAAATTCTCTCGCCCTTCTTGCAGATGCTGGTCATAATTTGA
Organism: Calothrix sp. HK-06; assembly: GCF_001904745.1. Taxonomy (GTDB): domain Bacteria; phylum Cyanobacteriota; class Cyanobacteriia; order Cyanobacteriales; family Nostocaceae; genus Dulcicalothrix. The sequence goes on from NZ_MRCD01000035.1 coordinate 30,239, forward strand.
GTGATGTCCTGGGTTTGCTGCTAGCTTGGGGCGCGAGTATTTTAGTGCGTCGTCGTCCAACACCACGACGCACTTACGGGTTGCGTCGCTCCTCAATTTTAGCAGCACTGTTAAACGCAGTATTTCTTCTTGTGGTATCTGGTGGTATTGGTTGGGAAGCTGTTCAAAGGTTTCGAGAACCTACTCCCGTTACTGGCGCCACAGTTATAGTAGTTGCAGCAATTGGTATCGCTATTAATACAATTAGCGCTTTAATGTTCCTTTCTGGGCGAAATAGTGATTTGAATATTAGAGGCGCCTTTTTGCATTTAGTTGCTGATGCTGTAGTATCTTTAGGAGTTGTATTAGCTGGTATTGCCATTATTACTACTGGTTGGTTGTGGTTTGACCCAGCAGTAAGCTTAATTGTTACTGTTGTAATTATTGCTGGCACTTGGCAACTACTACAAGAATCCTTAAATTTGATTACAGACGCAGTACCAGCAGGTATTGAGCCATTAGCTGTGCGTACCTATTTAAGTGAACTTATGGGTGTAAGCAGTGTTCACGACTTACATATATGGGCTATGAGTACTACAGAAACAGCCCTTACCGTTCACCTTATAATACCCAGCGGACATCCAGGTGATGCTTTTCTATCACGAGTAGTTAAAGAACTTCACGATAATTTTGGCATCGAACATCCAACTATTCAAATAGAAACTGGAGATTCAAGCTATTCATGTCCTTTTGTATCAGAACACTCAATTTAAGCTAACAATATTTTAATTTTTGTGAAATAGCCAAAATTTCATCCTAATTTCATCGTCACTTGTCAAACTTGTTAATTAAAGGTTCACAAATATAAAAGTGAATTTTGTTGTTAATTAACAATAATTAGAATGAGAAAAATCTTAATTTATACTAGTGCTGTATGTATTATCACTACTATGCTTGTCATTCCCTCTACACCTGCTAGTGCAAGTGATGATAACGGTACGCTTCCTCATGTTGATGGGAATTATCACTTCCCCCAAACAAAGTGGGGCAATGTCAGGCATACCTTAAGGATACATATCCCTAGAAATAGTCAAAGTATATCTCAAATTAGTATCGCAGTGCCAAAAACTGTTAGCTGGAGTAACAAGGTTAATGATATTGCCGTTACTCAAAATAATGGGCAAAAGGTAAATGCAAATATTTCTCTAAATGAAAAGACTATAACACTAGCATTTAACGAACCAGTATCTCCCAACAGCAAGTTAGAAATTGATATCAAAAATGTTAGACAACCTCTTCGCGGCAACGGATCTATTTACCGTTTATTTGCTAAATCTATTAATAGTAGTATAGATATGCCAATAGGTATGGCAAGATTTCGCGTCAATGGTAACTAAGAATAATTACTACTGAATAACGAACTTGTTCTTTATATCTTCTATTAAGGTTAGAAGGAATTATCTACTAACTTACTGTAAGGTAATCTTTTAAGTACACATTAACTACTGCTTATGCAGTAGTTAATAATTAGTCAATTAGTGAATACTAGTCATTTATGATGCCATTGCAGTAGCCATTTGACGGCAGGAATCAGCGCAACGACGGCAAGATTGGGCGCAGCGTTTACAATGGTCACTGTTATGTTTTTCACATTCAGTTGCACAGCGTTCGCAAGCTTCGGCACAGACACTACACATTTGAGCATGGAGTGCTGAATTACGAGACATGAAACGAGCGCATAGGGCGCAAGTATCAGCACAATCCCGACATAGCTTAATACATTGAGCCATCATTTGTACCATGTCGCTACTTAAGCAGGCATCGGCACACATTTCGCAATCACGCAAACAATCAAGACAATTCTGAATGCAAGTTTCAAGTTGGGACTGGTGACTTTTAGTTGTAGTCATGATGCGACTCCTAAAATAGTAAGTTTTAAATGAACCAGCATTTCTGCTGCTTTGATAACACCTTAAGAAACTCTAAAAACTGTTACGTCTACCGAATGACATAGTTTAATTTTATTACTAATTATGGACATCAATTTCATCTCAATTTCATTTTTATATGCATAGTTTATTTAATCGCTAATATTTTAGAAATTTCATTTTGATTTCATTTTCATGTGAAAAGATTTATATATGAGGAACCCTGATGTTATTAGAAACCGGGTGATGAAATATTATGAGCTTTGATTACGACTTATTTGTAATTGGCGCCGGACCTGGAGGCGTTTCTGCTGCTAGACTTGCAGCTACTTATGGGGCAAAGGTGGCAATTGCAGAACGAGATAAGGTAGGTGGCACCTGTGTGATTCATGGTTGTATTCCTGAAAAGCTGATGGCCTATGCTGCTAGTTTTTCTGGCGTTTTTGAAGATACTGACGAATATGGCTGGGGCAAAGTTCAACGTCGCGTTAATTGGCAACAATTTATGGCAGCTAAAGACCGAGCTATTGAGCATCTGAGCCAGTTACATATTCAACACCTTAATGAAGCAGGAGTTAAATTAATTTATGGACAAACTAAATTTTTAGATGCTCATACTTTAGATGTTGGAGGACGTAAAATTACATCTGACAAAATTTTGATAGCGGTGGGTGCTGAAGCTGTCAAGCCAAACATACCGGGAATTGAATATGCCATTACATCACGTGAGATGTTTGAATTAAAGCAGCAACCTGAGCATTTAGCAATTATTGGCAGCGACCAGATAGCTGTAAAGTTTGCTGGAAGCATGAATGGTCTAATTTCAAAAGTGACTTTAATCGTGCGAGAGGACAATCTTTTACCTAGTCGTGATCAAGATATTCGGACTACACTTCAAGAAAGTATGGTCAAAAATGGAATTCAAGTTTTGTGCAATACTAACGTCGAAAAAATCGAACAAGTGAAAGATGGTTTTTGCTTGAGCTTATCAGGAGATAACCAAAACACCATAACCGTGAACACCGTTCTTAGTGTTACAAATCGTGTTCCCAATTTAAGTGGCCTTGATTTGGAAAAAGCAGGTGTGGAAGTAAGACAAGAAGCAATCGCAGTAGATGAATATAGCTGTACTTCCCAAAAAAACATTTTTGCAGTCGGAGATTGTACTAACCGACCTCATTGGACTCCAGTTGCAATCGCTTCTGGTCGTGCCTTTGCTAATACTGTATTTGCCAATCAGCCGCGAACTGTAAATCTTGAGTGCATTCCTTTGGCACTTTCTTCTCTACCAGAAGCTGCTACTGTCGGCTTAACTGAAGCTGAAGCAAGAGATAAATATGGGGAATCTGTACGCTGTTATCGCTCAAGCTTCCAACCTCTTTTCGATAGTGTTGCTGAACCAGAGCATAAAACTTTAATTAAATTAGTTGTGGATGGCAACTCAAACCGAGTGCTAGGCGCCCATATGGTGGGTGAATACGCAGGCGATATTATTCAATGTCTTGGACTTGCTATTCGGAAGGGTGCTACCAAGAAAGATTTTGATACAACAATTGGTATTCATCCTTCGGCAGCGGAAGAGTTTTTTACTCTTAAAGATGAAACTACTTATCAATCTAAAAACCCTTGACATAAAAATACTCAATAGACTTGTTACAATGTGAGTATAAAGTCTTAGTATTAAAGCCCTAAAAAGTTTACACAAAACGTAAAATTTGATTACTTAAAAAATAAGTATGATAGATATTTAGTAATTGTGTAAACTGATTTATGACAAAATTTTCTCAGCCCTATTATATTTAGTTAAATGGAAATAAAATCACTTACTCTTGAAGAGAGCAATACTGAGGCTAGTAAGTCTCAAAAAGAGTTTGAGTACGAAATTATAGCCCAAAATTGTAGTCTGCCTTGGCTTACCTCTAAAGACTTAATAGAGGATATCAAAGAACTGATAAGTAATCATCAGGAATTAAATGGGTTGGCTGTTAATAAAATTCATGTGTACATGCCTAACTTTCATATACAATCTACTGACTTGTCTAAGCAAGTTCTCGATTTGACCTTGCTTGGTAAGGTAGAAGTGTATCATGAAGTGTACGAAACCGAGGATGGATAAGTTTGATACTTATTGTGTAAAATGTACTTAATCGCTTAAACGAATGCGACGTAACAACATTGCATTAATTGAAACAACGACCGTTGAAACACTCATAAGTATTGCACCTACTGCTGGCGATAAGAGAATACCGAATGGAGCCGCAACTCCTGCCGCTAAAGGAATTCCAATAACATTATACCCGGTTGCCCAAAACAAATTCTGAGTCATTTTGTTGTACGTCGCTTTTGCAAGTTTAAGAGCATAGGTTGCATCAAGCGGATCGCTTTTAACCAATACTAAATCAGCCGACTCGATTGCAACATTGGTTCCGGCGCCGATAGCAAGTCCTAAATCTGCCTCAGTTAAAGCAGGTGCATCATTGATTCCATCACCCACAAAGGCGGTCGGCTTCTGGGCTTTGAGCCGACGAATCAGGGAAGCTTTATCCTGTGGTAAGACACGAGCATAGTAATGATCTATCTTCAAATCCTCAGCAACGGTTTTTGCAACCGCTTCTGCGTCACCTGTAATCATTACCACCTGCACGCCTATTTCCCGTAATTTTTCAATTGCTTCTCGTGCAGATGCACGCACTCGATCTGCTAACCCAAACACAGCAATTACTTGCTGATCATCCATCAGTACTATCGCGCTTTCACCACGAGATTCCCTTTCTTGTAGTCCTTTTTGCAACGTTGGAGGAAACTGCAATTTTAACTCTTCAACCCACTCTGGTCTTCCGACTCGATAGTGCTGACCGTTGACTATGCCTTCAACCCCTTGACCTGGTACAGCTTTAAAGTCATTCGCTTTTTGAAGCTGGATGTTGCGGTTGTGAGCTTCAGTAACAATCGATTGTCCAAGAGGATGTTCTGACAAGGATTCTAAAGAGGCAGCAATCAGTAAGCCTTGTAACTCATTAATACCATCAGCATAAATCCGCTGCACTCCGAACTGTCCTTCTGTCAATGTTCCCGTCTTGTCAAAGGCGATTGTTTGAATGCCTCGCGCGCGTTCAAACGCTTCCCGATTTCGCACCAAAATACCATTTTTAGCAGCCATTGCGGTTGCGTTGACAAGTACCAAGGGAATTGCTAGACCTAACGCATGAGGACAGGCAATTACTAATACCGTAACCGCGCGATTAATGGCAAACGTTAAACCCCCTGTTCCAACAGATAGCCAAACAATAAACGTAAGCGTAGCGACCCCGATTGCAATTAGGGTAAGCCAGTAAGCAAGCTGATCGGCGAGTGTTTGATATTGACTTTTAGATGCCTGCGCTTCCTCAACTAAGCGCATAATCTGGCTCAAAGTTGTTTTATCTCCAGTGCGAGTAACTTTAATTGTTAAGGCGCCTTCTCCGTTGACCCCCCCAGCGACAACTTCATCATTAGTTGTTTTTACTACTGGGCGCGACTCTCCAGTTAAAAAGGCTTCGTTAACGTTAGAGCTACCATCTACAACTTCACCGTCGATAGGAACTTGTTCTCCAGGACGAATTAAAATCCGATCTCCCTCAGTTAATGTGCTGACAGGCACATCTTCTACACGCCCATTCACTTGTTTGTGAGCGACAGAAGGCACTAAATTTGCAAGATGCTCTAAAGCACGACTAGCTCCCTGAACAGAAGCCATTTCAATCCAGTGACCGAGCAACATGATATCGACCAAGGTTGCCAGTTCCCAATAAAAAGAATCTCCTGGTAATCCCAAAGACACTGCCACACTGTAAATATACGCCACGGTGATTGCTAGAGCAACCAGAGTCATCATGCCAATTTTACTACTTAGTTCATACCAAGCTCCTCGCAGAAAAACCCAGCCACCATAAAAATAAATAATAGTGGAGAGAATGGGAGTAAGCCAATTTACACCCGGAAACTGGATAGCTTGATAATTAAACCAATGTTGAAACATTGGCGAAAAATAGAGAACAGGCAGCGTTAGCAGGAGACAAATAAAGAAGCGTCGTTTGAAAATATCTGGGCTGTGTCCAGCATGTTTATCGTGACCGCTGTGTTGATCGTGACTCTTGTGTTTACCGTGACCACCCTGGTTGCCATGCGGGTCAGGGTCAGGAAGATTCCTTTCAAGTTGCTTTTCGTGTTCATAGTGCCCAACGTATCCCGGATCAAGTTGGTTTTGCTCATGATGACGATGATCGTGCTTCATAAATGAATCTTCCTGATTTATTGAGTTACCCTGACTAGTAGATTTATAGGTGACCGAACTCTAACTTGAGTTTGCTAACCCAGTCTTTGATTCTTTTATCGGTTAAATCAGATTGGTTATCTTCGTCAAGTGCTAAACCGACAAATTTACCGTCGCGCACACCTTTTGACTCATTAAACTCATAACCATCTGTAGGCCAATAGCCAACCGTCTCACCACCCAGTTCTGAGATTCTTTCTTCTAAAATTCCCATCGCATCTTGGAAACTATCAGGATAACCAACTTGGTCACCTGCTCCAAAATAAGCGACTTTTTTACTACTAAAGTTTACATTCTCTAGCTCGTCGTAAAAATCTTCCCAATCGCTTTGTAATTCACCTATATTCCATGTCGGACAGCCTACGATAATATAACTATATTCGTCAAAATCACTTGGTTCAGCTTTAGAAATATCATACAAAGATACTACTTCTTCTCCACCGAACTCTTTCTGAATTATTTCAGCCTCTGTTTGTGTATTGCCTGTTTGAGTGCCAAAAAATAAAGCAATTTTAGCCATTTTCGACTCCTTATGTATTAGGTGTCATTTTTGACATCTCATTTTGGTCATAGGCAGATGAGAGTTTAACATTATCAATCGCAAAGGCTGAATCGTAGATAGGGTCACCTACATTCACTACTCCTAAACCTAAAGTATAAGTACCAGTGACAGGTATTTCGATAGATAAAGTTTTGAAACCTGTTTCATCTGAGAAAGGTGTTAGAGATGTTTTAAATGATGAGGAAGTATCTGCTGCATTGTATGGTAAAGAATTAAGAGTTATAAAGCCAAAGTCTTTATTGTCACCAACAAGAGTTGAGTCCTTTTCGTTGGTCATAAAATTCCAATCAAAACTTAAAATATCTCCAGCTTTAGCTGTAAATGATGTCTTTATTGCAGAGCCTTCATCAATATTTCCCTTTCCTAAAGATTTCAAACTTCCATATGGTAAGTTTAAAAATGATTCAATATCGTAGCCAGGAACCGTATTGAATTGGGTTGATAATGCAGCAAAATACTCTCCTTCCGATGGTTCACTACCAAAGTCCGAGGTTTCAAGCATAGCCTTTCCTGTTGTTAACCATCCAGTTAAATCGCCGTTTTCAAAACCACCGTTGCTTATTTGACCATCATTACTGTAACTATTTCTATAATCTGTAGTGCCAGAAATTCCCATACCCATCATACTATTATCGCTTGTTATGCCATATCGCTCGCTCAACCATGTTTGCATCTGGTCAATTTCACTGCTTTGGCTTTTAGCAATATTTTGGCATAAATCAGATAACTCACTATGTCCAGCACGACTTACACAAGGAACAGCATCATTCAGCATTGTCTTGTGATGGTTTGTCATCTCCTGCATAAAATCGATTTCAAAATCGGCGCCGTTCAACTTTGCCATTTGATCTAGCATTCGCTGATCGCCTGGTTTCATTTCTGGTTCATAACTGAAGCCATACCAGTCTTTTAGCCAGGACTGCATCGTTTCAATTTCCTGGTTTTGAGTGGTAATAATATTTTGGCTCAGGTCGCGCAAGTCTGAATTAACTGCTTTCTCCACACTTAACCTAGCCATATCCACAGCCATCATGTGGTGTCCTATCGTTTCTTGTAGAAAACGCACATCAAAGCGCGCGGAGGATTCATTAGCAGTTAGTCTAAAACTTGGAAGTGATGACCTTGTATTAAAGTTAAGTTCATTAAAGATAGATTGAGAGTTTGACCAAGTAGGGTTTAGGCTCAAACTCTGTCTCGTAGTATCGCTGTTTGACATCGGTTTATCCTCTCAGTTCTAATTTTGCGTAATTAAGCTCATAGCAAGCAAAGCGTTGCGATTCTAAAATTGATTTACTTAAGCAAATTACATTATTGCTGTAAAAATTTCACAGGTAGCTTCTGAGCATTCAACATAAAGGGTTGTGAATGCATCTACATCTCTCTAACGGAGTGATGGAAATTTACTTCTAATGATATATAAAAATTTCATCTCAATTTCATCTTGATATGCATAACTAATTTAAAAGCTTATTCCACAAATATTTCATTTCAATTTCATCAAAATATGAAAGACTATATATAGTTGGTAAAAAAGTTACTCAAATAAAGTTTCATGGGCTTTAAAAATCTACCAAAGTCAGTTAGAATACCACCAATTAAAAGCTTAATCAAAGTTAAATGGCAAACAATCACTATTGGATTATTTAGTCTAATGTTAGTAGTTATTGTTTGGCAGGGACTAAACCATCGTCAAACAAAGGGTATTGCTGAATACACTCCTCTTTTAGTTATGAAAGGAGGTGACCCTTATATTAGAGCGTTGATGCGAACTATTTCAGCTAGTGAGTCCCAAGATACTAATCCTTACACCCAAATCTACGGTGGTGAGCATTTTTCTGATTTCAGCCGCCACCCGAATAAATGCGTCAGGATTGTTTCCGGACTGCATCAAGGAGAATGCAGCACAGCCGCTGGACGGTATCAAATTTTAACTGTAACCTGGCAAGAAAAATCTGAAAAATACTACAGTAAATTGTCAAGAAATTTAAGTATAAACCACGATATTTTTACACCACAAGCTCAAGACGAAGTTGTATACGCTTGGCTTAATGACCGTAATGCCTGGAAAGTAGATATAGCACTTCTACTCAAACAGGGAAAACTAAATCAGGTTTTACAGATTTTGTCTGGTACTTGGACAAGCTTAGGATACGGCAAGGAAAATAATTCAATTACGCCTTTACTATCACAGGTTTATCAAAAAGCATTAGCCGAAGAGTTGGCTCAAACAAATTCATCTTCTTCAAATTAGTTGCTCATAACTTCAAACTGTCTACTCTCAAAAAATATATGTATGAAGGTAAATATGCGCTCAAAATCAATTTTCTGGATGGTTTTTTTGATGACAGCCTTATTGGTTTTCATAACACCTAAGCTGGCATTAAGTCAAAATTCGCCAGTTATTCAGCAAATGCAGCATGGTTCCACTACGCAACCTGCTGTCCAGCTACAGCCTGCTCCTAATGCGGATATGTCTGGTATGAACATGACCCAAAATAAAACCTGGACTTGGCTCGATAATATCCTAGTTATCTGGTTCGTTTTAACAGGTTTATCTGTGGTTTACGTAGCTTGGGATGCGTTGACAAACAACCCCGAACTAACAGTTATGAAGTGGGGTTGGCTACTGGTGACACTTTACACTGGACTAATTGGCACCGCGCTCTACATTCTATCATGTAAAGAACCAGCACCAGGTCAGCACGAGGAGTTTATCAAACCCTTGTGGAAGCAGACTTTGGGTTCAACTATTCATTGTTTGGCAGGCGATGCAACAGGCATTATTGTAGCAGCCGTCATTACTACGACCCTTGGTTTACCAATGTGGCTTGATATTATCTCGGAATACTTTTTTGGGTTCGCTTTTGGGCTGCTTATTTTCCAAGCTCTGTTTATGAAAGATATGCTCGGCGGATCGTATTTTACAGCTATAAAGCGCTCATTTATACCCGAATGGTTATCAATGAACGGTGTGATGGCTGGGATGATCCCAGTGATGGTAATCCTGATGAGCCGCGATACAACTGCAATGGAGGCAACTTCAATCCGCTTCTGGGGTGTGATGTCCTTGGCAACATTGGTGGGTATGGTAGTAGCTTTTCCAGTCAATATGTGGCTTGTAGCAAAGGGTTTCAAGCATGGTATGGGTACTGTACGCGCTTTAGGTAAAGGTGGACACAGCCTAGCTGCCGAAGCAGAACGAATTGCAACAACATCTGGTGAAATAATAGCCCCAAACGCTTCTACACACAAGAACGTTCAAGATATAGATTCTGATATGCAAAATATGAAAGGAATGTAACTATGAAAACTCATAAAAATACAAATATGAATGCCCACGGCACTAAACCTCACGAGGGCATGAACATGAAACCCAAAGCCACGCGAGCGCAACTTCTGGCGGTGACGCTTTTAACACTGCTGGTACTAGCTGCTGGTGTACTCATTGCAGCAATATACGGTGACTTTATGATGGGCGCCAAAAATATGGGCAATGGGTCAATGCCTGGGATGAGTATGGGCAACAATAATTCAATGTCTGGGAGCAAGGACAACGCCTCAATGCCTGGAATGAATATGGGTGAAACTAAATCCCCTGTACCAGTTTCATCGTTACCGTCGGCGCCCATGAGCAGTGTTACTCAAATGAACGGCTTAGTTATGCCACCCGGTATGATTATGACTTCAGATATGAGTCAGGAAGCAATGGAAGACATGGCGGCAGTAGATCTCACAAAAATTTCCTATACTGCTCCATCCCAAGCAGTGGGTGATCAAGTCCTGACACCCAAAATAGAGAACGGCGTGAAAGTCTTCAACCTTGAAGCCTCTTTGATCAAATGGAATATCTTACCAGATAAACAGGTAGCTGCTTATGCCTTTAACCGTCAAATACCAGGTCCGCGTATTCGCATCACTGAGGGAGATCGCGTTCGGATTGTAGTTAAGAACAATTTACCTGATGCCACTACTGTACATTGGCACGGCATGATTTTGCCGAACAAAATGGATGGCCCAGCCGATGTTACCCAAAAGCCTATTGAACCTGGTGCAAGTTATAACTACGAGTTCACGGCAAAGCAGCGGGGTACATACTTTTATCACTCGCATAAAGACGTAGATCGCCAGCAGACTCTGGGAATGTATGGCGCGTTAATTATCGACCCGAAGAATAAAATTAATATTGCTACCTATAATAAGGATGTTGTAGTCCAACTTCAGGAGTGGACTTTCAAACAAGGTTACACTTTCCCAGCAATGCCGATGGAAGGGCTACTACCAAACTTATTTACAATTAACGGTAAAGCTTATCCCTCTACCGAAACAATTAACGCTCAAGTTGGCGAGAAGATACGCTTTCGCTTCATTGGCTCGAACAATGGCTTTATACATCCGATGCATATCCACGGTGGCCCATTTAAAATCATTGAAACTGACGGTAATGCGGTACCTGCTGCTGCCCAAATTGAAAAAGACACCATCAATGTAGCGCCTGGTGAACGCTACGACGTAATCTGGACAGCGCGTGAGAAAGGAAAATGGCTGCTTCACTGCCATATTCCCCACCACACGACTAATGACAACGTTGAAGTACAAGGTGGTGGTGGCTTAATGATGATAATTAACGTTACCTGACCTTTTTTATTTTAAATCTATGCACCTTTTTTCGATGTATGAAGTGCGGTTGTCGTTAAAGGTGCTGTTTGTTGTTGCATTAATAATTGAGGCACTGTTACAAACTTATAGCCGCGTTTTTTGAGAGCATCGATAATTTTTGGTAAAGCTGCAACTGTCTGCGCGCGATTTCCACCACCATCATGCATCAGCACCATACCCCCTGGTTTTGCTTCCCGAAGTACATTATTTACTAACTTAGATACTGAGGGGCGCCGATAATCTTCAGAGTCATCTGACCACATCAAAATTGCATAATTATTCTTTTTCGCGTAATCAGCTACACCATTATTAAGGGCGCCGTAAGGTGGACGAAATAAAGATGTTTTAATTCCCGTCGCTTCAAAAATAGCTGTTGCCGTTGATTCAATTTCATTTGCCGCCACTTCTGAGTTCATTTTTTGCAACCAGTGATGCCAAGTATGGTTGCCGATTACATGACCTTCTGCTACTTCTTGCTTGGCTAGTTGGGGAAAATAATGCACCATCTCCCCAACACAGAAAAACGTTGCCTTGATATTCTGCTGTTTTAAAATTTCTAATATTTGCTGCGTGTACTTGGGTGCAGGACCATCATCAAAAGTCAGGGCGATAACTTTATCTTTCACTGGCGGTTGTATCTGACTGGTAATTGTGCCCTGAAACTTTTGGGGTACGGAGAAAATGATCGGTTTTGGGGCAACACTCTTAACATCCAACGTTGAACTTGGCTTCTTTGCAGTTGCTTCGGCACTCAGTACTGCCGCATATTTGCTTTGTATTTGATGTTTGTCAGTATCTCTCATTAAAACGTGACCAATACCAAAGCTACCTAATACAACCGCTACAGGGATACATATTATACCTGCACTCTTCAACCACCGTTTTGCCATACCAACCTTCCTTTAACTTGAAAGACAAATTTTTGAAATACGTGGCGCCAACAACACTATCCCTATCAGTCGAAGTAGTCAAGTAGAAAAAAACAAAACGATAAGAAAGTAATAGCAATAATGCTGTTCTACCCAAGGTAGCTTCTAATTTCATCCTGATTTCATCTTTGCCTGTAACACTAGGTAATAAGAGCAGTATTACGATTATTAGTTTGTCATCCAAACTACCACACGTAATCAAAGCTACCATGTAACCCAAACTAATCGCCCATAGGGTTGACTCTCCACCTAACTGGAGATTCTAAAATCTAATTAGGAATTCATAAATCAGAACTTATGCAATCTAACGTAAAAAATAAATTCTTCGCGTTTAGTTTGGTGGCTATGGCAACTCTCGCTAGTGGCGCAATATCGTCTTGTTCCACAACTGCATCCCAAAACCAGGTTCAATCAGAAAATTCTCCCGCAACCGAAACCTCCGACAAGCAGGTGGCTCAAGGTGGCATGAATCATGATGGCATGAATCATGATGGTATGAGTCAGGGTGGGATGAACCATAACATGTCAATGGATCTGGGCCCAGCCGATGCAAGCTACGATTTACGGTTTATCGACTCGATGATCCCGCACCATGAGGGCGCCGTGTTGATGGCGAAACAAGCACTACAAAAATCCAAGCGCCCAGAAATTAAAAAGCTAGCAAACGAAATTATTAAGGCTCAAAATAAAGAAATTGCCGAATTGAAGCAATGGCGCCAAGCTTGGTATCCAAAAGCTGGTAGTAAACCAGTAGCTTATGATGCAAAGCTTAACAAAACTGTGGACATGACATCTGACCAAATGCAAATGATGATGATGAACATGGACTTGGGCGCTGCGGATAACGAGTTTGACTTACGCTTTATTAATGCGATGATTCCTCACCACGAGGGCGCGTTAGTTATGGCGAAAGATGCAGCAAGTAAATCGAAGCGTCCGGAAATCAAGAAACTGGCTGCTGTTATTATTTCCTCGCAAGAAGCAGAAATTAACCAAATGAAGCAGTGGCGCCAAGCTTGGTATAAAAAGTAAAGACGCTCCTTCTCACTTCTCTGCATTTAGGCTATTTATCACAATCTTAGTGATGAGGGTTAACGTTCTTACATTCTGACTATTCGATTCAGAATCTATAAACATTAACCCTCAATTTCATCCTGATTTCATTTCGTAATGCCATACTGACAGTTAGGTGCTTAAAAAGACACTAGATAGTAAGCGCGTTTTGGGTGCTAAACATCACTATAATTTCTTTCTTTAACTAAAATTTTGACTAATATGCTTAAATCCTATCGTTTCCAACAAGCTACACTAATTCGTTATATTTCTGGTGCCCTCCTAAGTATGTCATTGCTTGTATCTCCTACAGCAGTACTAGCACATGGCGGACATGGTGATGAATTTAAAAGCGGGGGTGAAGCTCAAACTACAGGAGCAATTCAAGTTGATGCTGACACTGCTAATCGTCTGGGTATTAAAGTTGAGCCGGCGAAAAAGCAGCGGCTGAATATAGGTATTAAAACTACAGGGCAAATAGAGACTTTGCCTGACCAAAAAGTGGAGGTGACTGCACCGCTAACGAGTAAAGTAGTTGAACTGTTAGTAAAACCAGGTAGTAAAGTCAAAAAAGGTCAACCTGTAGCGGTAGTTTCTTCGCCTGAATTGGTAGAGTTACGGGTTGGTTCCCAAGAAAGACAAGCGGATGCACAAGCGCAATTGCAGAAAGCACAAGCCGATTTAAACCTTGCTCAAGAAAATTTAGACCGTCAGCAAAAAATATCTAATGCTGAAATAGCACAAACGCGCAGCCAACTAGCAGCAGTTCAAGCACAATATAACCGCGAATTGGCTTTGGTAAATCAGCGTGGGGTTCTCAAAGTTGCCCAAGAAAACCTTAAACGTCAGCAGCAAATAGCAGACGCGAATGTCGCACAAGCTAATACGGAAGTTGCAGTTGCCCAAGAGCAATATGACCGAGATAAAGAATTAGTAGAAAAAGGCGCCCTACCAAGACGGCAGATGCTAGAGTCACAGGCAAAATTGGAAAGGGCAAAAGCCGAATTAGCCAGAGCAAAAAGCCGTCCTGAAGTTGTTCAAGCTGAATCTGAAGTTAAAAAAGCTGAAGTTGACTTGCCATTGCGGGAATTACGTGATTCTCAATCGCGCGTAGCAGAAGCACAAACTCAACTAAAAAGAGCAGAGAGCCGACGGGATGTTTTAGAAGCGCAAGCACAACTCAAACGCGCTCAATCAGATTTACAAGTAGCGCAATCTCGTATAAAACTCAGCAGTACTACTTATAATACCAGACTACAACAATTGGGAACCACTGCCAATGCAAAAGGATTGATAACGATAACATCTCCTATAGACGGTACAGTTGCAGACCGTGAAGTTAATATTGGTCAATCGCTACAAGATGCTGGCGGCAGATTGATGACAATTATCAATGATAATCAAGTTTTTGCAACGGCGAATATCTACGAAAAAGATTTAGACAAAGTAAAAAACGGTCAACAGGTGAGAGTAAAAGTTGCTTCGCTCCCTAATCGCACTTTTGAAGGTAAGATTACTCGCATTGGTTCCGTAGTAGAGGGAGAAACACGAGTTGTACCTGTACAAGCAGAAATAAATAATACAAGTGGGCAACTCAAACCCGGAATGTTTGCTTCCTTAGAAGTACTTACAGACAGAACATCCACGGATATTCTCGCAATTCCAGCTTCTGCTATTGTTGATGTTAATGGTAAAAAAACAGTTTATGTCCAAAACGGAAATGCCTTCCAGGCTACAGAAGTGACTTTAGGACAAACTAGTAGCGATATGGTTGAGATAAAAAGTGGTTTGTTCGACGGTGATATGATTGTCACCCAACGCGCGCCACAGCTTTATGCACAGTCTTTGCGAGGTGGGGGTGCTAAGGAAGGAAAAACAGAAGAAGGCGCCTCTCATATAGAAGCGACAGATACAAAAACTAACGCTTTGCCCATACCGTTGTTATTAATGACAACAGCAGCAGGGTCACTAATAACTGTTTTAGGCATTGTGGGTGGAAATTTCTTGTTAAATCGTCGTAAGCGTTCTAGTTTGGCAGTAGTCGGTGCTGACTCTGAACCTGTCGAATTTGAAACCGAAGCGGAGATTTATTTGAATAATCATGAACAGGTTAGTATGTCTCCTGCACCAATAATTATTGAGAAGCGGGAAAGTTAGCAGTATTGCACTTTCAGGCGGCAGTACCTTTAAATTTCATCCTTATTTCATATCCATCTGTAAAACTGTAAAGTAGGGAAGTGCATTTCCTTCCGCTCGCCAACACTTCATAGTGTAAACCAGCACCATATTAACTAAAGGACACTTTTAATGATGGGACTATCCAACCAACCGCAAAAAGCAATTCATTGTCTTTCTGGCACGCTCCTAAGCTTGTTGTTACTGGCAAGTCCGACAGTGGTTTTAGCTCATGGTGGACATGGAGACGAATTTAAAAGCGGAAGCGATACAACAGGAACACCTAGCTCAGTACAAGTTGATGCCCAAACTGCTAATAAACTTGGTATCAAAACTGAAACAGTCAAGCGTCAACCTCTAGCTTTAGGTATAAAAACTACTGGACAAATTGAAACATTACCTAACCAAAAAGTAGAAGTTACTACCCCAATAACAGGCGCCAAAGTGGTTGAGTTATTGGTGGAACCTGGCGCCACTGTTACAAAAGGTCAACCCGTAGCTGTTGTAACAAGTCCTGATTTAGTCACATTGCGTGTTGAATCTCAAGAAAAGCGTGCAGATGCAACAGCTTCATTGCAACAAGCACAAGCAGATTTAAGATTAGCTCAACAAAATTATCAACGGTACGTACAAATAGCCAACGCTGAAATTGCCCAAGCACAAAGCCAAGTATCATTTGCTGCTGAAAAATATAGTAAAGATAATCAGTTAGCTAATGCAGGCGCCTTACCTCGTCGCAATGCTTTAGAATCTCAAACTCAATTAGCACAAGCGCGCGCTCAATTAACTACGGCAAGTAGCAAACGTGATGTTATCGCGGCAGAGGCACAAATGAAACGCGCTCAATCAGCAGTGCAAGTAGCGCAAGAACGCTTACGCCTCAGTGATAGCACTTACAGAACAAGACTCGAACAAATTGGTAATGCTCCTAACTCCAAGGGTTTGGTGACGGTGACTGCCCCTATCTCTGGTAGAGTTGCTGACCGCGAAGTTACCCTCGGTCAAACTTTTAACGATGCGGGTGGCAGATTAATGACGATTACTAATGATAGTCGAGTTTTTGCTACGGCGAATATATATGAAAAAGATTTAGATAAAGTAAAAGTTGGTCAAAGAGTTAGCTTGAAAGTTGCTAGCTTACCTGAACGTACCTTTTCTGGCAGAATCTCGCGTGTTGGTACATCAGTACAGGGAGAAACACAAGTTGTCCCAGTGCAAGCAGAAATTGAAAACTCCAATGGGCAGCTAAAACCAGGAATGTTTGCTGAGCTTGAGGTGCTAACAGACAAAACATCGGCGCCTGTCATTGCGATACCCACAGCATCAGTAGTTGATGCGAATGGGAAAAAGTTAGTCTACGTACAAAATGGTAATGCCTTCCAGGCAACGGAAGTAAATTTAGGTCAAACTTCTGGCGATATGGTGGAAATTAAGAGTGGTTTGTTCGATGGCGATGTGGTCGTCACTCAACGGGCGCCGCAACTCTATGCACAATCTTTACGGGGTGGTAGTAAACCAGCATCCGAGGAAAATAACTCAGAAGGCGCGCACACAGAAACAACTCAAGTGAAAACGAATACACCAGTACCTTTATGGTTGTTAGGAGTTGGCGGAGTAGGAGCAGTTGGCGCGGCTTTTGCAGCAGGTACTTTTTGGTCGAGCCGTCGGATGCGTGTTTCTTCACCAGTTGGTCATCCTGAATACGATGGTTTTACTTATGAATCTGAACCATTTATTGATAACCACAAGCAACCAACCACATCACATTCTGTTACTGTCTCCGATAAACGAGACAAAAATATTTAATCATCACAAATTCGCGCATCACAAATTTATAAACTAAAATCTAAAATCTAAAATGCTCAGTAACATAGTAAGGTGGGTGATTGACCGACGGTGGCTCGTCGTTTTGGCTACAGTTATTGTTTCATTGTGGACATTTTACGCCATACCCCAGATGCCGTTAGATGTTCTACCACCCTTTGCACCACCACAAGTAGAAATTCAAACCGAAGCACCAGGACTGGCACCAGAGGAAGTAGAATCTTTAGTAACTTTACCTATAGAAAGCGCAATTAATGGGACACCTGGAGTAACCGCAGTTCGTTCTTCAAGTGCAGCAGGAATTTCTGCGGTTAGGGTAATATTTAATTGGGGGACAGAAATTTATCAAGCGCGTCAACTGGTTACCGAAAGGCTACAACAAGCTACAAGCAAACTACCACCAGGAGTAGAAACACCGCAAATTTCTCCTACTACTTCACCCGTTGGCTTAGTTGTTCAATACGCTTTTACTGTCGAAGGCGAGAATAACCCTCAATCCAAAATCAATTTAATGGAAGTGCGGCGAATTGTAGATTGGCAAGTCACAAATCGCCTTTTAGCAGTTCCAGGTGTAAGTCAGGTATTAGTTTTTGGTGGCGATACTCGTCAGTATCAAGTATTAGTTGACCCAGCTAAGTTAGCAGCTTTTAATGTTACTTTAGAGCAAGTTACTAATGCTACCAAAGCAGCAAATGTTAATGCTCCTGGTGGTTATTTAATTACGCCAGATACGGAAAGATTAATTCGTGGAATTGGGCGAATTGAATCGATAGAAGATTTAAAAAAATCAACTGTTACTTCACGAAATGGTGTACCTGTTAGACTCCAAGATGTTGCTGATGTGCAAATTGGAGGTGCCATTAAACGTGGTGATGGTAGTTTTAACGGTAAAGCTGCGATTATTCTAATGGTTAATAAACAGCCTCTTGCCGATACTCCCACTGTTTCCCGCTCGATAGAAGCGGCAATGAAAGAAATTAGAGCTGGTTTACCGTCATATATAAAAGTAACTACGACGTTTCGCCAAGATAGTTATATTGAGTCCTCAGTTGATAACGTTCGTTCATCATTAATTCAAGGTAGTATTATTGCAGCAGTAATTCTAATTCCCTTTTTAATGAATTGGCGTACTCTTACAGTATGTTTATTAGATTTTTTCTTAACATTACTGTTTGGATTGCTAGCGCTGTCTTGGTTGGGGATTGGACTTAATACCATGACTTTAGGTGGTTTAGCTGTAGCAATTGGTACGGCAATTGATGATGCGATAGTTTATGGTGAAAATACATATCGTCGATTACGGGAAAATAAAACTGCTTCTAACCCGTTACCACCACTAGAAATCATTTTTGAAGGTTCTCAAGAAGTACGCGATTCATTAATTGGCGCCACGATTATTGGGATTATTGTTTTCTCACCAATTTTTACCTTACCAGGCATTGAAGGTCGAATTTTTACCCCAATGGGTATTTCTTATTTGGTGATAGTAGTCATTTCTAGTGTAGAATCGTTATTAGTTTCCCCCGCTTTATGTGCAATATTGTTGCCAAATGTAAAGGTAACAAAGCGAGAACCTTGGTTGGCAAGATTATGTAAGGGAATTTACATTTCCTGTTTAAACTTTTCTTTCCGAAATTCATTTTTAATTATTGGTGTAGCATTAGCTTTAACGGTAGCTTCAATTGCAATTATTCCTTCTTTCGGTAGAGCATTTTTACCTGAGTTTCAAGAGCAAACAATGGTAAATACCTTAAGTTTATATCCTGGTGTGTCTTTAGAAGCAACCACAAAAGCTGGTTATGTAGTAGAAGAAGCATTGAAAAATGACCGTAGATTTAAATTTATTCAAACACGTTCGGGACGCACTGCTGGGGATGCAGATGCAGCAGGTGTTAACATTGCCCACGTCGATATTGAACTCAGTCAGGAGGGGATGAAAAATCGAGAAAAAACACTAGAAAAACTGCGTACTGAGTTTGGTAAGATACCGGGAGCAGCGCCAAACGTTGGTGGATTTATTTCCCACCGGATGGATGAGGTTTTATCTGGGGTTCGCAGTGCTATAGCAGTAAAAATTTTTGGTTCTGACCTAGCAGAACTTCGTAAAATTGGGGAACAAGTAGAAGCACAAATGAAAACTGTGAATGGGGTTGTTGATTTATTGCTAGAACCCCAAATACCTGTACCGCAAATTCAAATCAAATTTGATAGAGACGCTGCCAGTCGCTACGGTCATACAGTCGGAGACCTTTCTAGCATTATTGAAACTGCACTCAACGGGCAAGTTGTTTCTCAAGTTTTAGAGAATCAACAATCGTTTGACCTTTTAGTATGGTTGAAACCAGACGCGCGGCAAAATTTAGAAACGATTCGTAATTTGTTGATTGATACTCCTAATGGGCAGAAAATTCCTTTAGGAAATGTTGCAAGAATTGATGATGGTACTGGACCTAATACAATTAATCGTGAAAATGTTTCTCGTTTAATCGTAGTTGCAGCCAATGCTAAAGGTAGAGACTTACGCTCGATTGTCAACGATATTGAAGCTAAAGTAAAAAGCAATGTCCAAATTCCTGCGGGTTATTTTATTCAGTATGCAGGTCAGTTTGAAGCAGAAGAACGCGCTACGCAAAATATTCTTGTTTTCAGTATCATCGCGTTTGTTGCCATCACGGTACTGATGTACATGTCAGTTAAATCAATCCCTTCTACTATCATGATTATGATTAACTTACCAATTGGTTTGGTAGGAGGTGTAATTGCAGTAGCGTTAACTGGAGGAGTAATTTCTGTTGCGTCTTTAGTGGGATTTGTTTCTCTGTTTGGGGTAGCAACTCGCAACGGTTTGTTATTGGTAGATAATTACAATAGTAAATATGCTGAAGGAATGCCATTAAAAGATATTATTGTCAAAGGGTCAATGGAAAGACTGAACGCGATTATAATGACAGCTTTAACTTCTGCTTTGGGTTTGGCGCCGATGGTACTACAAGGTGGCCCAGGACAAGAACTTTTACAACCACTTTCTATTGTTGTTTTTGGTGGTTTGTTTACTTCTACAGCTATTACTTTGGTAGTTTTACCCGCTTTATATGCAAAGTTTGGTAAACATTTATTTCCCAAGAAAGTAGACGAAGCTAAAGAAGGGCAGTTCTTCATGCATACGTAATTATCTGAATTTAACATTACAGATTTCCAAATAAAAAATCTCCAAAATCTTCTTGTGGGATAGGCGCCTTCGCCTGTCCCATATTTACTAGGGCGAACCAGTATGACCATCCCACAAGACAGTTAATTTTTGAAAACCCCTTAATCTATCAATAATAAATTTCATCTTGATTTCATATTCAGATGCAATACTAATTAAGTATAGGGAATAAGCTTATTAATTAGTTTACAGGTTCCAACAATGTCAACTATTAATAGTAATACAAAATTATTCAATAAAGTTCCCTTGGGAGTCATGCAAATGAGAAATGAACCTTTAACTACAAGTGATATGGTGCGTGCCTATCTCCATGAAATTGGACGCATTCCTTTATTGAGCTATGAGCAAGAAATTTATCTTGCCAAACAAGTTCAACTTCTGATGGCAGCATTTGCTCAAAAAGAAGAACTTTCTCAAAAATTACAGCACGAACCAACACTAAAAGAATGGGCTGAAAGCATAAATTTAAGTGAAGAGAAACTGCTAGAACAAATAAATGATGGACAAATTGCCAAGCAAAAAATGATTTCAGCCAATCTTCGGCTTGTGGTATCAATTGCGAAGAAATATCAAAAACGTAATTTAGAACTGTTGGATTTAATTCAAGAAGGTACATTAGGGCTAGAACGGGGAGTTGAAAAGTTTGACCCTAGTTTAGGATACAAGTTTTCTACTTATGCTTATTGGTGGATTCGTCAGGGAATTACACGGGCGATAGCGCAACAGTCACGTACTATCCGCGTACCCATCCATATTTCTGAGAAGTTAAATAAAATTAAGCGGATTCAACGAGAATTATCTCAAAAGCTGGGTCACATGCCTACCGTTACTGATATTGCCCAAGCGCTCAATTTGGAACCCAGCCTAATTCGAGAGTGTTTACAGTTTTCTCGTCAACCTATCTCGTTAGACAAACGGATTGGACAAGAACAAGATACTCAATTACAGGATATGTTAGAAGACAACGGACTATCTCCTGAGCATTATACCGAGCAAGAATTACTTCACCAAAATCTTCACAATCTATTACAAAAACTGACTCCACAACAAAAGGAAGTCTTGACGTTACGTTTTGCTTTAACAGGTGGATATAGCCTTACGCTAGCACAAGTTGGCCAACGTATGGGTCTTTCTAGAGAACGAGTACGTCAACTCGAAAAACAAGCAATAACTACTTTGAGAAAATATAAATATAAGGTACGCAATTATTTAACTAACTAATTACTTATGTCTACAGAGCATTAGTGTCAGATGGAAGGGGCACCTACTATAAAACATTAATCATTTATGCACTTTTCTTAAAATGAATTTAGAGAAATCTCCTCCTCAACGCTTGCATCTTCATTACTTAGATGGCTTACGAGGAATTGCTGCTTTGTATGTAGTCGCTGTACATATTGAGCCATCCACAAGAGAAGCATTACCTGTATTTTGGTTACTTTTTGAGAAGACACTGAGATATGGTGCATTTAGTGTTGTTATCTTTCTTGTGCTTTCTGGTTACGTGTTAATGTTGCCAGTTGTAAGGTCACAAAATAGTTCAATATCAGGTAGCTTACTTAAATATATTAAACGCCGCGCGCGCCGAATATTACCACCTTACTATGCGGCTTTGATTGGATGTCTGCTACTTGCATTTATAATTTTATTGCTAGAGGAGTTTACCAGTTTTAAATGGGATAAAGTTGCAGGAGAGGGGCCATTTTCCCCCTACTTTAATTTTATTGATGTGTTAACTCATCTATTGCTCATTCACAATTTCAGCAGCAGTACATATTTAACTATTAATCCGCCGATGTGGAGTGTGGCGACAGAGTGGCAGCTATACTTTTTATTTCCGCTCTTTTTACTGCCCATATGGCGCAGCTTTGGGTTGTTGTCGGTAGTATTTGCCGCTTTTATTGTAGGAATATTACCATTTTATATACTGCATGACTTTTCAATGGCATCAAGCTCTTGGTTTATTGGCTTATTCACTTTAGGGATGGCAGCAGCAGAAATTGGATTATCTCAAAAACCTAAATTAATCTCTCTAAGAAATTCTTTACCTTGGGGTAGTCTAGCAGTCATTTTAACTCCTATCGCTTTTGTCACCGAATGGAAGAAACTAGAACTACCAATATGGATTGGTCAAAGTGTTTTTGGTTTAGTCTCAGCTTGTCTATTTATTTACTGTACTCGGTTTGTAGTTGAAGGCAAAAAGCTACCTCATGTTCTGAGCATATTAGAACATCCTTGGGCTACCACGCTTGGAGCATTCTCTTACAGTCTGTATTTAACTCACGGCCCAGTTATCACAATAATACGTTACTTGCTTTTTGGTTTAAATATGAATCCGTTTATGTTTGCAGCAGCATCTTATTCAATAGGCATACCAGCATCCTTAGTTTTTGCTTATTGGTTTTATTTGATTTTTGAAAAACCATTTATATCTAGCCCCAGTAGCCGCAGGTAAAACTTGGAGGTTAATTTATTTTCAAATATTGGCTTGATACGGTTCGCAAAAATAATATATATTATTAAGTCAATAATTCAACATTTGTCATAAAATTTTACTCTAGTGAGAAAAAATAACAAAATATTTCTGATATACAAGTACTAAATTATTCTATCCAAAAATATGCCCAAATTTCATCTTGATTTCATCTTAATATGAAAAACTTATAAATAAGGTATATAAGATACCTGCTTGGTGCTGTTCCCGCAAAGGAAAAAGGGGGGAAGCTAAAAGACTAAAAGCCTTCTTAGGTCATGATTTTATCTTTAGCATTCAACCTTTTTCCCCTAAATTACAATTTGTGAAGCTATGACCGAATTTGTGCAAGCATCTATCAATAGTGAAAATAACATTTGCCCTGTCAACTCTTACAATGAATGGGATCCACTTGAAGAAGTCATTGTCGGTCGATTAGACAGAGCTAACATTCCTCCATATCACGTTATAGTCACTCATAACCTTCCTCGCTCCACAGCTAGATTGTACCGTCCGTTCGCAGGACAACGTTATCCTCGCTTTCTTGTCAAACGCGCGCAAAAAGCTTTAGATGAGTTTATCCATATTCTCAAATCTGAAGGTGTTGTCGTTAGACAACCAGATTTAATGAATTTTTCTATTCAATATAAAACACCATATTGGACATCGAAAGGCTTTTGTAGCGCTTGTCCAAGAGATGGGTTTCTTGTAATTGGAAATGAGATTATAGAGACACCAATGCCTTGGCGCTCACGTTATTTTGAGATGTTTGCCTACCGCTCACTTTTCAAAGAATATTTTGCTCTGGGTGCGAAGTGGACTGCTGCACCGAAGCCGCAGTTACTTGATGAACTTTATGAGTATCATTTCCAACCTGCTCAGAAAGGTCAACCAATTCGCTACGTAATCAATGAATTTGAACCTGTCTTTGATGCTGCTGATTTTGTTCGTTGCGGCAAAGATTTATTCGTTACGAAAAGTAATGTGACGAATGCTTCAGGAATTGAATGGCTGCGAAGGCATTTAGGGGAAACATATACAATTCATGAGATTGAGAGTAAATGTCCTACTCCTATGCACATAGATTCGACATTTTTACCTTTGGCGCCTGGTAAAGTGTTAGTCAATCCAGAATATATAGATGTTGAAAGACTACCGAGCATTCTTAAATCCTGGGATGTATTAGTAGCCCCCCAACCTGATCCAGTTTCTGGAATTACAGGAGCAATGTGCAGCAAATGGATTAGCTTGAATATGTTGATGCTCGATGAAAAACGGGTCATTATGGACAAAACGCAAGAATCCATGATTAAATCACTAAAAAATTGGGGTTTTGAGCCAATACCCTGTTCTTTTATGGACTTTGTTCCTTTTGGTGGCTCCTTTCATTGTGCAACCCTAGACGTTAGGAGAAGAGGAGAGCTACAATCCTACTTCTAAATTCAGGCTATGTTGTACTATATCTATCTCAAATCTAAAATTTTCCTTAAGCTTTTTTGTTTAGTCAGAAAAACTCTACAAATTTCATCTTGATTTCATTTTGGTCTGGGACATTAGATACAGTACACACGGAACAAATATTGCTATATACCAAGCTACTATCTAGCTAGAGTTGAAAAAATAATGCTTAATACTATTGTCAAATGGTCGATAGCTCAACGGTGGCTGATAGTTCTAGCCTCGATACTAATCAGCTTATGGGGATTTCGTGTTATCACGCAAATGCCCCTTGATGTTTTTCCTGCGTTCGCTCCTCCACAGGTCGAAATTCAAGTTGAAGCTTCGGGTTTGGCGCCGGAGGAAATTGAATCTTTGGTCACCCGACCAATAGAGAGTTCAATAAACGGGACACCAGGGCTAGTATCTTTACGGTCGGCTTCAGCGGTAGGTATTGCTTCGATTAAAGCTGTTTTTGGCTGGGATACGGATATTTACCGTGCGCGCCAACTCGTACAAGAACGTTTGCAACGCGCGCAAAGTTTACTACCACAGGGGGTTGACCAACCGGAAATTCTTCCCGTTAACTCACCACTAGGGTGGACGGTAAAATATGCTTTTACTTCAGATACAACCTCAATGATGGAAGTATGGCGTATCGTTAATTGGGATATCAAAAACCGTCTGCTTGCTGTGCCTGGGGTTAGTAACGTATTTATTTATGGTGGCGATGAAATCCAATATCAAGTACTAGTTGACCCAGATAAACTTAAGCAATATAACGTTTCTTTAATAGATGTAACGAAAGCCGCGCAAGAAGCCAACAAAAACGTTCCTGGAGGATTTTTAATTACTCCTGACCAAGAAATGCTGGTAAGGGGAGTCGGGCGGATTGATTCTATTGATAAGCTTAAACGTTCGGTTATTAAAGCGACAAAAGGCACACCCGTATTATTAGAACAAGTAGCAGACGTACAAATTGGGCCAGCACTGCGGCGAGGCGATGGGCTATTTAAAGGTAAGCGCGCGGTAATCTTAACTGTTACTAAGCAACCTGCTGGGGATACTCCAACGGTTGTAAGAGCTGTGGAAGAAGCAATGGCGGAAATTAAACCAGGATTGCCAAAAGATGTAGTATTTGCCAAAACCTTTGACCAAAATTTATTTATTGAAGGTTCGGTGAAAAACGTTGAGGAAGCGCTACGCGACGGTACGATTATTGTTTCCGTTATCCTGATTCTATTCCTGATGAACTGGCGAACGGTAGTTATTAGTCTTAGTGCTTTACCCGTGTCATTACTTTTAGGAATGATTATTCTTAATTGGACTGGTTTAGGTATCAACACCATGACTTTAGGTGGGCTGGTGGTAGCAATTGGTTCTGTGGTAGATGACGCAATTGTGGATATGGAGAACGTGTATCGGCGCCTGCGAGAAAACCAAATGTCTCCTCACCCCAAAAGACCTTTGCAAGTGGTTTTTGATGGTTCAGTTGAGGTACGTGTCAGCGTGCTATTCTCCACAGTAATTATTGCTGTTGTCTTTGCGCCAATTTTTGCACTAACAGGGGTAGAAGGTCGCATTTTTACACCAATGGGGATTGCTTATTTGCTGTCAATTTTGGCTTCTACTCTGGTTGCGTTAACATTAACTCCTGCATTGTGCGCTTTACTACTTGCTAATCGGCGCCTGCCTAGTGCAGAAACTTGGGTGGAACGTAAAGCACATCAAGTATATCGTCCAGCTTTGAAATTTGCAATTCGCCGTCCTAAAATAGTTTTGGGATTAGCCGTAGCGGGATTTGTCGCTGCGATGATAATTTTACCTGGTTTAGGAAAAGTCTTTTTACCAGAGTTTCAAGACCGTCAGCTAGTAAATGCCATAATCCTTCTGCCTGGAGAATCTTTGGATGCGACAAATCAGTCTGCTTTAACGGCGATGGATGCACTCAAAAATAACAAGCTGTTTGATACTATTCAGTTTCGATCTGGCTTTGCTCAAGGTGATCCTGACGTAGCAGGGGTTAATTTTGGAGAAATGGACGTGCAAATTAGTGAAGAAGGAGCAAAAGACCGAGAAAAAACAATTGAAGTTTTGCGTTCTGAGTATGACAAACTTCCAGGTGTTGCAACTAATATTGGTGGTTTTATTTCCCACCGTATGGATGAAATTTTATCGGGTGTAAGGAGTGCTATAGCTGTCAAAATATATGGTCCCGAACTAGAACAACTCCGTACTATAGGTAAACAAGTACAAACGGCTATGAGTGGTATTTCTGGAATTGTGGATTTACAACTCGAACCGCAAGTCCCTGTAAAGCAAGTGCAAATTCAGTTTGACCGTGATGCAGCCGCACGTTACGGTTTAAGTATTGGCTCACTAGCAGATACAATTGAGACGGGTTTGAATGGAAAAGTTGTTTCCCAAATCTTAGATAAACAACAAACTTTTAATATGGTTGTTTGGCTACAAGAACGTTATCGTCATAATTTAGATATACTTGGTAATTTGTTAATCGACACCCCTTCAGGGCAAAAAATACCGCTTTCCCAAGTTGCTAAAGTTGATTATGGCAGTGGTCCCTCGACTATCAACCGTGAAAACGTTTCCCGATTGATTGTAGTTGCTGCAAACGTTTCTGGACGAGATTTAGGTTCTGTAATTAAAGACGTGCGCGACCGTGTTAAGCAGATCCAACTTCCGGGAGGATACTACGTTCAATTTGGCGGACAGTTTCAGGCACAAGAGCAAGCAACCCAAACCTTGCTGATTTCAGGTGCTGGTGCTTTTGCGGTAATCGCAGTTTTGATTTACTTCGCCGTCCACTCAATTCCTGCCACACTAATGATTATGATTAACTTGCCACTAGCGTTAATTGGTGGTGTAATTTCTGTCGCTCTTGGTGGTGGTATAATCTCTGTTGCTTCGATGGTTGGTTTTATTACCTTGTTTGGAGTTGCAACCCGCAATGGATTATTACTAGTAGATAATTATAACAATCGTCTAGCTGAGGGGATACCGCTCAAAGAAGTAATTGTTGAGAGTTCAATGGAACGCTTGGTAGCGATTCTACTCACAGCCCTCGCATCAGCACTTGGCATGGTTCCGTTAGTAATTGGCTCTGGCGCAGGTAAGGAAATTTTACAACCTTTGGCGGTGGTTGTTTTAGGGGGATTAGTTACTTCTACAGCCTTGACACTATTAGTTTTGCCAGCTTTGTATTCGATGTTTGGTAGGTTTTTGCTTCCTAAACAGACAACAGAAAATATTCAAGATATCGATGCTACTCAAGGTTCGACTGCATGAGATGTTTAATTCATGTAGTTCAAATTTTGCATAAATCTTAGTAAATATTTTGTGGAGGGTGGGGGGATGGGAATGGGATTTAGCAGTGAATAATCAGGAGAGCATTTATCAGCTTTGTTTAGTTTAATTGTACATAATTTAACATTAGGAGTAGAATCATGAGAACATCAAAACTTAACCTTGTTACTTTTGCTAGCCTTGGATTACTTTTTTTTGGTTCTTATAGCAATCAAGCAATTGCTTTAGAAAATAATTTATCTTTGATTACGTCAAAAGCATCGGTGAAAGGTAACGCATCTGGTCATAAAGACTCGCATGGTAAAAATGCTCAAGTTGTGGAATCAGGAAGCTACCATTTAGAATTTTCTACGGATAAAAAAACAGATGGAACTCATCTAGACTTATACCTGCAAAAAGGTAAGAATCATGAAGCGGTTCCAAATGCAAAAGTTACAGCTAAAATTCAAATGGCAGGAGGAAAAGAGAAGTCAATTCCTATGAAATATGATGCTAAAGGTAAACACTATACAGCTTTAATTGCTGATAAATTATCAGGTCATTATGAAGTGAAAATTGCTGCGGATATCGCTGGACAAAAAGCCGAAGGAGGTTTTAGTTTTCAGCAGTAAATATTCATTGTTATTCAAGCCAAAAGTAATCAAATAAATATTGATTACTACTTAGATAAAAAGAAGTCATCGGATATATTTATATCTTTAGATTTATTTTTATTCTCTTGTGTGAATAATGTGTTTTCAACTATTAACTTGAAAATCCATAATCATTAGACTTACAAACGTTCATTCGTTTTTGCTCATAGATAGGGTAAAGGGTTTAAGGAAAAAATCTTTTCTTAAATCTTATTTGTCCAAGAAGTTCATTGTTTGTATATTTCGTATATAATGCTGTTCAAATGTTACTAAAATATTGGAAATGAGGAGTAAATCAATGAAATCACCTAAATTAGGCTTCGTAGCTTTAGCTAGTGCAGGATTATTTTTCTTAGGCGCCTGTAGCAACCAAGCATCAGAGCCTAGCAGCAGCAATACAAATGGTGGTACAACAGAAACCGCAGGCAATACTGAAACCGCAAGCAATACTGAAACTGCTGCAAATAGCGATGGTTCAAAGAGCAAAGGTGGTCAAGTTGTTGAGTCTGGAAAGTATCATTTAGAAATGGTGCCTGAAAAAGAAGGTAATGCAACACATTTAGATTTTTACTTGCAAACAGGTGATAAACACGAAGCAGTACCAAATGCAAAAGTTACGGCTGATATTCAATCACCTGATGGAAAACAAAAGTCAGTTCCCCTTACCTATGATGCTAGCGGTAAGCATTACACGGCTAAGTTGGATAGTGGTGCAGCAGGTCGATACCAAGTAAAAATTACTGCGGCTGTTGGCAGTGAAACAGTAAACGGGCGATTTAACTTTAAACAGTAATTCGGTTAATTAATACTATTTTTAATGTAGTTGGTATAAGAAAGAAGTATATTACAAAAATTAAATTTTGTATTAAACTTTATTATTTTGCCAACTACCTTATTACCTTAAAAAAAATAATTTATAAAATAGTTATTAGATTTACCTCTATATAATATATGTATTAACATGTAAAGACTTTTTTAGATACATTTTCCTTACTATTCAACCCGCCCTTAAAAAGGGTGGGCTTTTTTTGTCAAGGATATTTTTTTTATAAAAAACTAAATTTTTATACCACATAAGATTAAATACTTTTTTAAGTAATAATCCTAATTACGTAAATTTACCCTGGCTGTTTAAGAGTTGGAAGCAGCAATATAGATATTCAAGGATTTATAAAGATTTTTCTAGTAGCTAATTCATTAGTTAGCCCTTGTCGTTACAGGGGTGCTAAGGACACTTTGTCTGAATTTGGTTAATTTGAATACGCAAGGGTAGTTATGTCGATTAATTTATCTGGACAAAATGTGAGTATTGATAAAGACTTAAGTATTAATCAGAATACACAAGTATTAACAGGTTCAATTGAGTGGGAAAATACAGAAGATTATTACAGTTTTAATTTTAGTAGTCGTAGTAGTTTTAATCTTGCACTCAATGACTTGTATGCAAATCTTAATGTACAGGTACTAGACAGTAATGGTCAAGAAGTTGCTGGTTCTTACAACCGTCGTAACCGAGATGAGTTGATCAGTACAACTTTAGAAGCAGGTAATTATTATATAAAGGTTTATCGATTTCGCAATGCAATTAGTGATTACACTTTGAAGTATAGTGTTAACTCGATTTCACAATCACCTCAAAGTGTTGGCGCCTTTCTTCCAAATGCACAATCGTCACCTCAAAATGCTGGCGCCTGGTTAGACATGGTAATTCAGGATGTACAACTGCGCGAAGTAGTAAAGTCATCTTTTAGCGACTCAGTTATTGACCGTAACGATGTGATCAAGATATTGCGCGCATCTTCTGATGAAGGTGTGGTAGACGCAACTGAATTTAAGGACTTGAAAAACTTGGTTAGTAACGCTTCATTACTAGGAATACCAGAATACGTGCGAGTACTAACTAACAAAGTTGTCAACGGTGATCCAGCAAATCAAAGATACCAGGGTAATTCATTAGGTAATTTGAGCGCTGGTAGTAGCAGTGCCCAGATAGAAAACCTGGTCAATAAATGGTTTCTAGGACGCGATTACCCAAAAACTTCATATACATATAAAGAAACAAGCGGTTCTTTATTCCAGAATGGTGTTAGCTACAAAGACATTAAACAAGGTCAGATTAACGACTGTTTCTTTCTTGCTGGACTAGCTGCGACAGCATTTAATTCTCCTACCACAATTGAAAAGATGTTTATCGACAACGGTGATAATACTTACACCGTTCGTTTCTTCCGCAATCAGATTGCAGACTACGTTAGCGTAGATAAATATTTACCTACTGATTATGCTGGAAATTTCGTTTACGCGAGTAAAGGTACTAGCTACAATAATTCAGGCAATGAACTATGGGTTGCACTAGCTGAAAAAGCATACGCACAACTTAATGAATCTGGGTGGATTTACCAAGATAACACCAATTCTTATTCTGGTATTGGAAAAGGTGGTTATGTTAGTGACGCATTGTCACAAATCACAGGTAATCAAGTCTCAATGAGTAATGTTTTAAACCTGAATTCAATTATAAAAGCGATAAGCTCAGGTGAATCGATTAGTTTGGCATTAAAATCAACTGGTGTTGCACCGAATATTATTGCAGCACACGCTTATATTTTAGTCAATTATAATTCTTCTACTCAGAGATTTACTTTGTTTAGTCCGTGGGGAATAGATGTTTCGTTACCTAAACCAGGTATTTTAGAAATTAGTTGGAGTGAAATTGAATCTAATTTTAGTTATTGGGATGCTACAAGAAAGTATACTTAAGAGCGAACTTGTAACAAAGAGCAGAAAATAGTAAATCACTATAAATTATGATAAACAGGTATCAAATTATTTTTATCTAAAATTTGCCTAAATTTCATCCTGATTTCATCTTGATATGAAAAACTTATAAATAAGGTATATAAGATACCTACTTATTGCTGTTCGCTCAAGGGCGAAAGCAGGAAGCTAAAAGAATAAAAACCTTCTCATGCCAGGATTTCATCTTAATTTAATTTTGGTGTGAGATATTATGTAGAGTGCCTACTGAACAAATATCGCTATATATCAAGCTGCTATCCATATAGAGTTAAAACCGCAATGCTTAATAATATTGTCAAATTGTCGATGGTTCAACGATGGCTGATAGCTCTAGCCTCAATACGAATCACAGTATTGTCTTTTTACCCTAATTTAAAATCAAAATTTAAAAATATAAAACTCTCTCATCCTCCGGAAAATATCGAAAATTATACAATGCCTGTGTCAGATATCGGAAACCCAAAAGATTATATGGACATTGCAATTTCCTTATCCAAAGAACTTGCAAAAACTGCTGTAGAAAGAGATGCCAAAGCTGGATGCCCAGAAGAGGAAATTAAGCAACTGCGTTATAGTGGTTTACTTCCCTTGGTAATTCCTACACAATACGGAGGAATAGGAGCAGCTTGGGTTGATGCTTTCAAAATTGTTCAAGAACTATCAAAATCTGATGGTTCTATTGGTCATTTATATGGCAACCATCTGATGTTGACGGTTTTCAGTCATATCTTGGGAACTCCAGCCCAGAAAGAGAAATATTATCAGTTGACTGTTCAAAATAATTGGTTTTGGGCAAATGCCATTAATACTAAAGATACTAGACTGAAAATTACCCCTGATGGTGATAATTTTCGTGTTAATGGAGTGAAAAGTTTTGGTACAGGTATCAGCGTTGCCGATTTACGAGTATTCTCGGCAGTCCCAGATATGGTAAATTGGAATTTATTCTTTGTGATTCCCCAAGACCGAGAAGGCGTTATCTCGAATCAGGATTGGGATAATATTGGTCAACGTCGTACAGACAGCAATAGTTTTACATTTAATGATGTTTTAGTCTACAAAGATGAGATACTTGAGCCATCTATGAATAGTGCCTTTGCTACGTTTACTGGCATTATTAGCCAGTTAATAAAAACCCATGTTTATTTAGGAATAACAGAAGGTGCTTTTGAATCTAGTCGTGAGTACACAAGAACTAACAGCAAACCGTGGATTACATCTGGGGTAGATAGTGCGACTGAAGACCCATATACATTGCATCACTATGGTGAATTTTGGATTGAACTGCAATCTGCGAAAGCTTTAGCTGCCCAAGCCGCAGAAAAAGTACAAGCTGCATGGTCTAAGGATATAAATTTGACTCATGAAGAAAGAGGAGAAGTCGCAATTGCGGTTTTCGCCGCCAAAGCCTTAGCTACTCGTGTTGGTTTAAATATTACCAGCCGCATTTTTGAAGTCATGGGAGCGCGCTCTACAGCTACAAAGTACGGCTTTGACCGTTACTGGCGTGATCTACGTACTTTTACTCTACATGATCCAGTAGACTACAAAATACGATCTGTGGGCGATTGGGTACTTAATAACGAATTACCAGTAGTTACGCAGTATTCATAGTATTTATTTTGCAATGGATATTACTACTAAATCAAATTCAGATTGTAGTTCAAAATCATGAACTAAGTTTTTTAATTTGGTCATCATTAAACAATTATTACTCAAACTACCGCAGTTAACGCATACCCGAAAAGATGAAGTGGATATAAAATGTATGAAGCTTTGCTTTGTGTTTCATTATATAAATACTTGAATAAATAACTTACAAATAGTAACTATAACACTATCTTTGGAGAGCAAATGTTAAGATTTAATAGTAATCAACTTACGCCAAAACAGATTGAAAAGCGTTTGGCAATTCAACACTTACTGTCTTTGAACGAAAGTCTGACAACGACTATTGGAAGCGATGTATTAAAAGGGTTAATGCAAATACTAAAAACACTACCTTCGCGTTATTTTTATGATGATAGAGGTTCGGAGCTATTCGAGCAAATTTGTGATTTACCAGAATATTATGTTACACGAACCGAAACTGCGATTTTACAAAAATGTGCAAGTGAAATCGTAGAAATTACAGGACATTGCGAACTTGTAGAATTAGGCAGTGGTAGTTCAACTAAAAACCGACTTTTACTTAATGCTTATCAAAATCTAGATTTACCGTTGCGGTATTTACCAATAGATGTAAGTGCTGGCATATTAAAGAAAAGTGCCAAGCAACTGTTATTTAATTATCCAACGCTGGAAATAAATGCACTTGTCGGAACTTATGAACTAGCTTTGCAGCAACTTCCGAAAAAACAGTTACCTTCTCGGATGATTGCTTTTATTGGTAGTACTTTGGGTAATTTAAATTCGCAAGAGTGTGAAATATTCTTGTCACAAATTACTCAAGCATTGCATTCAGGAGAGTATTTTTTATTAGGTATCGATTTGCAAAAACCAAAACCTATATTGGAAGCTGCATATAATGATAGTCAAGGAATAACCGCTGCTTTTAACTTAAACATTTTAGAACATATTAACTGGTTGTACAATGGTGACTTTAATACAATGCAGTTTGAGCATCAGGCATTTTACAACGAAACTGAAAATCAAATTGAAATGCATTTGCGTTCTTTACAAAAGCAAACCGTGAAATTAAGTGACCTCAATTTAAGTGTTAATTTTGCTAGCGATGAAACTATCATGACTGAGATTTCACGTAAGTTTGATCTTGCGACAATTAAGCAGCAATTAAGCGCGCGTGGTTTAGTAACACAGAAAGTTTGGACTGATGAAAACAACTGGGTTAGTTTGCTGCTTTGTCAATTCGATTAACTTAGCCAGTATCTACAATGATATTCTTTAAACAAAAAATTGAGAGAAAGTATTTCAGGTTGTTCAGGTGGTTGCGTTTGGTATTGCTAGGTTTACTAATTAGTTTATTGGTGATACCATTGACGGCAAGCGCCTATATTAGTTTGATGACTAATGGCGCCCGCTATATCAAACCAGAAGAAGTTCCACAAGAACGGTTAGCAATGGTATTCGGTGCAGGAATTTTGGCTAATGGTGAACCTACACGGATGCTTGCAGACCGTGTAGAAGCTGCGGTTAAACTTTATCAGTTTGGACGAGTTAAAAAGTTACTGATGACAGGAGATAACAGTAGAGTTTCCTATAATGAGGTTAAGTCGATGCAGCAGTACGCCCATAATTTGGGTGTACCAATAACAGATATTGTTTTAGATTACGCTGGTTTTAGCACCTATGAGAGTTGTTATCGCGCTCATCAGATTTTTGGGCTACATAAAGCTGTTGTTGTCACTCAAAATTACCATCTACCTCGTGCTGTTTATACCTGTCGCCAATTTGGTTTAGATACAGTAGGTTTAGGAACTCCAGATATCAAAATTTATGGACTATGGGGAATGATTCCTTATTTAAGGCGGGAAATTTTAGCAAACGTTAAAGCATTATGGGAGGTTCATATTACCCGTCCTCGACCTACTTTTTTGGGACGTATCGAAAAAATATAGCAAACAGTAGTAACTCACCGCAACATGAATTAATAATTATTAAAAATTGTGTCTTGTAAATGGTACAGACTTTATACCAAAATCTTACACGTATAGAAATGCGAGTAGTACATATAAAAATAATTCTGTTTTCAATCAAAATTTCATCTTGATTTCATAGTGGTATGTCAAACTAATTAGTGAAGGTTCGTTCGCTAAAAATGCATCTTGCGTCCAGTTAACAAAGTTCGTTAACCGTAAATCCACTATGGAAATAACATTTGTTTATGTAAGTACACTGTTTGTTGTTACTATCACAACTTTGACTATTTTTCACAAGTCCAAATATTAATTTATAGTTTTTTATGTTTATCTGCTAGCCTTGCTTTTTCAAGTATAGCAATTTATTCTGTGTGGTGATATTTTCTGAAATAAGTATTAGTTTATGTTCAATTATCGTAACTTGTTTGTAGTAACTATTATCTCTGTATTTACCTTTGGTCATATTTCTGCTAGTTTCGCCCAAACAGTATTTTTTTTAACTCAGTCTCAAAAGAATCAAGCACAAAAATCTCCCATTCCTACTTCACTTGACAACCTCAATCCAAATTCAAATCTTCTGCAGTTTCCTACCAAATCAGAGGAAGTTAAAATTCTCGTAACTCAGCCTATTACCTTAGAACAGGCTTTAGAACTAGCACGCCGTAATAATCGAGACTTGCAAGTAGGAATATTAACTCTGGAACGTAGTCGCGCGGCGTTACGTGAAGCACAAGCAGCTTTATACCCGAACTTTGGTTTAAGCACAGATGTATCCCGTGGACAATCTGCAAACGATCAACTTTCTGCCGAATTGCGCTCTCGAAGTGGGATTCCGACAAGTCAAGAAGCGGCCAGTACAACTTTGTCTGGCGCCGCACAGTTAAGTTACAACATTTATACTTCTGGTTCAAGGTCAGCCCGCATTCGAGCCGCAGAGGAACAATTACGTTTTGATGAGTTAGATGTGCAACGTTTGTCAGCAGAAATTAGTCTGCAAGTTGCCACTCAATATTACGATTTACAACAAGCCGACGAACAAGTTAGAATTAACCGCGCTGCCGTTGAAAACGCGGAACGCAGTTTAAAAGATGCTCAAGCATTAGAAAGTGCGGGGGTTGGTACTAGATTTGATGTTTTGCGTTTTCAGGTGAATTTAGCAAATGCTCAACAAGAACTGACTAATAGTGTTAGTCAGCAGCAAGTAGCCGCAAGATTGCTGGCAGTTACGTTAAGTTTACCGCAATCAACAAATATCAGTGCCGCAGATTCAGTCAAACTAGCTGGTTTATGGAATCAGACACTTGAAGATAGTATCGTGCTGGCATTTCAAAGTCGTCCTGAACTGCAACAGCAATTGGTACAACGAAATATTAACGAGCAGCAACGACGCTTGGCACTCGCTGAAGTTCGACCACAAGTTAGTTTGGTTGCTAGTTATATCATGTCCGGTGGCACACCCATAGTAAAATGAATTATGTACCCTCTGTTGCAAGCATCTACTACACCAATGCCAAAACATATTAGTATAGAGCAACATCTATCATTAGCCGAGTTAGAG
Source organism: Calothrix sp. HK-06 (assembly GCF_001904745.1). GTDB lineage: Bacteria > Cyanobacteriota > Cyanobacteriia > Cyanobacteriales > Nostocaceae > Dulcicalothrix. The sequence continues at coordinate 66,687 of NZ_MRCD01000035.1, forward strand.
CAGCGTTACCGTCAAGCGAAAGACGGTGTAGAGAGAAGCCATTACCAAATTATCTGGCTGCTAGCATCCGGAAGAAGTAGTCAAGAGGTTTCACAAATAACTGGTTATAGCCTTAGTTGGATTTACGAACTTGTGTGGGGGTATAACCATATTGGGCCAGAATCATTAGGGGATAAAAGACATGAGCATCGTGGAGGAAAAACACTTTTAGATGATATACAACAAGCGCAATTGTGGCAAGCATTACAATCACCTCCTCCAGATGGAGGATTGTGGAATGGACGAAAAGTCGCAGATTGGATAAGCGAATTAGTCGGATATTCGGTGAGCAGACAACGCGGGTGGGAATACCTCAAAGAAATGAAATTTCGCTTGAGAGTGCCTCGACCTTCACATGAAGAAGCAGATTATTTTGAGCAGGAGGAATGGAAAAAAAAGTTAGCGTCCGAAGTAGCAACTGTTCAAAAAAAACATCCCGGCGCCGACGTAGAAGTGTGGACGATGGACGAACATAGAATTGGTCTTAAACCAATTATTAGAAAGATATGGGTAGATGAATTAACAGTACCAGAAGCTTCGGTTAATTGGCGCTATAAATGGTTATGGTTGTATGGTTTTGTTCATCCGCAATCGGGAGAAACATATTGGTGGATATTACCCTTCGTAGATACGGAAATTTTTAATCAAGTTTTGGCTGATTTTGCCCAACATTTTGACGCAGGGAATAAAAAACAAATTATTTTAGCTCTAGACCAAGCTGGATGGCATACTGCGAAAAAAGTTAATATCCCGCAGGGTATTCATATTGTTGAGATGCCATCTCACTCCCCAGAACTTCAACCAGCTGAAAGACTTTGGCCACTTACAAACGAACCGATTGCTAACCGAACATTTAAAGATATTGACGAGGTAGAAGAAATTTTATTTAATCGTTGCCAACAATTGCTTGAACAAAAAGATTTAGTTCGAGGTTTAACAAATTTTTATTGGTGGCCTCAAGTCACAGTTGCAGCTTAACGGTTTTATTATGGGTAAGCCACCGGACATGATATTATAATTTGTTAGACGTATTTAGTGATCGTGTTGGCATTACCGATGGTTACTCACTTGGAGTTAGAGCAAACTGGAATTTATTTGATGGAGGAGCCGCTAGAGCAAGATCTGCTCAATCAAAAGCTAATATTACTATTGCCGAAACTCGTTTTACTAGCCAACGCAACCAGATTCGTTATCAAGTTGAACAATCTTACAGTAATTTGCAATCGAATTTAAGTAATGTTCAGACCGCGACTGTTGCTTTAAATCAAGCTCAAGAAGCTTTAACTTTAGCAAGGTTAAGATTTCAAGCAGGTGTAGGTACTCAAACGGATGTTATCGCTTCTGAAACCGAGCTGACTAGGGCTGAAGGTAATCGGGTTAGAGCTATATTAGACTACAATCGTGCTTTAGCTGGTTTGCAAAGGGCTGTTAGTAATCTGGGAAATCCTTAGATGTAGGTGTATAAATGTTGAATCACGAAAAAAAACATTTGTTAATTGGTCAAGTAACAGCTTTAAGCGGAGTTCCTATCGCAACTATTCGCTACTATGAGGGTTTAGGTCTCCTCAAATCTTACGGACGCACAGAGGGAGGATATCGACAGTTTTCAGAGGATGTGCTTACCCGTTTAGCTTTTATTAAACGGGCACAAAATCTAGGTTTGAGTTTGGAAGAAATTGGGGATATTCTTAATGTTTATGACGAAGGAAAACCTCCATGTAGCCAGATTAAAGAGAAACTAGACAATAAGCTATTAGAAATTGACAATAAAATTGACGAACTGTTAATTTTACGTAATGAGTTGGGAGAATTGCTTTCTGGTTGGAAAAATTTACAAGATAAACCAAAAGATAAAATTTGTCCGATTATTCAAAAACATTAAGTAGTTGGAAAACATTTTGTTAATTTTCAACTGTTTAAATTTAAAATTTTGACAATATTTACTAGCTCCAACTGTTTAAATTTTATCTTTATATATTAATAAATTAAAACTCATTATTCTATATTTATAGAGATAATGAGTTTTTTTTAATATTTGAATTGGAACAAAAAAGCATTAATAACATCAATTTATTGCAATAAAGAAAATATTTTTAATTATATGTTATTATGCAAAATTTCATCTTCATTTCATAATTAACATTCATACTTATAAATATAGAGACAATTAATCCATTAAATGAAAGAGGACATGACCATGAAAAAGTTGATTTATGCAGTTGCATTTACCTTAGTTATTGCATCTTCAGTTCCTGCAGCTTTGGCAAAAAACCCTAATGATGCTAAGGTCACTCATCTTGGTAATGGTGCTGCATTTCCTAACGATTCTGCTGTTTCAGATGCTACTCATAAATTTGAAGTACACGTTCAAGGAAAAGCTGTATCTGAGTTAGCTATTAATTTGCCAGAAGGAGTCAAAGTTAATAGAGGAATTGAGGTTAAAAACAAATCAGGTCAAAAAATTCCTGCGACAGTTTCAATTGATGAAAAAATAGCTACAGTAGCTTTTTCTAAACCTGTAGCTCCTGGTAACTCGCTATCGGTTTCTATGAAAGGAGTTAACGCTGCGAGTTACGATTCTAATCAATTTTTACATTATCAAGTATCTGCTAAAAATGAAGGAATGAAAGAAGCGATTTCACTCGGTTTGGTTCAGATAACAATTTACCTAAGTTAAACAGCGAAATTAAACAAATTACCTGTCAATAATTAGATAAACTGCTCTCAAAAGAATTAAGCAGTATTTATAAAGTAGCTTTAAAAATAGGCTACTTTATCTACCTCACTGATTTTTTATAAGAAATTTGATTTTCAACATGAACCAAGTTATTGACCTAACTATGTTGTTTTAATTTATACTATATTGCTTAAGATATTTTACGCAGAATGTATCGCTGGTTTATCCTTTTTATAACGGCTTATTTGATTGCCACTGGAATTATTTATGCTATGCGCCTCGAATGTGTGGTGAGGCATCTCTGAAAGGGTACATCTGGACTATAAAGGCACTTTTCTGTAACCCATGCTACGTAAGTAATATGGGATATATTTGCTAGGGGATATCACCTTAGTTACGTATAAGATAGCTTCTTTATTAAGCAATAATTAGTTATTTAAAGAAATATTAACAAAAAAATATATTTCATCTTGATTTCATCTCTGAATGAAAAACTCAAGGTAGTAGATTTTTATTTAGGAGACACCTCAAACCCTTAAAGTAAACTTTTGTTGCTACTACTATACTCTCCATCTAACTGGAGAGGTTAGCTTATTAATAAAGATACGTTGTTAATTCGAGGTAATACAAATGAACATACCTAGCAATGAGCTAACAGAGGAGTTAGAAATATTATTAGCAGGCTATGTTTTAGGTGATTTAACTCAAGAGGAAACTACCAAAGTTAACCAAACTTTGAAGTTCAACCCAGAGTTAGTGCTTGAAGTAAACAGGCTAAAAAAGACATTGGCAATACTGACTCTTTCTCTGACAGAGACTTCACCACCCAAAAGTTTGCGTTCTAAAATTCTCAATAAATTTAGAAATGGTTGATTATATAATCTGCTGCTCTTTTCATAAATAGATGTAAAACGAGAGGTAAAACAATGAAAAGTAATACTTTGATTTACAGTTTAGTCGGTTTATTAACTAGCAGTGCTATTGCAGGATTATTAATTACTAGTAGCACTAAAGCTCAGTCTCCAATTAGACAACAAAATACACAACATAATAGACATCATCCATCCAACCAAACAACGACTCCTCAACGACGAGGAATGATGACCCAAGTTGACCAGCATTTTATGGAAATGATGGTTCCACATCATGAACAAGCAGTGCAGATGGCGGATTTGGCTTTAGCTCGCTCTAAACGTCCTGAAATTAAAAAATTAGCGCAAGCGATTAAAAGAGATCAAAACCGCGAAATTCAACAAATGCGAACTTGGTACAAAGCATGGTACGGTAAAAATGTGCCTGTTGTTGCGATGAATCAGGGAACAATGATGCAAATGCATCAAGGCATGAAACCAGAAATGATGGATGCATCTATGCACCAGAACATGATGAATATGAAGGTGGATTTAGAAGCTTTGAAAAATGCCTCTGATTTTGATAAAGAATTCATTCGTCAAATGATTCCCCATCATCGAATGGCTTTGATGATGTCGCAGATGGTAACAAATAAAGGTCAAAAACCCGAACTTCGCAAGTTAGCTCAGTCGATTATTAAAAACCAAACGGATGAAATTAACCAGATGCAACAATTGTATCAAGTTTGGTATAAGTCAACCCCTGAACAAAGTTAACTTAAATGAACATTGAGCTTCGGCACTTGCACTACTTTATAGTTGTGGCGGAAGAACTTAACTTTAGACGAGCAGCAGCACGACTCAATATTGCTCAACCGCCATTAACTCGGCAAATTCAGCAGTTGGAAGAAGAATTGGGGGTAGAACTTTTTCATAGAACTACGCGCCAAATTAACTTAACACAGGCAGGTCAAGTTTATTTGCTAGAAGCCCGTCGAGTCCTAGCTCTCGTTCAAGAAGGGATTGCTATGGCTAGACTTGCCAGTCGAGGTGAAATAGGTCGCTTGGTTGTTGGCTTTGAGGGATCATCAGCTTATGATATTGTGCCTTTGTCAGTAAAAGCTTTTCGAGATAAGTATCCCAAAGTAAACATTATTGTGTATGAGATGACTACAGGTGAGCAAGTTCAAGCTTTACATAATGACCATATTGGAATTGGTTTTGTCGTTTTACCGCTTTCAGATTCTCGCGGTTTGATGGTTGAAACTATATTGCGTGAGCCATTAATTGTGGCTTTACCCCAGAATCATTACCTGTCCGACCAGCTTGAGGTTGATTTGGCTGACCTTAAAGATGAAATCTTCATTATCTGTCCGCGACATTACAAGTGTGGACTATATGACCATGTAATTTCGGTTTGTCATCAAGCAGGCTTTACTCCAAAGCTTACTCAAGAAACGTCGGAAGTACAAAATATATTAGGTTTTGTAACTGCTGGGCTTGGTGTTGCTTTGTTACCCGCTTCTGTGAGGCACTTGCAGAAGTCGGGATTGGTTTATCGTAAGCTACGTTTAGCCAATGCTTTTCTAGAATTAGCTGTTGCATGGCAACAAAGTAACCCACCTCCTATGCTTTCAGCCTTTATTAACACTGTCAGGGAATTAACAAATGAAATTTATAATGAAAATAGTAATTAATATGTTGATAAAACTAGCGTATATTTAATTTTGTCACAAGCATGAAACTATTTAATTTTTAAGCATAAATTTTTAAGCACTTTGCTTGCTTTACACTTTGTTACATAAATTATTTGTTTAACACCGACTCACTTGTTTTGATTAAATCATATTTTTAATCATAAGTCAAATAAATAGGTGGCTATAAACGAAAACAATTGATACCTTTTAGGTATCAATTGTAGTCAATAATAGTATAAATAGATTGATATACTTGCTTAATAAAAAATGCTGTAAATATTATTTAATAAGGGTTTTAGGCGTTTATTAATTAAATATGATTATTTACAATTTGTCAATTAAACAGTTTAGAATAAGCATAGGTTAGAAAGTTTAAAACATCGTATTCGGAAAATAAAAGAAAAACTAACATCTAAGTTCAAAAGATTGCATTTAGAAAAGAAAGGCACCTGTAAAACTCAAATTATTGATCTGGGAGCTGGTACAAATATGGCTACAACCCACGGGCATCAAAATCACAATCATCGAGGACACGCCACGTCTCCAAATCAAGGGGAAATGGCAAAAGACCCAATCTGCGGGATGATAGTGCCGAAAGTGAGATCACTACATACAGAACGAGGTGGACGAAATTACTACTTTTGCAGTCAAACTTGTCTCAACACTTTTTTAGACCCCGAAAAAGAACTCAAATCAATGCGGAAGCGTGTGACTCTGGCACTAACAGGGGTGCTGGTTTTAGCAATCATGCGCGCGGCTGCGTTTATTGGGTTAGCAGCAGGTGTAACTCTTGTAACCTGGGTTCCTATTCCTGCACTTCCCTGGTTCACCTGGGGAGTATGGCTGTTTATCTTGACTACACCAGTACAGTTTATTGGTGGATGGTCATTTTATGTGGGTTCGTGGAACGCCATCCGCACCCGCAGTATTAACATGGATTTCCTGATTGCTTTGGGAACTACTGTTGCTTATCTTTACAGCGTAGTAGTAGTATTTTTCCCTAGCATTTTACCTGTGAAAGTAGAAGAACGTAGCGTTTACTTTGAAGTTTCTGCCATTATTATTGCCTTTGTTTTGCTAGGCAAATACATGGAAGAAATTATTAAGAAGAATTCTTCTGCCGCTGTCCGTAAACTTTTAGACCTTAAACCAGCCACTGCTAAAGTCGTGCGGGATGGAATAGAGGTAGAAATTCCGGCAGATATGGTGATGGTTAATGAAACTGTGGTAGTGCGTCCGGGAGAGAAAATTCCTACAGATGGGGTTGTGTTAGATGGTTCTTCTTCTGTAGATGAGTCAATGTTGACTGGTGAATCAATACCTGTGGAAAAAATACCAGGAGCAGAAGTAATTGGCGGTACTTTGAACCGAACAGGACTGTTTCGCTTCCGAGCTACTCGTGTGGGTTCGGAAACTGCACTGGCACAAATAATTAAGTTTGTTGAAGATGCTCAAGGCAGTAGCGCTCAAGTACAACGACTTGCAGATAAAGTAACTGGTTATTTTGTGCCTGCGGTGGTTTTCATTGCTGTACTTGCTTTCATTGGTTGGTGGCTAGCAGGTAATTTTCCTCAAGCCTTACTTGCATTTATTGCTGTACTCATTATTTCTTGTCCCTGCGCTTTAGGTGTTGCAACTCCAGCAGCTTTGATGGTTGGTGTGGGAAAAGGCGCCGAAAATGGTATTTTGATAAGAGGTGGCGAAGTTTTAGAGCGGGCGCAGAAGCTTTCTACAGTTATTTTTGACAAAACTGGAACTTTAACGCGGGGAGAACCAAGCGTCACAGATATTATTCCTCTAACTGAACGTCCAGAAGATGAAGTCCTTCGCCTAGCGGCTGCTGTGGAAATAGGTTCAGAACATCCTCTTGGTGAAGCAATTGTACGGGCAGCTAAACGCCAGAGACTAGAAATTCCTAAAGTTAATAATTTTGAGGCAATTCCTGGACATGGTATTCGCGGACAAGTTAACGGCGATCGGATTTGGCTAGGAAATCGCCGTTTGTTTCAGCAACAAGACTATACTATTATTCCAGAATTTGAACGCATACTAACTCAGTTAGAATTGGATGGTAAAACAGCTATGCTGGTTGGTTGCAACGGTATTTTAGTTGGAATTGTTGCAGTTGCAGATACTTTGAAACCGGAAGCGAAAGAAGCAATTACTTCCCTACTCAAAGAGAAAGTCAAGGTAGTTTTGCTTACAGGAGATAATCAACGTACCGCCGAAGCAATAGCTCGTCAAATAGGAATTGATCGGGTAATTGCCGAAGTTTTACCCAGTGATAAAGCCCATGTGGTGCAAGAAATTCAACAGCGTGGTGAAGCAGTGGCAATGGTTGGTGATGGAGTAAATGATGCTCCAGCGCTGGCAATAGCAGATATTGGGATCGCCATTGGTTCCGGCGCCGATGTTGCTAAAGAGACAGGAGGCATTATTTTGGTGAAAAACGACGTGCGTGATGTTGTGGCAGCAATTCGTCTTTCTCGTGCAACAATGCTCAAAATCAAACAAAATCTCTTCTGGGCTTTTATTTACAACACGATAGGACTTCCAATTGCAGCGCTTGGCTACTTGAACCCAATAATTGCCGCAGCTGCAATGGCGTTGAGTTCTCTATCAGTAATCATCAATTCTTCGCTATTGAAGGGCTTTAAATTATCTAACACTTAATTATGGAGTATTAGCAAAAAATAGGAGGTTCATATGTACACAATAAAATTCTATCAATTATCGAAACAAGTAGTATTTATCATCTTCACCGTCACAGCTTTTTTGCTAGTAGCAGTCTTGAACTCATCTATCTTTTCTATATTGCTTTACGTCTTACCACTTGCCTTTCTCTTAATTGACCATTCGGTTTTATTACAATTTATGAGAAAGAAAGCAACACCAAGCACAATACCGTTGATGTTACCGCCAGCTAATCACCGAATTCATCAATAATTATTGGGTTATAGATTACCAACAAGTAAACAACTGACAAATAATTTATTATGACTCAGCAACACAATCATCAACCCAGCACAAAAATCTCCGCCGCTAAAATAGCCTTGTTTGTATTTCTAGCTATTATTGCTTTCTTTCTCATTACAGAACACTGGGCGCATATACTTGGTCTTCCACCTTTGTTTCTAATTCTAGGACTATGTATAGTCATGCATTTATTTATGCATGGCGCGCACGGAGGACATGGAGGAGGCGGTGGTAATAACCAATAAAAAGTTTTTGTACACCAAGTTAATCACATGTTTTGAAGAAAGGAAATTCAGTTATGAAAGATATACCAGCTTACGGTTTATGGTCTTTAGTAATTGTCAATTCACTAATATTCATAATTTTTGCCTTCAGCTTTACTAAGCCAAAAAGTCCCCGTGATTGGCGTTCCTTTGGTGCCTTTTCCGCCTTTATTGTAGCTTTGTTTACAGAGATGTACGGTTTTCCATTAACCCTTTACTTACTCTCTGGTTGGCTGCAAACTCGCTATCCGCAGTTGAATATTTTCTCTCATGATACTGGACACCTCTGGTGGACACTACTAGGTTGGAAAGGAGACCCCCATTTAAACCCAATTCATCTTTTGAGCAACGTATTTATTTTCGGCGGACTAATTTACCTTAGTTCTGCTTGGGAGGTCTTGTATAAAGCACAACGAAGTCGTACATTAGCCACTTCCGGTCCTTACGCAACAATTCGGCATCCCCAGTATTTGGCATTCATTATCATTATGTTCGGTTTTTTGCTGCAATGGCCCACAATCCTAACATTGCTAATGTTTCCAGTGCTGGTGTTTATGTACACGCGATTAGCACGAGGAGAAGAACGCGATGCACTTGCAGAATTTGGTGATGAGTACCGACGCTACGCCGAGAATACACCCGCATTTGTTCCTTGGGGTAAAAAAAATAGGAATCACTATCGAGACCATTCTGAAATGTAAGCATATGAATCTATCTGAGAAAGAAGACATCGCCAATATTTACCGTTACTGGGCAAATAATTACAACTTGGTTGCTAGTTTATACGATATTATATTTGGTTCTGGGCAATATCGTAAACAAGCAATAGAAGCACTTAATTTGCAACCAGGAGATACAGTTATTGATCTGTGTTGCGGTACAGGTTTAAATTTTCCAATACTGCAACAAGCAGTAGGAGCGCAGGGTAGAATTATCGGAGTCGATTTTACAGATGCAATGCTAGAGCAGGCTCATAAAAGAGTTAAAGAAGCAGGTTGGTCAAATGTTGAATTAGTGCAAAGTGATGTTGCCAAGTACGAATTTCCAACATCTGTAGATGGAGTAATTTCAACATTTGCTTTAACTTTAGTACCTGAATTCGACAAAGTAATTTTGAATAGTTGTAAAGCTTTATCTTATGGAAAGTGTTTGGTAGTACTTGATTTGAGAGTTCCATTCAACTTGCTTGCTCCACTGGCGCCTTTATTAAATTTTCTGTTTGTTCGACCATTTGGTGGCAGAATAGAAATGGCTAGTCGCCATCCTTGGAATTCAATTGTTAATTATCTCAGAAATGTACATATTACAGAGCTTTACATGGGTTTTGTTTATATTGCTGTTGGAAAAAAATTCTTACTGTCTAATTTTGCTACAAGCAATTAAATCCAACTCACGATGAAGTTGATTTAAAGATTTTAATCATCAAACTCATTGGAGGCTTATCATGGAATCACACATACGCAATAGAGAAAACAATCATTCATATAGAAACTCATTTGCCAGGTTAAAAACTAACTCACTTGCTATTGCAACAGGTTTAATTAGTGGTTTGATTTACACTATCTGTGTCATTTTTATTGCCTTGGCGCCTAAACCAACAATGGACTTCTTCAGTTATATACTTCATGCTGATATAAATAATCTAGTCCGAGTCGTTAGTTGGGGAAGCTTCATTGTTGGTCTTTTATTTTGGTCTGTAGGAACTGGTTTATATGTTGGCTTAATCGCCAGATTTTACAATAGTATGATACCAAAATAAAAATTTAATGCAAAAAAACACCTTGTTATTTTAGCGATTTGTGTATACAGGCTTTGTGTAGCACATTTCAAAACTAATAGCTCAATTCTGTTAAAGTATTTTATGTAGGAGTCAAATATGAGTGACTTAATTGTTATCGGCTTCAAAGATGAGTTCAAAGCAGATGAGGTTCTAATTGAACTGAGAAAAATGGAACGAGAGTATCTTATCGACTTAGAAGATGCTGCAATAGTTGTCAGAAAAAGAGAAGGCAAAGTCAAAATTAAACAAACTCAAGAACTTGTGACATCTGGTGCATTAACTGGGGGTTTTTGGGGGCTTCTTCTTGGTATGTTGTTTTTACATCCTTTCCTTGCAATTTTTGGCGCCGCTGCTGGTGCAATTTCGGGAGCGTTTACAGATATTGGCATTGATGATAGCTTTATTCGAGAACTCGGCAATACAATTGAACCAGGAACATCTGCTTTATTTATCCTGGTGAAAAAATCAACGCCCGATAAGGTTTTGGAAGAATTAAGCCAATTCGAGGGTAAAGTTTTGCGAACTTCGTTATCGAAAGAAGATGAAGCAAAATTACAGGCAGCTTTAACAAAATTTCAAGCTCAGGAAGAGGTTATTAGCGTAATTTAATTTCCATCAATTACCGCAAATCTTTCCTCTCTCCTTATACTTTTAGGGAAGAGAGGAATGATAAATTTAAGTAAATTAAATGTGCAAATGTTGATAATTGGGTCAGTTTTAACATTTTAAAGAAACTCAGGTGTTTAATATGTTCAAAAAAATTTTAGTTGCAATAGATTGTTCCAAATTTAGTAAACGAGTTTTTGAAGAAGCACTTCTCCAAGCAAAATCTAACGCTGCTAGCCTTATGATTTTACATGTTCTGTCTCCAGATGAGTCGGGTTGCCCAGATACCTCTGGTCTTTTAAATACTTACTACTATTCAGAGACAGATACCACGGCAACAGAACACTGCCAGCAAATGTGGGATAGATTTTCCAAAAAAGCTTTAGAAATGCTAAAAGCGAAGGCTGCTGAAGCGACAGTTGCTGGAATCAACGTAGAATTTACTCAAAAACTCGGTAGTCCTGGTCAAACTATTTGTGAAGTCGCCCTTGATTGGGAAGCTGACTTAATTGTAATTGGGCGCCGGGGTCATTCAAGCTTAGATGAACTATTTCTCGGCAGTGTCAGTAATTACGTACTTCATAATGCTCCTTGTTCGGTACTAACTGTGCAATTAGCTTTAAAAAAAAGTAACTTTTCAAACTTCTCAAACATCAGGGCTTAATTGTGATTTATGCTAATTAAGAGCAATCCTTTAGATGCTGCTTACGCTCTAAAACTATCAAAAGCCACCTACGGCAAAATGCTCCAAAACCTTTTCTGGGCTACTGGCTACAACGTTATTGGTATTCCTTTAGCGGCAGGCGTTGCTTATCCTTTAGGCATCTTGCTCCCTCCAGCTTTAGCAGCAGTGTTTATGAGTGTTTCGACGGTGGTTGTATCTATTAATGCAATGCTGCTGCGACGAGTACGGTTAGGTTAAGTTTAATGATTGAAAAATTAGCATAATTACAAGCATGAATTCATATCTAAAACTACAACAGAACCCTCAAGCCTACAGACAGCTTGCAATTAATTTGAAAATTTTATTATTGGCAATTGCATCACCAATGATAACTGGAGTAATTTTTGCTGTTCATATTTTGTTTATCATTCTGATATCCCAAAATATTATGGCATTAGTCAGCTATATATTCCAGATTGACCTAACTATAAAGTCTCAACCCTTTCACATGATGAACTTTTTGTTAAC
>NZ_MRCD01000036.1:0-73602 GCF_001904745.1 Calothrix sp. HK-06
TTTCTGTAAACTCAGTGCTACTGGGCTATTTTGTGCTGCTTAGTCTAAACTCCAGTTAGTAAAGGAGCTACAAAATATTAATATCCAAAATGAACAATCTAAAATTGCCGGAGAAACACTAGCTACGACAATATCAATACATCGAGATTTGCAATATTCTAATTTAAATCTTGCTAATATATCTCAGCAAGTTGATGATGCTAATCGTGCCAGAAGGGTTGATACATCAGCAGAAGTAGCGCGACTTTTAAGGGTTACTTCACAAACTGACTTAATAGGTAGAAAATAATATAATAAAATGTGGTTTCATACTTTTTCAAATTTATTTGCTACACTTGGTACTAATGATATTTTTAGAGATGGCGCCCTCACTGCTCAAAGTTTAACTAGTGGTTGGGATACACAATGGATAGATTTATTACAAAATAATACGAATAATAATTTATATGGCGTTTTAACAAAACTAGGCATCTTTTTTGCTGTTGGAACTTTAATTATTTTCATGATGCAATGGTTACGCGATGTCGTTGATAATGATTTATCGCGTCCTATTTCTTCTTTAATTTTTCCAATATTAGTAGTGCTGTTACTCGCTAATCCTGGTAATGGTACACCATTATCGAATTTAACGTTGGGTGTACGTAATTTTATGAATACAATTAATCAGCAAGTTATACAAACCACCGATGTTAATAAAGCTTATCAGCAAGCACTTAGTATGAGTGTAGCTGAAGAAGTTGCTGGCGCCTTGTTACGTCCATGTCAATCATTAACAGGTGAACAACAAACGCAATGTTTAATTAAAGCCAAAGAAAAAATTGACGCAGTTTGGTTAGAGTATCGTAATTTATACGGCACACAACCTTGGATAACTAGACTAGAAACGAAAGTAAATCAAATGGTCGTTAGTAACGATACTGTATCTGAACTAGCCTTCAATTCTTTACTTGGCTCAACAACACAAACAAGCATAAAATATTTTTTAGTATCTTTACAGTCGGCATTTCAAAATTTAATCGAAGCGACAATGTTACTTGTTGCAACTTTGGGACCTCTTGCAGTTGGAGGGTCTTTACTACCTGTTGCTGGCAAACCAATATATGCTTGGCTTACAGGTTTCTTATCTTTAGGAATTGCTAAACTTTCTTTTAATATTATTGCTTTAATCACTTCTGTAGCTATTGTAAACACTTCCGCACAAAATATTAGTACTGAACCAGATTTGATGTGGTTCTTGATTTTTTTAGGAACTTTAGCTCCTTTAATATCTTTATTATTAGCGGCACTTGCAGGATTTGCCGTATTTAATGCTATCAGCTATGGCGCCATTAGGGTACAACAGAGGGTATAAATTATGACCAGATTATTACAAGAGAAAAAAACTCAAGTTAATTTTTTGACGATATTTGTCATTGCCATTTTAGGTATAAACTCTATAGCTTTAATTGTGTTACTCTTTCAAGGTTTAACTATTCGCAATGTAGTTAATCGCAAACCACCAAACTTAGTTCAGCTTATCGATGGCAAACCAGCACCTCCAATTGATAATTTAGAACGTGACCCAGAGTTCATTCGCCAATTTGTTGGTAAAATTATGGCTGCAGCATTTGATTGGTCGGGTAAACTTCCACCAGCTACACTAGATGATGCAACGAATCTTAAACCCGATACGGGAATACCCATCAAAACACAAAAAGGTCTTTTCAAAAAAGTTTCTACAAGTAGTTGGATTGCTAGTTTTGCGCTTTCAGAAGATTTTCGTCGTGGTTTTTTAGAACAAATTGCCGATATGACACCACCCGAAATTTTTTCTAATAGCAATCAAGTTATTGAGTCAGAGTTAGTTATTCAAAGAGTCTACCCCCCAGAGAAAATCGCACCAGGTAAATGGCGTGTTGGTATGGTTGCCAATATTCTTCAAACTCGACGTAGCGTTAATAAAAAAATATTAACACCTTTTAATAAAGATTTTTTAGTTCAAGCAGTAGATTATTATGATTATACTTCAAAAAAAGATATTACCGAATTACAAAAAGCCATTTACAACGTTCGGTCATCAAAAATAGAAATTTATGAAATTAGTGATTTATGTATAATTAGCCCTTACGAAAATAAACAAAATAGCTGTAGTCAAAATCTCAATACTGGAAGTTTTACTAGATAGGTTAGTGAATCATGAGCTTACTAAATAAAAAAAATCAGAAAATAAATATTAGTATTTTGGCATTATTTGCTGTTGCAAGTTTTGGTTTAAATATCATTATATTACTTTTATTAATATTTCATGGTTCAATGTTGCAGCGACTTAATGGCGCCCGACCACAAAGCTTAGTACAATTGGCAGATGGACGTGGTATAGTAGTAGACACAAAACCTAATTTAGAACGTCATCAAGAAACAATTAGGCGTTTTATTGGCGAAGCTACAACTTTAATGTTTACCTGGTCAGAAAAGCAATCACAAGAAACTGTTTGGCAAATTACATCACAACTCTTATCGGGAGACATTCGGCAAAAGGTTTCAACAGAAATTAGTCAAAGTCTAGCTAGAAACAACTTTAATAATTCAATTCGCGATGCCGAAGGTTTATTGGTGATAAAACATTTATCTTTGCCAGAGCAAATAGGTGAAGGAAAATGGAAAGTTAGAATCATAGCAAACCGCTTATTTTTTACAGGTTATGATAAGATTGGAGAATCAATTCCTTTCAAGAAGCAAATTTTAGTCCGCGCTATTGATACACAAACAATTGCTTCTCCTGATGCTCCAACTCCTTTATATTCAGCAGTCTACAAACTTGGGGAAACTCGACTACAAATTTATAAGATTTGCGACATTGAAGATAAATCCTGTTTATAAAATATTACTATTATGGCCCAACAACCATTATCTAAAAACGGCGTTAAACCTAAAAGTATAGAAAAAAACCAAAATATTAATGACATTAATGACGATAGCCTCAAATCATATGATTGGCAAATTCGGATGGCTGATTTAGTTGGCTTTGAAGAAGTAGGCTTAACAAATAATTTAAATAATAATTATACAAATCCAGAAACAAACCCAGAACAGAGCGCATTAGCTATTACCAACGATGAAGCCTCAGAATTACAATCACAACCACAGTTATCTCGTACAAAACAACCACTATCTGCAAATCCTTTTGCAAAAGCGAGCTTAGTAGGCGCCACTACTTTAATTACAGTACTAGTAGGAGGTGTATTTCTATCTAATATGATGAATGGAACAAGTCCGCAACAGCAAACTACTTATGTTCCCGAAAAACCTCAAATTCCAATTAGCGAACCAACACAACCCAAACCAGAAACCGAAATAGAAATCCTAAAAACAAAGTTAGCACTAGCAGAACAAGCAAATGCCGTCAAAGCTGCACAGCTACAACTAAGAACAGTGCAACCACAGCTTAACCAGAAACCAACTCCGACCGTACAGACAGAAACGAAACCAAAAGAAATAACCAGAGTAGTAGTACAAAGAATCCCAACTCCGGCGCCAACAGTTTACATACCTCGTACCATCACAGTCGAACGTATAGTACCTCGCACAGTCACAGTTGAACGTATCGTTCAAGTTCCACAACCTGCAATTAAACAACCAACTAAACAACCAACTCCAGTTGTAGCAGCACGACCAACCTTACCACAATTGGCGCCAGCAAAAGTTGAGCCACCTTTAGCAGCAAATTTACTACCAACCATACCGCAATCAGTAACACCAATACAAAACACTCAAAATATCCCGGTTGCAAATCCAATTAATCAGAGTTCGGGTAAATCTGTAGCAGCAGGAACCAGCACAAAAGCAGTATTATCAACCGCGTTGTTTGGAGAAATTAACAGAACTGGAAGTAATAATGATAATACTAACGACAACACTTTTATCGTTACTTTAAAGCAACCATTAAAAACTCCAGATGACCAAATAGCTCTACCTACAGGAACAGAACTACTAACGCAAATCAATAGAATTAGTGAAAGTGGAATGGTGGATTTAAAGGTAGTCTCAGTTATGGTGCAAAAAGATGGTAAACCGACTGAAATAACTTTACCATCTGGTGCAATCAAAATTCGGGCGCTGAAAGGAACACCACTAATTGCCAATAAATATCATGATAGAGGTGGCGCCGTTGCTGGAATGGACGCAGGATTGTTTGCTTTAGGAGGAATTGGCAAAGCAGCAGAAATACTTAACCGTCCGCAAACACAATACATTACAACAGCTAGCGGTAATATTGTTACCGATAGTAATCCTAGAGGCAACGTATTTACAGGAGTGTTAGAAGGAGGTATGGGTTCTTTAGTACCTCAAATTACAGTGCGTAACCAGCAAGCAATTTCCGAAATGATGGGACGAGGAAATATTTGGTTTTTAC
This sequence comes from Calothrix sp. HK-06, assembly GCF_001904745.1. GTDB lineage: Bacteria > Cyanobacteriota > Cyanobacteriia > Cyanobacteriales > Nostocaceae > Dulcicalothrix. The sequence continues at coordinate 4,394 of NZ_MRCD01000036.1, forward strand.
GTGCGGGTACAGATGTTGAAGTATATGTAAATCAAATCGTACAACTTCAGATTTAACAATCCTGATTTGGCTGCTAAATTTGAATAATATGCCGTAGCCAAAATTATGGAGTAAAATGGGCATGATGTTTAATCAAATCATCGGCGCCTTCGCATTCAAAAGTACTACAGTCTTTACCGCTGTTTTACTGTCTATTAGTGGCGCCAGCATTCAAAGCACTGCATTAGCAACTAAAACGCAAGACTCACATTTGGCACAACTGGCGCCAGCAACAGAGCGCAACAACAGTACAAACACTCTAATAAATATTGGTATAATTATTTGGATATTGTTTCCAGTAGCAGCGCTAGCATCATTTTGGCTGCTGCGACGTGCAGCACTACGGGAAATTGTCAACAGGGCTACAGATAAGGTTCAAGGGGTGACAGAATTGCAAAAACAGCTAGCCATTGTTGAACAGCAAGCCGAAAAAGCGATTCAAAGAAATCAGGCAATAGTACACGAATTAGAACAGGAAGCAGAAAAGCTACGCAACAGCATTAAATTAGAAAAAGAAAATTTACCCTTAGTTACCTCTGAGCTTTCTCAATCAAAAGACCAGTTATTATCACAGCTAGAAACAGTCATTAAATCTGCTCAACAAAAAATAGATAATTTAGTAGATAATTTAGAAATACAATTCAAGACTCAACTTAATAACCAAAATATAGGCGCCAAGCAAAAAACAGATGAGACTTTAGAAAATATAGTAAAATTAGAGGCTCAAATAGCATCGTATTTTTCTGGTTTGCAATTAGATGCTCAACAAGAAAAGGACATAGCACTTACCAATATAGCTAAATATAAAGATGAAGTCAAAAATATCATCATGGGATTGCAATCTGACATACAGCAAGAAAAGAACTTAGCTACATCAGATATTGCTAAATCTAGAGATGAGATTAAATCCTTGATTTCCGGTTTACAATCTCAAGCTCAACAGCAACTTTTCCAAGTTTTAGGAGAGTTACAATTACAATTTACTTCTCAACTACAAGCTTTACAAACAGATACTCAACAAGAGCGCGACAAAATAATTCAGCATTTAGAAAAAATGCAGTCAGAATTTACTACTCTAATTTCAGAATTGCAAGCAGACACTCAACGTCGCAAAGAGTTAATACTAGAAAACATAGAAAAATCAGGTTCTGAATTTGCTGCTCAATTTTTAGAACTCCAGTTAAATACTCAGGAGCAACAATCTTTAATCTTAGAAAAAATGGAAAAATTAGAGTTGGAGTTTGTCTCTCAACTCTCAGACTTCCAAAATGATGCTCAACAAAAAAAAGAACTTATTTTAGATAAATTAGCAAATATTACCCCTATTAAAGAAACATTACAGGATAAACCACAACAATTAAAAGCAGATGAATATATAAAAGAAGGTGAAGAACTTTTTGCTCAAAAACGTTATCAAGATGCAATTGCCTGCTACGATGACGCACTGGAGATTGAACCAGAAAACCCTGATGCTTGGTTTAACAGAGGTTTAGCTTTAGCAAAAATAAAACGATATCCAGGGGCAATTAGTTGCTATGATAAAGCTATAGAATATAAACCAAACTACTATAAAGCCTGGTCAAATCGTGGTGTAGTTCTGGGTTATCTTAGCCATTACCAAGAAGCTTTTGAGTCGTTTGATAAAGCCGTAAAAATTAACCCAGATGATGCATCTGCCTGGTTAAATCGAGGATTGACATTACAAGAATTAGAAGAATACGAAGAAGCTATATCATCCTTTGATAAAGCTATCGAATTAAAACCAGAATCTGCCAAAGCTTGGAATAAACGAGGTTACACCCTTATGAAACTGGGATTTGATGAAGACGCTATTGATAGTTTCGACAAAGCACTAGAAATAAAACCTAATTACGCCGATGCTTATTATAATAAGGCAGTTTGTTATGCGTTGGAGAAAGAAGTAGATTTAGCATTAGAAAATTTAGAACAAGCTATAAATATGGACCCTAGTTACAAAGAAGAAGCAGAAAACGATATAAATTTTGATGAGATTGCCCAAGATATAGAGTTTAAGAAATTGATTCAACTCTTGTAGCATAGGCGTCTCGCCTGTGCAGTCATATTGTTAAGAGGACGGGCAAGGATGCCCGTTCCACAAGAGTTTATTGTTCTACAAGAGTTTATTGTTCTACAAGAGATTATTATGGATAAATCAAGATTTTGTAGGTTTCTGGGGTAGGTTTAACTGCTTGTTCAACAGCTTGTGATAAATCTTGAAGTGGGAAACGGTCGCTAATTAGTGCTTTTACATCGATGCGACGGTTAAATACAATATCTGCTGCTAAACTTTGGACTTTAAATGATGAACTGTAACTGCCCATCAAGTCTATTTCTCGACGATAGAGAATATTTGGGTTGATAGGAATTTCTACCTCATCGGGGAATTCGGCGAAGAATAGTATTTTGCCTCCTTTGCGTGTACAGTCTAAAGCTTGGAAAAATGCTTTGTCACTAGGAACTGCAAGCAAAGTTACATCTACACCCATACCATTAGTTAGCGCACGGATTTTTTCGGGTAAATTAGCATCACGCGCGTCAAAAGCAGCTTCGGCGCCTACAAGACTAGCTTTTTCTATCCGCGAAGAAATTAAATCTGTAGTGATAGCTTTGGCACCAAAGTATTTGACTAACATTACAAACATTAACCCAATAGGTCCGGCGCCTGTTACTAATACAGTTTGCCCAGGTTGAATATTTGCCTTTTTTACAGCTTTGAGACAGCAGTTCGTCGGTTCAACAAAACTTGCCTCTTCAAAACTAATATCATCCGGTATAGGTATCAATCCCCCATTCTCAACAATATGCCCAGGTACTTTTACATACTCAGCAAAACCACCACCACTCGGCGCAAATCCTGCTGTTGTCACAATATTTTTATATGTGTCACACATTGAATAGTTTTCATTCAGACAATAATCGCAGCGCATACACGGTATATGGTGCATTACTGCAACTCGTTGTCCAACCTGCCATTTTTTAACATCGCTTCCTACTGCTGAAATAACACCTGCTGTCTCATGTCCAAAAACGCGCGGGGGTTCATATAAAGGATAAAGAATTTTCTTAATATCTGACTGACATAAGCCAACAACTCTTACCTGTACTAACACCTCTGATGGTTCTAGAGATGGTACGGGAATTTCCTCATAGGAGAGATTCTTGACACCACGGAATACTTGTGCTTTCACGTTACTTTCTCACATATGTTGTATGGTGGGCACTGCCCACCTTACTATGTACCATAGAGGAAAGAAAATGAGTCGAATCGTTATTACCACACTGGGCACTTTAGGAGACCTTCATCCCATGATTGCCGTCGCGTTAGAATTGCGGCAACGTGGTCATGATGTAGTATTTGTAACGCACGAAGTATATAAATCCAAACTCGAAGCATTAAAATTTGAGTTTCATCCAATGCGTCCAGACTTTACTGCCCTTAACGACCCGCAGGAAATGGCACGAATGATGGATTTAAAAACAGGTCAAGAATATATGGTGCGAAAATGGGCTAATCCAAATTTACGCGATATGTATACAGACTTGCTCGAAGTTGCCCAAAAATCAGATTTTATCTTTTCAGGTGAAGGAGTAACAGCAACACCACTAGTAGCAGAAAAACTCAAAATGAAATGGGCATCAAGCGCAATGGTTCCTATGTCATTTTTCTCAGCTTACGACCCTCCAGTTTTGGCGCCATTTCCAGCTTTAGCGAATTTATACAAGCTTGGCCCAACTTTTAATAAAGGCATTATCAACTTTGCAAAGTGGGTTAGTAATTCTTGGGCTTCCCCAGTTCGTCAACTTCGCCATGAACTAGGATTATCTCCACTTAAAGGAAATCCTTATATTGATTGCAAGTTCTCACCTTATCTTGTTATTGCGCTATTTTCTTCAGTTTTGGGACAACCTCAACCAGACTGGGCGCCAAACACAGTAGTTGCAGGCTTTACCTTTTATGATGGAACTGAAAGCGCAGAACTTCCAGAACAAGTAAAGCAATTTTTAGATGCAGGTGAGGCGCCGATAATTTTCACCCTCGGTTCCGCAGCAGTAATAGACGCAGGCAACTTCTACCAAGAAAGCATCGAAGTAGCAAAACTTATCAATCGTCGCGCTATATTATTAATTGGTAAAAATTCTCCTCCACAAAACCTTTCAGAACATTCCAAAAATATTATTGCCGTCAACTACTTACCATACTCCCAGATTTTTCCTCACGCTTGTGCCATCGTGCATCAAGGTGGAATTGGTACAACTGCCCAAGCATTACGAGCAGGGCGCCCAACCTTAATTATGCCCTACAGCCATGACCAACCAGACAACGCCGCGCGAGTCGAACGTTTAGGAACATCACGTACAATTAAACGTAATCAATATTCGGCGCCGCGAGTTGCTTCTTTATTACAAGAATTATTAAATAATCTAAGCTATGCACAAAAAGCAACAGAAATAGCGCGTATTCTCCAAGCAGAAAATGCTGTATGTGTTGCGTGTGATGCAATTGAAAAACAGCTTTGAAAAATTGCAACCGAGCCAGAGGAACGTTAACGGAGTTTTCCCGTTATCCGAAGGATATCCCGTTAACGAAGTTTTCCCGAAGGGTAGGGTAGGGTAGCATCTCTCTCATTGTCATGCTGAGGAACGTTAACGGATTTTTCCCGCAGGGTAGCATCTTAAAAATTTTAACACTTGTTTAAAACTAAAGTTTTAACTCATTATCAGTAGAATATAAAGCTAAATACTATTTATATGGATGAGCCGCTAAAATTGCCACCAGACAAACCAGTTGGTGAACTAATTTGGGTTGCTGGGGGTAAAGCTGATGATGACCTTTCTCATAGTCTGAGTAAGCCCACTGTTCATTATCTAGAGGTGTTATATTTTTAGTCCACTTTAGATTTATTAAGTCCATAATTATTCAGGCGCCTACACATCAAAGTGATAACGTATAGCTCCAGTATGTGAGTCATTGGTCATTTCAGCGTAACCATCCTTTTGTGCTTGTTGCAAAAGCTTTTTAAGTTCTTCTGTCTCAAGCTCGGTATACATAGCAGCTTGAGCTATTGAAAGGTGACCACCATGCTCCTTTGCGGCCTTTAATAGTTTCTGCATCGGAGTGGTTGTAGAGGATTTTGGAGCTTGTAACTCCTGTAACTGCTTAAGTTGGGGAATGTCACCGATATTCAAGGTTACAGATTGATTGACACTTGGCGTTGTGCCACCATGTAGCCCTCTTAGATAAATATTCCGCTTGTCAACCATGCCAGGAATCAACGCTAAATCTATCAGTTGACCAAAACCAAATAATCCAAGGGTAAAAAAGTATATCACACCGCCTGCAAAATTTCCTGCATAAAACCTTTGACCACCACAGATGCCGAAAAAGCATAAACACCAAGTCAAGTATGCGACTCCTGAATTTAGCTGCTGCATTGCTATATCCTCAATTACTAATCTAAATATGGTTATCTTTATGTATGGTTCCCAGATTTAGATATGCAGCTAACAGTGGACTTAAAAAAAATACCAAAATTTGTGCGCCACGCGCGTGCATAACGGCGAGCGTTACATTTAAACAGGCGCCGCTAGCTAATAATCTCTTGATATAGTACAAAAACTCTAAAATACAACTCTTGTGGGGTGGGCATCCAAGCAAACGCCTATAAAGTCGGTGCGTAACAGCACTTTATTTTTGCGTTTGATTTTAGGTTGATTCATGCTGTTACGCACCCTACCAGATAATAAAATAATGTTAGATTTGTATTTCGATGGTTTTATTTCGACTTGTGGGGCTTTTTATGACACTACCTGAAAGCTGGCGCCAAAACTTTCAGAGTACCAAGCAGTTAGTTAACGACAGGGTTAACTCGCTAAGTAATACTGCACAGCAATCTAAAAATCAAGCAGTAAATACGGTGACAAGCGGTATTGATAATATAAAGGATTCGCTGCATAAAACTTTGCAGTCGGCTGAAAATATCCAGCAGTCAACATCAACGGCAATTCAAAATTCGATGAATTCTTCAGTTAATGATTGGTTGGTGCAACATCCTGCTATTTACAAGTTGGTGCAGTTACTAGGGTGGGCAGCTAATCATCCAATTTGGAGTGTTATTCTTGGTTTATTATTTATCGCTTTTGCTTGGAGCATCATCCGCGCGCTTATTCGCTTGATTGAAACCGCGAGTTTATCTATATTAAAAACACCGCTACGATTAATTTGGTTGTTAATTAGTTATAGTGGGCAAAAATTAGGCAAGTACACAGCTTTTGGGTGGAATAAATTAACGATTAGCAATGCGGTTAAAGAGGCGCCTATTATTTATGTGAACGATACAATTACAGTAGATACAAAACCGGAAAGATTAGCAGAAATATCTGTACGGTTAGCCGAAATACAAAGCGAGCAAAACGCACTGTTAGCAGAGGCTGCGGAATTATTAAAATTAGATAAGAATCATGTTGAATTATATCAGCGTGTTGATGGAAATCACAATATCGTGTGATTCGCGTGCTTGTGCATATGACCAAGCTTCTCCAAGAAACCGGGTTTCTTTTGTTGATGTTGATAATTTTAATGCTTAGTGATAAAGAAACCTGGTTTCTCTGTGGTACTCACTGCTACGCGCGGATTTTACAGCATATCGCCTCAACAACCCGAAAACCTTACCTTAAAGGTAGATATCAAATATAGCTATCTCAGTATACTCTAGAGCCGGAGTAACAATATTAAAAAACTAAACCCAAAAATTACTATGAGTATAGAGCATAAAATATCACCTGCATTCGACCCGTTTCTCGCTGGACTCGACGAAGATGACAAGCGTGATGCGATTGTAATCTACGAGGCGCCACAAACAGAAGGACTACCAAAACGCGGGCGCCTGCGTGAGGTTCACAGTAGATTAGAAAAGTCTCAACAGCGAGCTAGTATTCAAAAAGCGCTACAAGAAGAAATATTCGACCATTATCAAGAAGCAAGTCGCGACTTAGGATATAGTGATGACCCATTGGAAATTTCGCTAATTGGTTCAGGCACATTACCAGTCGCAACAGTCGAAGTTACCCACAAAACCTTAGAAGCACTTGCCGAACAACCTCATGTAGTAGCAGTTTTACCAAATCAAAGTATTCACCTTATTCAACCACGTCGGGTAGAATATGCTGACTTAGTAACTCAAGAATCTACTGAAAGCACAACATGGGGACTTAATAGTCTAGACATTCCCAAGCTCTGGGAAACAAGCAAAGGTGAAAACGTAAATGTCGCTGTCTTAGATACTGGAGTATACGCAGCACATCCAGCATTGAACAACCGCGTCAAAGAGTTTGTTGTTATCGACCCTCTCGGACGTCGCATTACCGCTTCACCTCCATTCGATAGTGGCCAGCATGGTACTCATGTTTGTGGAACTATTGCTGGTGGGAAAACCGATAAAGGTGTCTCCATTGGTGTGGCGCCTCATGCTAACCTATTAGTAGCAGGTGTACTAATTGGTAACACTACTTTACGAACTTTGCTTGAAGGTATTTCTTGGGCTATTGAAACAGGCGCCGATATTATTAATATGTCGCTTGGCATGAGCTACTACGAACCTTTATTTACTGAAGTTCTCGATATATTAATTAACCAATACGGCATTTTACCTGTTGTCGCAGTTGGGAATGAGAATCACGGCAATACTAGTTCACCAGGTAACTCATATAATGCCTTTTCGGTAGGCGCCGCTGAGAAGTTATCCAATAGTAAACATGACGTAGCGTTTTTCAGTAGTGGAGCAAGTCTAGTTTTTCCCGACCAAGAAGATGCCGGTAGATTGGTTACAAAACCGGATGTTGTTGCACCAGGGACTCAGATATACTCATGTATACCACCTACTAGAACTCCCGAAGGAACTTACGCTTACAACTACATGGATGGAACTTCAATGGCTACTCCTCACGTTGCTGGGGTTGCAGCTTTACTGATGGCAGCCAATCCAAGAGCATCTGTAATCGATATTATGAGGGTACTAAAGGAAACAGCTAAACATCCAGCAGGTGGTACTCGTCGTCCAGATAATCGCTGGGGATGGGGATTAATACAACCTCTGGAGGCATTACAAGCTCTAAAGTAAGAGCAGCCAGGGGATTGCATCGTCTATTATATGTATCAGCGTAACCCTTTTAATCACAAAATTAGTCTCGATTTTGCAAATCGCTTAAGTAATTTGCAACCGCAGCAGAAAGTTCGCGTCATTGTTCTTCTCCATATAGATAATGGGAAAAACTGTGGCGCCCGTCAATCTCCTGCGGAGCGCAAAGCTGCGATTGAATCAGTACGCAATTCGGCTAGACTCGCGTTTGATTATATTCGTAATATTATTAAAGATTTTGGTGGACAGCCTCTCTCAGATAACCCAGGAGCATTCGGTCAAATACCAATTGAAATTTCCGCTGCTGGTGTCAACGCACTAGCTGAGTCAGATATGGTAAAAGCCGTCCTAGAAGACCAAACTATAGTACCAAGTGATGGAACTGAAACTAACAACTACTCGTAGGTTGGGTGTAGCACCAGCGCAACCCAACACCTATTAACTATAACTCTATATAACTATAACGCTATAAAACTATTTTGAGATATTTTATCAATAATTTTGTCTTGTCCGCTAAAAATTTATAAACCGATTTGGCGATAACTGGTTAATAACTTCATCTTCTTGTCCTGACGCCCAATTAGCAAACCGTGCAGCAAGTGGAGGTATATATACAAGCGGATTACTAAAACCTGAGAATATATAGATGTTGTCGTGTTCAGGGACGGCGCCAACTAAAGGCAAGCTATCTTTACTAAAAGCTACTAAACAGTGGTGCCAAGTTGCGGGTACAGAAGACAAACACGGTAAAATACGACCAATACTGTCACGTAGCCATTTTTCACTAACTTTGGCATCAACTTTAGCTTCTGGGTCAGTTAGAGTTCGACTAATTTGCCCAATACGCAAACTGCCATCTAAAAACTGCACTACACCTGTATCTAATATTGCTTCCTCTGGTTCATTCCCAGGTTGGCGCCAAACTTCATCATCTTTACCAGCTTTTGCTTCAAAACCAAAGCGTTGTAAAACTGCGGGCATTACCAATGTACTAAGTTTGACATCAACTGGCGCCGTTTCCAGAATTTCTGCATGGGTAAAATATTGCTGTACAAAAATACCAGACTTATTAAGCAACTGCCTAGTAATACCTCCAGCACAAATAGCAAGGTTTTTATACTCTACCCCCAAAGATGGAATATCAAGAACTTTGGTAATTTGGATTTTTCCACCCAAGTTTAAAAAAGCTTGGATGTAAGCTTGTGCTGTTTTCTCTGGTTGAATATGACCGTGCTTGACTGTTAAGGCGCCGCTCAGAGCATTTTTATTTAATAATGGTTCTAATTCACATGCAGCTTCCACAGAAAGCAACTGTGGTAGTGTTTGAAAACGAGAATAAGATTCAGCAATTACGTTGGGGTCTGAGTCAGCGTCAATAGTTAAGAGTAAATCTATTTCGCGATACTCTATCTCATTGCCAAGCTCATGCAGCAACTCAGAATAACGCTGTTTGCCTTCGTCGCATAATTGACGTGTTAATAAATTAGTACCAGACCAAAACGCTAAACCACCATAACTATAACAGGTAGCATTGTCAGGTACTGCATTTTGTTCTAATAAAAGAACCGAAAAGCCTTTTTTGACAAGTTCATATGCAACTGCTGCACCCGTAAACCCGGCGCCAATTACTACCCAATCATAAGTCATGCTTGTAGAGGCAGATAAAGCTAAAATGTAATAGAGTAATTATAATAACATTCTTCTGTAATAAAAATTATAATGTCAGAATTGAATCAACCTAAAAAGTATGATGTTGTTTTAGGTAATCAAAGTATAGCTCCTGTATCTGCTGTCGTTTTAGGAGGATTAGAAGGAGTTAAACAACGATTATCAACTGAGGTTGTTAAGCATAAAGTTGAAACCTTACCATCTGCCCTAAACTATGGAGAGCAAGGTTTAACGCTTGTAATAGAAGCATTAAATGACCCAGCAGACCAAGTTAAGGAGTTGGCTCATAACTTATTAAAAAATATAAATAATTTAAGAGTTAAAGTTGCATTACGCGAGTATATTCAACGCTGGTATTCGATTCGTTACGACGGATTATATAAAACGAATAATATTTATGATGAGAGAAGAAAATTAGAGTACTGTAAATATTTAAGGTTTTATCCAGATGGAACACTGTTGACTAAATCTACAAATGGTAGTGTCGAACAAGTAGCAAAATTGTTGTGTAAAGACAACTTTATTCAAATCGACACTTACAAAGTTTTCAGCAAAGATATAAAAATATCAACTGAGAAGTTTTATTGTGCTACAGACTGTTGGGGAAAAATTCATATGCACGGCAACACAATTTCCCTTAATCGCTATGACCATTATATTAGTAATCGCCGTAGTAATAAGGATGATTTTGCCGATGCATACGAGGAATATGATTTTATTAAATTATGAGATGTAGAGACGTGACATGTCACGTCTCTATAATGGTTTTATTTATTTCGTAAAACACCAACAGTAATAGTCGCTACAATAAAAATTAATGGAACTAGCATTGAATGTTCTAGAACTTTGACTTGTGATTTGGTTTGTCGAAGTGCAATTAAAGTTACATTTGTTTTATTTGTAAACGAACGTTGTAATTTTCCTTGAATTATTGCGCTTGCTGTTTCTTGATTGGCGCCAAACATTGTTTGTTTATTCTCGTTTGTAAATGAGACACCTTGACTACGCTGATAATTAATAAAATCTTGTACTCCAAAGGTATTTAAACTGGCGTTAAGTGTAAAATAATCAAGAGGTTGATATTTGAAATAGTCTTGAAAATTAACTTGTGGAATATTTACCGTATCAAATAAATAGAATGATATATTGCTCTTCGCGTTAGCTCTTTCACTCAATGGGTCATCTATCTCTGTTTCAAGATTTAGAACTGCACTAAAGTCAAACGAGAATAACTGACCTGCATCAACGTCAAAGTTTCCAAGAACCCGCGCTTGTGCTTCTGCTGTTCCTTCATAATCTCGGTTTTCACCAAAAGCAAGGCTAAATGCTGAAGAGTTAATTTGTAATGGTGATGCGGCAGAGTTATTGAATGCTTTATTTTCGGCGCCAAATATACCTCCATTTGTCTGACCTGATATACTGGCTTGGTTCACAAGTTCGATTGTTCCGAAATTACTAAAATTATTTAGTTCAATTTCAGCTTCCGAAAACGCCAAGGTTGCTGCATATGTTGGTATAGCTGTTAATATTGAGGTGAATATAAATGATGGTACGCTCAATAACAAAAAGCGCCTTTTTTGTAAAGTTAATTTAAAATTTAGCATTGCTTATATAACCAGCTACTTATTAAGCAATACTTCCGATTCAAATAGCTTGATTTCGGAAAAGCGTTTAGTACGTAGCTTGTAAACGTTCTAAAAGATACTCTTTTGCTGAAATTGGCGGGTATATTGGTGATTTATTTATACAAGTTGGTAAGCAAGTTATTTGAGTGTCATCATTGGGATGACAGAAAAACGCTATTGAGTAACGTGACTGGTTAGCATTATCTGGAATTACTACCCGGTGTTTGGTTGAGCAAAATTTATTATTCGTCCAGCGTTGCATTAAGTCACCTGTGTTGACTACTACTGTACCAGGTATGGCAGGCGCCTTTATCCAATTACCTGATGCGGTCTGAATTTCTAAACCACTTATTTCATCATGTTGAAATAATAGTGTAATACTGCCGTAGTCTGAATGTTCCCCAGCGCGCGTTTGTTCTGGTAATAATGGAGTTTGTATTGGTGGATAGTGTAGTAGTCTTAAAGTATGATGATTTTGGTTATGGTTGTTGGCAAAAAAGTCTACTGGTAATTCCAACGCGCGGGCAAATGCTTCTAAAATTTGGTTTGCTAAGTTAGCACATGCTTGGAAAAATTCTATAATACAAGGTTCTTGTGATTGAGTGTTGGTGAACCTGCTAATGTTAAATGCTTCTTTTAAGTCACCTGGTTTATTTGGGTTGAGTCGTTCGCGTTCTATACCGACATAACCTTGATTACTAAGTTCGTCACTCCAAGCTGATTTTTGCTTAATTTCTAAGGGTTGGTTAAAGAAGTGTTTACTGGTGTTGAATACTTGTTCGATTAAGTTTTGAGATATATCAAAATTTTTTATATACATAAATCCGACTTCGGTGCAAGCTTGGTAAATTTGTTTTATTATTTCGTCATCGCTTGCAAAGTTGGAAAAATCTATAATTGGGATTTGTAACATGTTTTAATTAACAAACTGCAAAGGCACAAAGGAAGAATTAGAAATGTTAAAGATTATTTTAGCGGATATAGAGGAAGATATAGATGATATTCGTGAGTTGTTTTATGGTAATTTGTGTGAAGTTCAGCCGATTTTTGAACGTGAGTTAAATGTTAGTTTTGATGTGGATGAGTTTTTAGAAAATGACATTGCAAAGCTTTCTCAGTTTACGGCGCCTTCATGTGGTTTATTTCTTGCCAAAGTTGATGGTCAAAATGCAGGTTGTGCAGGATTTAGACAAAATAATGAAAGTATTGCCGAAGTTAAAAGAATGTACGTGAAGCCAGAATATCGTAAACAAGGAATTGGACGCGCTTTACTGCAAGCAGTAATTAGTGAAGCAACAAAGCTAGGTTATGCAAAAATTCGTTTAGACACAGTTTTCTTCGCGAAAGAAGCACAAAAACTATATCGTTCGTTTGGGTTTCAAGAAATTCCACCATATCTAGAAAGCGACATTCCCTCAAATTTACACCCCAAATGGATTTTCATGGAACTGAGCAACAGATTATAACGGATGTAGCGGATAATTTCTAAAATACATCCGTTACATCCGCTCTCATCTGTTGCCACTATGCGCTGGTTAGAAATTCCATTACATCCCCTTCTTGAACGACATATTCTTTTCCTTCCTTACGTAATAAACCCTTCTCTCTGGCGCCACTTATCGAACCAGTACTTACTAAATCATTATAAGCAACAGTTTCCGCGCGGATAAAACAGCGCTCAAAATCTGAGTGTATAACACCTGCTGCTTGCGGTGCCTTCATTCCAGCTTTAATAGTCCAAGCGCGCGATTCTTTTTCGCCCGTGGTAAAATATGTCCGCAAACCTAACAGCGCGTAGGTAGCACGAATCAAAGATTTTAATCCACCTTCTTCTACACCTAAAGAAGCTAAAAAATCGGCTCTTTCTTCGGGTGGTAACTCAATTAACTCAGACTCTACTTGGGCAGAAACAACTACAACTTGTGCTTTTTCTTGTCCTGCTATCGCGCGTACTTGCTCTACATACTTGTTACCACTTGCCAAGTCATCTTCCGATACATTTGCGGCAAAAATAATCGGTTTGGCAGTTAGTAACCCTAAAAACTTGATTGTTTCCTGTTCTTCGTCGGTTAAATCAATCTGACGAACTGACTTACCTTCGTTTAACTGTGCTGCTACTTTCTCTAATACTACTAACTCCGCTTGAGCTTCTTTAGAAGCACGTGCTTGTTTCTTTGTACGTTCGATACGCTTGTCAACTTGCCCTAGGTCAGCTAAGGCAAGTTCTAAATTAATAGTTTCTATATCCCGTACTGGGTCAACCGAACCAGAAACGTGAATAATATCATCATCATCGAAGCAGCGCACCATGTGAACGATAGCATCTACCTCGCGGATGTTCGACAAGAAAGCATTACCCATTCCCTCACCTTTACTCGCACCCTTAATCAAACCAGCAATATCGACAAACTCAACCTGTGCTGGAACAATTTGCTTCGATGAGGAAAGTTTTGACAGAACGTTTAACCGTTCGTCAGGAACCGAAACAATACCGACGTTTGGGTCTTTGGTACAAAAAGGGAAGTTAGCAGCTTCTGCCTTGGCATTTTCGACCAAAGCATTGAATAAAGTTGATTTCCCTACGTTGGGCAACCCAACAATCCCAGCTCTGAGCATATATATATATAAAGCATCGCGTCTCTTACTGTTGCAAGGATATCAAATGTAACGCACTAGTGGGGAACGAAGAAACCATAAAGAAACCCGGTTTCTACGCAAAATGTTTATTCCTATTACAATCTTTCGACAAAAAAACCGGGTTTCTCATATTTTTTCTGTATCTAATCTATCAATAATGCGCGTTAATTATTTTCATCAAAAATTAATTTCATATTTATACAAATTTTAGGTAAAGTAGATTTATCCCAAGACGTAATGGTCTTACTAACACTTCAGGTAATTATGGGGAAACCAATCCTTTATAAATCTATTCGCATTTTGTTCTCTATATTCACACTGCCAGTTATAGCACTCTTTTCACAAGCTGCACTGGCAGAGGAATGTAATATCCAGCTTCACAACAGTAGCAGCTTTAAAATTCGTGAAGTCAAGATGTCACATGTTGATAAAGATGATTGGGGAGAAAATCTTGTTGATAATCTTGAAGATAAAGTTGTCTGGCAAAATCAATCAGTTAACATGCACTTTGACCGCGATAGCGATAAGTGTTTATATGATATGAAAATTATCAATGAACACAACCAAGAAGAAAAACTTCACGGTGTAAACTTATGCGAAAACTCCGATTTTGAAATTTCAGATGAGTAAATAAACTATAACTCTTATACAATTCTTGTGGAACGGCTGTCCCCAGCCGTCTATTTTCTATTAAGGCACCGTCTGCGGAATCGGCGCCGGCACAGGTTGAGGAATAGGCGCCGGAACTGGTTCAGGTACTGGTTCAGGTATTGGTTGTGGTGTTGGGCTAGGTATAATACCTGGTTCCGGGTTAGGTGATGGTTGTGGACTTGGTAATGGGCTAGGACCAGGTGTAGGAATTTGTGGTTCGGGTATAGATATTAAGCTGGGAATCATATTAAATGGGTAAGGGTTAAAGTTCTTTCTATCTTCACTCTCATCTTTTAATTACTTGTTGCCATCTATCGAAATGACGAATCGTGTTTCGCAAGCTCAAACACCTTTACTGACTGCGCTTTATGAATGTGCCAAATCATCACACGCGCCTTTTTATACCCCTGGACATAAACGAGGTGTGGGAATTTCAGCTTCTCTTATAGATATATTTGGTTCTGCGGTGTTTGCTGCGGACTTACCAGAATTAACTGAGTTGGATAATTTATTTGCACCATCCGGTGTAATTAACGAAGCACAGCTGTTAGCAGCAGAAGCATTCGGCGCCGCGCGTACTTGGTTTTTAGTAAATGGTTCCACATGCGGTATCGAAGCGGCGATTTTGGCAACTTGCAATGCAGGAGATAAAATCATTCTGCCACGCAATGTTCATTCATCGGTAATTGCTGGCTTAATTCTTTCTGGCGCCATACCAATTTTTATCAATCCTGAATACGACACAGTTTTAGATATTGCCCATAGTATTACACCCGTTCAGGTTGCACTAGCACTTCATCAAAATCCTGATGCCAAAGCAGTATTAATGGTATATCCAACTTATTACGGTGTTTGTGGTGATGTAGTCGCTATCGCAAACAAAGTACATCAATATAATATCCCGTTAATTTTAGACGAAGCACACGGCGCCCATTTTGCCTTTCATCCAGAACTTCCGATATCAGGTTTAGCAGCAGGTGCTGATATTTGTGTCCAGTCTATACACAAAACTTTGGGCGCCATGACACAAGCATCAATGCTGCACGCTCAAGGAAACATAGTAAACTACGACCGAATCAGTAAAGCATTGCAATTAGTCCAATCAACAAGCCCAAGTTATATATTAATGGCTTCACTTGATGCAGCACGCGCGCAAATGGCATTACACGGCAACTCTCTAATTACCCAAATATTACAACTAGCACACACCGCGCGCGAAAACCTCAAGAACATCCCAGGTCTATCATCACTCCATCAAAGTCTGCCTTATCAAGGGGGGTTGGGGGGATTTAACTTAGACCCAACCCGTTTAACAATAAACGTCTCCAACTTTGGAATTACAGGATTTGAAGCAGACGAAATACTAGAAACTCAACTCGAAGTTAGAAGTGAACTAGCATCACTGCAAAATCTCACATTCATTATTAGCATTGGCAACACCCAACAAGACATCGATAAATTAATACAAGCTTTTAACACCCTAGCTGCAATGGCGCCTGTAAATAAAAACAACACAAAATTAAATAGTACAAATCTATGGAATAATCTTGCTGCATTAAACAACTCATTACACATCTCTCCGCGCGAAGCTTACTTTGCAGCAACCGAAACCTTACCACTTGACCAAGCTTACTCGCGCATAAGTGCCGAAACAATATGTCCTTACCCTCCGGGTATTCCTGTATTAATGTCTGGAGAAATAATAACCAAAGAAGCTCTAGAATACCTTCAAAAAGTCAAAATATTAGGAGGTTTTTTAACTGGTTGTACCGATACCAGTTTAAAAACCCTAAAAGTTATCGTTTAATTTCATATACCAAACTTATCCTCTAGGAATTTTGGCGCCGTTTGAGATTTTCCTAGAGGATATATTTATACTCAACTTATCCTCTAGGAATTTTGGCGATGCTTAATAACAGTGATTTGGCACAAATTGACTACTCTCCTCTATCACCAGAACACCAAGGAAATCCTTATGAGTTCTATGCGAGAGCAAGAAAGGAATACCCAGTATTTTACAGTCCAATGCTCAAACTTTGGATTGTAACTCGTTACGCGGAGATTACTCAAGTTTTAAAAGATACAAGCCGCTTTTCTTCTGCTAACTCGAATCTCGTTGATTTAGAAATCAGTCCAGAGGTAGAAGCTATTTTGAAAGAAGGATATCCAAATATGCCCCGTCCTAGCCTTGTGGATAACGATCCACCTGGACATACACGCATTCGTAGTTTGGTAAGTAGTGTATTAACACCCGCGCGCATTGCTGCATTAGAACCTTACATAGAAGCAACAGCAAATGCATTAGTAGACGACTGGATTAATTCTGGGCGCGTTGATATTATAAAAGGTTTTGCCTCTCCATTACCCCTGTTTATTATTGGTGATTTTTTGGGCATTCCCCGTCAAGATATTCAAACGGTTAAAAAATGGTGTGATGATTGGTTGATAATACTTTCTGGGGGGGCGCCTGTAGAGCAGCATGTTGGATGCGCTCGCAGTTTTGTGTCTTTGCAGCACTACGTTGCAGATATTTTAAAACAGCGCTCTATAAATCCCCAAGATGACTTACTAACAGGGTTACTTAACGCCAGTTTGGAAGGAGAAGCGAATCTTTCAACACCGGAAATTATTAGTTTAGTTATGCAATTGCTATTTGCAGGACATGAAACTACTGCTAATTTGATAGGTAACGCCGTCGCTTTATTAGTGCAACACCCGGAACAATTAGAAGCTTTGCGCCAAAATCCGAGTTTGGCAGTTAATGCGGTGGAAGAGGTAATGCGTTTTGAGTCTCCTGTACCGGGATTAATTCGTACAACTACCGAAGCAGTGGAATTAGGTGGAGTGCAGTTACCTAAAGGCGCGCGCTTGCAGCTACTATACGCATCGGGTAATCGCGATAACATCCAGTTTCCAGAGCCAGAACGTTTTGACATTCACCGCATTCCTAACGGCAAGCATTTAGGTTTCGGTGGGGGTATCCACTACTGCGTTGGTGTAGCACTTGCACGTTTGGAAGGAAGAATTGCGCTAGAAGTGCTAGCTCAACGCTTGCCAAATTTGCGGATGGTTCCCAACCAAGAAATTGCTTATGTACCAAGTATCATCATTCGCGGGTTATTAAAGTTTTTAGTCGAGTGGGATTTAGGGCATAATTGCTAACCCATTCACTTCGGCAAAGCGGGGAATGTTAAACTTTCTTAACAGAAAGTATGTTCAATTTGACCCGCTCGCTGGGAACTCTAACTTCATAGTTACAAAAGTGCAGAGTGTGAGGTTGAGGTTATGCTGTCCGCGATTAATCTTCCAGGTTACGAAATTACCGAAGTGATTGACGAGGGACTAAGTACGATTATTTATCGAGGTGTGTCGCAATTACACAAGCAAAACGTCATCCTCAAGGTTTTAGCGGCAGAGTATCCCACCTTAGAGCAGATTGCTCGCCTCAAACATGAATATATTCTCACAGGAAGCCTCGATTTAGAGGGAATTGTCAAAGTTTTGCGGTTGGAAAATCACCAAAAGCGATTAATCTTGGTACTACAAGACTTTGGTGGCATTAGTCTCAAAAAATTCCTCTGTACTGAAATATCTATTGAATATTTTGTCAGCATTGCCGTACAACTAGCTAGAGCATTAGTATCGCTGCATACTCATCACATTATTCATAAAGATATTAAGCCCAGCAATATCATTATTAATCCCCAATCAGGACAAGTCAAAATTACAGATTTTAGCATTGCTTCGCGTTTAGATAAAGAAACTCCACAATCAACTAATATCATGTCCGGTTGATTACCCATAATGTAGAGACGTTACATGTAACGTCTCTACGGTAATTTTATTACGGTTATGCCGCCGGACATGATATAATCTCAGTCAAATCGAAGGGACGTTAGCGTATATGTCTCCAGAACAAACCGGAAGAATGAACCGGGTTGTGGACTACCGCAGTGATTTTTACTCGTTGGGGGTAACTTTTTATGAAATACTCTCAGGTCAGTTACCGTTTGCTAGCTTAGACCCCTTAGAAATAATTTACTGTCATCTTGCTCGGCAACCAAAGCCAATTCAAGAATTAAACCCAGAAATTCCCTTTCCTATTGCTGCAATTGTTACTAAATTGATGGCGAAAAATGCCGAAGACAGATATCAAACCGCAGTCGGACTATTAGCCGATTTAGAATTTTGCCTCGACCATATCCAAAATCTGGGCCAAAATCTGGGGGATGTAACTCAATTTATACCAGGAAAAAAAGACCATGCAGCCCAACTCTTAATTCCTCAAAAACTCTACGGACGAGAGCAAGAAATATCAGCGCTCTTAGCTGCATTTGACCGCGTTAGCCAAAGTCACAGTGATACCGAAGGTTATGCCCGAAGGGCTGAAATTATACTAGTATCTGGGTACTCTGGTATTGGTAAGTCGTCTTTAGTTGCTGAAGTACATAAGCCAATAGTGCGCCAGCATGGTTATTTTATCAGTGGCAAATTTGACCAACTAGGACGTAATATCCCTTATGCTTCTCTAATTCAAGCTTTTCAATCATTGATGCGACAATTACTTACCGAAAGTGCTGATAAACTACAAAATTGGCAAGAAAAATTATTAACGGCTTTAGGCGCCAACGGGCAAGTTATAATTGATGTTATCCCAGAAGTTGAATTAATTATTGGTAAGCAACCTGAAGTACCTCAATTAGGCGCCACAGAATCACAAAAGCGTTTTCATCGAGTATTTCAACAATTTATTCAAGTTTTTACCCAACCAGAACATCCTCTAGTACTATTTTTAGATGACTTACAATGGGCTGATACTGCTTCTTTAAACTTAATACAAGTTTTAATGACTAATTTTGATAGTAATAATTTACTATTAATTGGAGCGTATCGTGATAACGAAGTAAGTGCTGCTCATCCGTTAATTAATACATTGTCAGAAATAGAACAAGTTGGAACGGTAATTAATAACATTGTCCTGCGTCCGTTGTCCCTTCCTCATGTACAAAAAATTGTCGCGGATACATTAAGCAATACAGGAAGCATAGACAACTTAGCAGAGCTACTGTTTTATAAAACTCAGGGAAATCCTTTTTTTGTTACTCAATTATTAAATACATTATATCAAGAAAAACTTTTAAAATTTGATTTTGATAAAGAACAATGGGTGTGGGATATTCAAGACATACTTAGTAAAGGAATAGCTGATAAAAGTATTGTTGAGTTAATTGCATCCAATATTGAAAAACTGCCAGAAGAAACACAGAAGATATTAAAGCTAGCTGCTTGTATTGGTTCGCATTTTAGTTTATATGTTTTGGCAACCATCAGCGAAAAAAGTTTGTTAGCTGTCGCATCAGCTTTAGACTCAGCTTTACAACAGGGTTTAATATTAGCCCTTAATAATCATTATAAAATACCATTACTATTTGCCTCGGAGGAGTTAGAGGTACTTGACTTTGATGAAACGCGCGTTAAATATAGATTTTTACACGACCGGGTACAACAAGCTGCTTATGCTTTGATTCCAGAAGATTTAAAAAAAGAAACTCATCGAAGAATTGGGCAATTACTTTTAAAGAATACCTCCCAATCAAAACTAGAAGCAAATATTTTTGATATTGTCAATCAGTTAAATGTAGGAATTGATAGGCTAACTCAATTAGAAAAACATGAATTGGCAAAATTAAATTTAATTGCAGGTAGAAAAGCTAAAGCATCAGCAGCTTACGAAGGCGCCTTTAAATATTTGTCTGTTGGCTTAGAGTTATTATCACCTTCTAGTTGGGAGTCTGAATATAATTTAACGTTATCAATATATGAAGAAGCGGCGGAAGCAGCTTATCTAACTGGAAATTTTGCAGACACACTATGGGCTGATATTGTCCTAAAGCACGCAAAAAATATTTTGGATAAAGTAAAAGTTTATGAAGTTAAAATTCTCACAAAAATAGCACAAAATAAATTACTCGAAGCAGTTCGGCTAGGGTTAGAAGTACTAGATTTATTGGACGTTAAACTCCCAGAATCACCTACACCTGCTGATGTTCAGTTAGCTTTACAAGAAACAGCAACCAACTTACAAGAAAGATGCATCTCTGATTTAATAAACCTACCTCTAATGACGGATGCTCGCCAAATAGCAGCTATGCGAATGTTATCAATTACCTGTTTTCCAACCATTACTGCGGCGCCTGCATTATTTCCACTAACTGTATTTTCTCAAATCAATCTATCAATTAAATATGGGAACGCTCCTTTCTCAACCTTTGCTTATGCTACTTATGGGCTAATTTTACAAGGATTTTGTCAAGACATTGAAAGTTGTTATAAGTTTGGTAAATTGGCTTTAAGCCTTGTAGAGCAGCTAAATGCCTTAGAATTAAAAGCGAAGACGTTTTTTATGGTAGCTGTATCTACAAAACATGGGAAAGAGCATATTCGAGATACTTTACATCTTTTTCAAAAAGCATATGAGAGTGGATTGGAAAATGGAGATTTAGAATATGTTGGTCATGCTGTTGTAAACCGATTTCAATATGCATATTTTGCTGCTGGAGAACTCACTTCCTTATCACGGGAAATAGCAGATGTTAATGATTTAATGAAATTCAAGCAAGCGGCTAGTTTAAATCATCTTGCTACCTTACAACAGGTAGTTCTAAATTTAACGGTTCAAGTTGAGCAACCTTGTTATTTAGTTGGTGTTTATAACGAAGAAACTACACTACCTATTCAACTGGTGGCAAATGACCGAATTGGACTCCATTTCTTTTATCTCCACAAAGTTATCCTCTGCTATTTATTTGGGGAATATGAGCAAGCTGTGGTTAATGCAGAACAAGCTGAAGTTTATTTAGATGCGGTCGCGGGATGTCTGTATGGTCCTATCTTACATTTTTATGATTCTCTAGCAAGACTAGCAGTATATTTTGATTCCAAAAGTACACAGCCACAGGAAATACTGGCCGCATTACAAGCAAATCAAGATAAATTAAAGCTTTGGGCGTATCATGCTCCTATGAATTTTCAGAATAAATATGATTTGGTTGAAGCAGAAAAATATCGTCTGCTTGGTCAAAACTATCAAGCGATGGAATATTACGATAAAGCAATCGCTAATGCGGCAGAAAATGGTTATATTCAAGAAGAAGCCCTTGCAAACGAACTTGCAGCTAAATTTTATTTGTCGTTAGGTAAAGATAAAATCGCTAAAACCTACATGACAGATGCATACTACGGCTATAATCGTTGGGGTGCAGTGGCAAAAGTTAGAGACTTAGAAAAACGCTACCCTAACTGTATTATTTATCATTATAATACTAATGCACTACCAAGCAAACATCAAACAATCACTGCGGCAATTAACAAAACAACAGTTAGTACTAGCAGCACCAGCCAAATCCTTGATTTAGCTACAGTTATTAAAGCATCATCAGCAATACAGGGCGAAATAAATTTAGAAAATTTGCCCAGCACGTTGCTGCATATTATTATTGAAAATACTGGTGCCCAGAAGGGTTGTTTAATATTAGAAAAACATAATAATTTGTTTATCGAAGCTATTGAGACCGACGACCAACTTAATCATATAGTTGTGCAATCAATACCAGTAGAAGAGAGCGATGATATTCCGATATCTATCATTAACTACGTTGCCAGAACCCAGCAAATATTAGTTTTCAATCATGCAAATTCAGACCAAATTTATGGACAAGACCTTTACATTCAACGACATCAATCTAAATCCATACTTTGTGTTCCAATATTATATCAAACAAAGTTTATTGGTCTAATCTATTTAGAAAATAATTTGACAATAAGTGCATTTACTCCGGAGAAATTATCACTAATTAAAATGCTTGCTTCACAAGCAGCAATTGCCATTAAAAACGCGCGTTTATTAGCCAATGAGCAGGAAAAATCCGAACTATTACAAAAATCAGAAGCTGAATTAAGACAAAAATCAACAGACTTAGAACAAACATTAATTAAACTACAAAATACCCAATCTCAACTCATTCAAACAGAAAAAATTTCTGCCCTTGGTCAAATGGTTGCAGGTATTGCTCACGAAGTCAATAATCCTGTTAGCTTTATTTCCGGTAATTTATCTCACGCTCAACAATATGTAAAAGATTTAATTCATTTGGTTAATTTATATCAAGATATATTTCCCAACCCAGGAAAAGAAATAGCATCAGAAATTGAAAGTATTGACTTAGAATATTTAATTGAAGATTTACCCAAAATGCTTGATTCGATGAAACTAGGGACAGACCGCATTAAAGATATTATGCTGTCTTTGCGGAATTATTCTCGTACCGATGGTAATGAGAAAAAAGCCGTTAATATCCATGAGGGAATTGATTCTACTTTAATTATTTTATCTCATCGTTTAAAAGCAAAACCCCAACGTCCTGCAATCAAAATTACCAAATCATATGGAGATTTACCTCCAGTTGAATGCTTCCCTGGACAGTTAAATCAAGTATTTACTAACTTAATCGCCAATTCAATTGATGCAATAGATGAGTCTAATTTTGGTAAAAGCTACATAGAAATTGAAAAAAATACTAATCAAATTGTAATTAGTACCTCTCTAGAGAATCAGCAGGTAAAAATTAGTATTGCTGATAATGGACCTGGTATGCCAGAATCAATTAGAAATAAAATTTTTCATGCTTTCTTTACAACTAAATCTGAAGGTAAGGGAACTGGATTAGGGCTTTCAATTAGCTATGAAATTATTACAGAAAAACACAGTGGAAAAATTGAGTGTATTTCCTCTTTGGGACAAGGGACAGAGTTTATCATTCAAATTCCCGTGTTCGGATCGGCAGATGTGTAGACTCACATCTTGCACCTTCTCAACAAAAGTAAGGTGGGCACTGCCCACCCGAAGCAAGAATAAGTCTTACAAGCCCTTTCATTCTCAGTGACGCCTGTAGAACCTACTTGTAATATCACGAACGCATCAGACATAACTATTTTATTTTATTTTCTAAGCATATAATTATTATAGTGCCCATAGCATAAGCAATTATATCTTTCCAGTCAAACGTACTACCCAAGGCAATGGCTAAAATTTTATTGTTTTGCAATCCCAATTTATTCAAAAAATTAAAATACTGAAGAATTTCAATAATGCAAGCAAATATAAAAACTGATATAGCAGCAATAAATGATTTTATATTCAAAAAAGTTCTAATATAGCAATAAATTAGTATAACGACTAAAATATCACCAACAAATGGACGTATAAAAATATCTTTTACAAAAACAGCTATACATACCTCTACTAAAAATAATATAAGAGTGAAATAGAAATATTTTTGATTGAATTGAAACATAGTATTTATATATTATAAAAGCTTGTCAAATAACTCTTGATTAAGGACTTCACCCTGAATATCAATAATCAATGGGAACTTCCATCCTTAATTATAGGCTGATTCGATTCTTTTCAAATAGTTTCAATCCCTGATAGGGATTAATAATAATATCAAGTTGTTTAAGTAAGTCAAGCGAAGATAGCAAATTAGTTTCAATCCCTGATAGGGATTAATAATAATATCAAGTTTACTACTAGATGCTCTGGCAAAAAATTATATTGGTGTTTCAATCCCTGATAGGGATTAATAATAATATCAAGCATACAGTTTTAGTTACCGTTCGTTGTTGTCCTGTTTCAATCCCTGATAGGGATTAATAATAATATCAAGGATTGAGCAGTATTTCCTGAACACAAAACTTATCACAAAAGTTTCAATCCCTGATAGGGATTAATAATAATATCAATAAAGCGCACGACACTTCTTCATAGCAGTAGCAGGTTTCAATCCCTGATAGGGATTAATAATAATATCAATATATATAGAGATGAAAGTGGTTTATATAATATTGGTTTCAATCCCTGATAGGGATTAATAATAATATCAATTTATTAAAGGTAAGATAGGTAATGTATCTGCAATAGTTTCAATCCCTGATAGGGATTAATAATAATATCAAGTTAAAGCCCAAGGACAAGCCCCCGATACCGGAGAGTTTCAATCCCTGATAGGGATTAATAATAATATCAAGTACGTATCAACACCAATACTTTCTATATTGGTTGTTTCAATCCCTGATAGGGATTAATAATAATATCAATTTTAGAGCATTAATCCATCGTGTAATTAAGTGGGTTTCAATCCCTGATAGGGATTAATAATAATATCAAGTAATAGTTATCGCCTTTAAGCAATTTTTCGTAATAGTTTCAATCCCTGATAGGGATTAATAATAATATCAAATCTGGGGTCAGTGGCGCCGATATCCAACTGGTAGTTTCAATCCCTGATAGGGATTAATAATAATATCAACCTAAAGTTGGCGCCACTTTCCCCGCCAATGATGTTTCAATCCCTGATAGGGATTAATAATAATATCAAGTCAGCAGCCTGAGAGAGGAGAACGATACTCTCAGGCTGCGTTTCAATCCCTGATAGGGATTAATAATAATATCAATGTTCAAAAAATGCTCAAAACTATAAATGTTCAATTAGTTTCAATCCCTGATAGGGATTAATAATAATATCAAGGCTGGTGCCTGAAAGTCGTATGATATGTAGTTTTCAAGGTACGGTTCCGCGAACCACTTCATCATAACATGTAAAACAGTATTTTGATTTTTGTGAAATTGCTGAAATGTAGTGCTGGTAAAGTGCGCGGGTCGTTTTAATTTTATAATAGTCAAAACTCTTACCTCCACTGGTTTACAGAGATTTTTGTCAAACCCCATTTTTCTACACCTACCCTTTCGCGGCGGATACATGGACTCAGGGCTATATACGTAGGTTTAAATACTCATGATTAAATATGCTAGATGCAGGTTGTAACTTGACTTTTTTCTAAGCGTAACAATCTGTAAGAAAGATGCTACCCTACCATAAGCGGATATCCTACCCTGCGGGAAAACTACGTTTACGTTAACGTTCACGACTCATGACAGTTTTGGAGATGCTTTGTTTCTCAGCATAACAGTTTTGGAGCTATTAACCTGCCCATTGCATGGACAGGCGCCTAAAATCAGGTTACTAATGTGAATTTTCCGCTCGCTAGGTCATAGATACCACCAACTATTTTAAGTTTACCTTCTTTAACCAAGCCACCTAATATTGTTGAAGTCTCTGGTAATTTTTTGACTTGATATTGAATATTGGCAATAATTGAATTTTTTTCTAAGTCACCTCCTTTTTGCCTTACAGATTCCACAGCAGGTTTTATTTCCTCAACGAATACACCTATTCTTCCAGGTAATGGGTCTCCTTTTACTGCTGCAATTACGGCGCCGCATTTAGCATGTCCAACTACTACAATCAGTTGTGACCCTAATACCGCACTCGAAAACTCCAAACTACCGATAGCTGTCTGACTAGCAACGTTACCTGCAACTCGAACTACAAATAAGTCTCCCAAACCTTGGTCAAAAACGATTTCTGCTGGAACACGCGAATCTGCACATCCTAAAATCGATGCATATGGATACTGTGCAACAGATGTTTCGAGTAAACGCAATTTTGACTGATTCGGATGTGCGCCCTTACCTGCTATAAAGCGTTCATTTCCTCGCAGTAATTTTTTTAAAGCTTCTTCTGGAGATACTGGTTTGGGTCTATTTTCACTTTTTGTAGGAGTTGTCTGTGCTTGCGCTTCTTCACCATTCAGTAGCAATCCGCTAGTAACTACACTTGCTGCTATACCCGCACCGCCTATTCCTGCGAGTTTCAACAGGTTACGGCGCCCAATAAAACCATTAATTTGAGTCATGAAGTTATCCTAAAATATGATTGAACAGATTAAACAGATTCATCTACATATGTATGCAAAATCATACGCAGAAATTGCACTTTCAACCAACAAAATGGTAAGCGCTAACTTACCGAAATGTAGAACACTCGATATGAATATGTAACTTAAGATAGAAGAATTATCTTATTGTATGTAGAAATATACCAGAATATTGCAGCAGCATGACAGTATATCTCAATTCTTTATATTTTTTAAAATTCATTGCTTGGTTCTTTAACGCGCGATTCATAACTCACTATTTATCAGCCATAGAAGCAATATTTATATTAATTACGATAATCATTATCAAGATTTAAAAGTTATTATTAAAACTTTATTAGTATTATAAGTTCTTGATTATGGTATTCATAAATAAAAACAATTCTAAATTGTCCAAGCAGCTTGAAAGAAATCTAATTCGCATTGCATTGCATACCTATAAGTTGAATTAACCATGTCAGTATCAGTAGCGTAAGTATCAACTAATTCATCTAATTCTTGAGCTATTTGATGAAAATCGGTGCCGCTATATACGCGAATCCATTCACTATATTCATGTTCTGGGATTCCATCGTGCGCTAATTCTTTACCTAAAAACTCGTATAAACGCATACATGGTGACATGGCAGTGGCAGTTAAGCCGATATTTTCACCCCAAGCGGTTGCAACTAAAAAATCAGTATAACGACGAGTGGTGGCGCCTGGAGAAACCGACTTTATATCTATTCCCCAAGTTTTAGCGTAACTTTGGTGTAATTGTAATTCTTCTAACACACCCCCAGCTAAAGCATGAAATACTCTAAACCCTTTAAAATCAGGTGCCTTTGCTGCTGCAATACTATAAGCGCGTGCAAAAGCTTCTAAAAAAAACGCATCTTGACCAACATAATAAGCAAATTTGTGTCGCGGTAAACTACCATCACCAATACCACGAACAAAAGGATTATCTAAACAAGCTTGTGCTAAATCTTGATTGCGGTGCCAAAGCGTAGATGATATGGACATCAGGATTTTAGATTAAGGCAAGAGAAGTACTATATATAATTTACTTCTCTTTAACCTTTTTCTTTTAAAACGGTAAAAATTGAAGTAACACAGATGCTACTCCGCTTACAAAGTCCATAAAGTTGGGTTTGCCTGCACTGACTTTAGTATCCTGGGGTGTTTTTAGCTCCACTATAAAAGCTTGTGCGGTTTGAGTACCGTTAAGATTATTTTGAGCTTTGAACATTTTCTCTGCAATTTGCGCGTCTTGGAAAGCGCCAGTACGGTCGAATAGCTGGTAACGAGCAATACCACGTGCTAAAAATGCTCCCGCATAATCGGGTTTAATAGCAATTGCCTGATTAAAATAATCTATAGCTTGCTGCTGATTACCTTTTTCACCAGCTGCTACTCCTAAAGCATAAAACTCATCGGGTGTGGCTATTTGTGAAGGAATACCCGCTGCACCCTGTAAGTTGGCGCCGTTAAATGTTACGTTCGTCAATTCAATGTTGTACAAATAGGCATTTCTTAAGTCTGTACCCGCTATTGTGGCGCCACTTAATTTTGCCCCATTTAGATTGGCCCCGAACAAACTCGCACTCGTCAAATTTGCACCTCGCAAATCTGCTCCTGTCAAATTAGCACGGCTAAGGTTGGCAAGCGCAAGATTGGCGCCCGATAAATCAGCACCCGATAAATCCGCCATGACTAATCCGGCGCCGCTGAGGTCGCAGTTTTGACATTGTTTGGTAGCAAGTAATTGTCTAACGTGTTCAGGGTTTGCCGCCTGAACTGCGGTTGTAAGGATAACGGTTGTAAAAAATGCAACTGTTGCTATAATCTGGTTTTTCATAGAGCCTACGGCAATATGTGTTGGTTGATACCCAACCTTAACCTATGAAAATTGAGAATGGTAAGAACGTTGTGCGATTAATCTAACAACCCTTGGACAACTTCATGAGACAGTATCAAATGAGGGTTCACCGATTCTAATTGCTGGTTTGTATGCTTTTGAGGCGGTGCGTTGATTTTTGTAAATACGCTTAAGCTAAAGGTTAAACCGATAGCGAGCAAAAGTTTCTCTAACATAGCTACACTCCACTATCACACGACGGTTAATTACACTTTTATTTACTGAAATAATATTGTATTGTTGTTTTCTTTTAACCTACGTGATAGCTCTATGTCAATATAGTGATATCAATCAATTTTTGTTGTGATTTCAATCACTAGTATTTTTTAACGCAGGGCGCCGTTTAGGTTTGCTCCATCAGTTTTGGCGCCATCTAAATTTGCACCTCTAAGGTTTGCACCGCTAAGGTTTGCTCCTCTCAAGTCGGTATTACTCAAATTCGCGTTTGTTAAGTTCGCTCTCGCAAGGTTTGCCCCACCCATATTGGCGCCACTTAAATCAACTCCACTTAAGTTTGAATTTGCTAGGTTTGCTCCACCCATTTCCGCTTGGCGGAAAGTTTTTCCCCGTAAATCTTCACCCTGGAAGTTTGCACCTCCATAATTTTTACGTGTATTGCTGGTGACTATAGTGCTTCTTGCCTGCAAGGGTTGTGTTGCTGTTGTAGGTTTTTCTGCTTGAGATGGCGCCACGGGTATAGAGGTATCTACAGGCGCCTCTGATACGTTACTGTCTGGAACAGAATTAGACGATACGCGCGTTTCTTCTAAATTAGAAGGCTCGGTTGATACTGGCTTTTCTACAGATTTTAGTAGTAAATATATACCTGCTCCTGTAACTAACACAGCACCTGTTAGTACAGCAGTCAAGATAATAAGCAAACCTTGGCGCTGATTTTGCTTATGCATAGTGATTTTATATATATGAATATGGATAGCTCTAATTTATTTATACACGAGCCATTTAATCATGCTGGATACTTTTTGAGGCGCCTTCCTTACGTGATGAGGGTTGTGTGCGAATTGAGTTCGCTGTATCTCGCAGTAGAAGTAGAGGAATAGTAAAGCTGCCAAGAATCGCAATAACTATAGCTAATATCCAAACCATAATACGGTTTGGCTGATAGTCTTCGCGCTGGATTTGTTGAAATATCTGGTCGTATCGCCATACGGCAAATATTATTGTCGCAATACCAAGCACTACTAAACTAATACCTAAATTTTCAGAATTGAAAACAGGATGTGGTATTGGAGCGCGCTCTTGTGTCGCTGCATCTAATTGACGCACGAATAATCCAAAGCGTGCGATTGCAAATCCAAAACCAATAAAAGCAACCGATGTTCGCACCCAGGCCAGGAATGTACGTTCGTTTGCTTGATGTTCGCGTATGCGGTCAATTTTACTTAATCTAGTCACACCTACTTAAAACCTAATAAAAGCTGATAAGAAGCATCATAAGCTTTTATGTGATATTAGGCATATGAATAAAGTAATATTTCAAGGCGCCTTTAAAATAAGCATAATTCCAAATAAGTGAAACTGTATTACCATACTTTCCAACTTCTCCGGAGCAATAAGGCTTATCAGAATGTTTGAAAAACTTTATAATATTACTTTCAACTTGATAAATTCCTTTTCCTATAAATCTATGCCTTTTATTAAACCATTTGGCAACTACTTCAATATCTGGTTTAAAATAAACAGTTATACTCAAAACTGTTCCGTCTTGATAAAACCTCAGAAACTCGTAATCTCCAGGCAAACTATAATTACAGTACAAACCATCATAACGAAGATAACAATGCTTGATATACTCACGTAATGCAGCTTGAACGTTTATTTCTTTTCTATCTTTTAACAAATCATAAGCATATTGATAAACTTCCTCTTCTGGGTCATTTAATCCTTGTATCACGAGCAATATACCTTCTTGGTCATAATTTAAGGCTCTTGATAAAGCATGTACCCTATTTTTAACAACCTGACTTAACAATCTTTCTTTAAGTTGTTTAATTCCTTGTATTTCTCCCAAAACAGCAGCATTTATAGGACAAGGATTATTACCCCCTAAGACAGCATCATAACTTCTAGGATTATGTAAATCGTTTGACATAAGATTACAACAACTTAGGCTTCACATATATTTATATCTAAGGCGCCTTAATTTATGCATTTTTTCTATTTAATCAAAAAATGGCACTTATTTATTAATCGAAACGTATCGCATAAATATTCTTTTAAACCATAACAAATATTTGAGGTGCCCTTTTATAAAACTAGCTTCACTTATGTTTTTCAAAACAATTGTATTCATAAAAATGCATTCAGTTGTGATAACTGAATGCATAGTTAATAATTTACGTGTTTAAAGAGATGCTTCGTTCCTCAGCATGACATTAACCAAGGAACCATAGACCTCGTACTGCTATGGCGCCACCAAATGCCGATACCGCGAGTGATGTAATAGCAGTACCGAAAAGCCACCAAGCAGCGTCTGCAACTGCTTTTTTGGTGTCGCGTGCTTGTTTTTTGGCGTTTTCTTTAATTTGGCTGAGGCGTTTTTGGGTTTCCGTTTGAATTAGTTCTGCACGTTGTAATACACTGTCGCGTGTAGATTCAATACGGTTAATAATTTGGTTTGCTTGCTCCTCGGAAATATCTTCGCGTGAGGATAGCACTGCTACAAGTGTATTGCGGTCGAACTGACTTAGACGCGCGCGCAATGCATCAAAACCTGCTTGTGGGTCATCGAATAACTTGGAAAAGTCTTGCTGAATACTTTCGTAGTTAAGTTCGGGACGGTCGAGGGAGTTGAGGTAGCTGCGAATTTTTCCAAATACATTATCAAGTACTGATTGCACTCGCTGTTGAATTTGACGGTATTGTTCGACGAGTGAGTCACGTACTGATTCGATTTGACCGACAATTCGATTTGCTTCTTCTTCGGAAATATCTTCGCGTTGTGAAAGCAGTGCTATTAATGTTGAACGGTCGATTTTTGAAATTCGGTCGCTCAAACTGCCTGCTCCTGCACGAGGGTCTTGCAGTAATAATGCGAGGTCACGCTTAATTGCGTCTGGGTTAAGTTCTTCTTTGTTGGTGTTTCGTAGGTAGTTTTCTAAATTAGCTTCAAAGTCTGCTACTCGTTTTGTTGCACGTTTTGCTAAACGCTGCGGCGCCTTAATAATATTGTTAACGTTAGCTTGGAACGAGTCGATTACTTGGTTGATTTGGTCTTCGCTTAAATCACCACGCTGAGTTAATAATGCAACGAGTGTTTCGCGGTCGAAGTTTGAAAGTCTTGAGCGTAATGCTACTGCACCTTCAGATGGGTCGTTGAGCAGTTTTTGCAAGTCGCGTTGGATACCTTCAGGGTTAAGTTCTTCTAACTTGGTACTGCGAAGATACTCGGTGATGGTATTAAGGGTTTGGTCGTACTGTTCTTTAGCTTTTGCTGCTGCTTTTTGCGGCGCGGTCAGAATACTGTCGCGTACCGATTCTAAATTGTTTAGAATTTCGTTGACTCGTTCTTCACTCAAATCTTGACGCTGTGATAGTAATTTTACTAATGTCTCACGGTCAAACTGTGATAAACGTCCGCGTAAAGCACTAGCGCCTGCTTGCGGGTCATCGAGTAAAGTTCTAAAATCGCGTTGGATACCTTCTGGATTTAATTCATCCAGGTTGGTATTGCGTAGATAATCTTCAACTCGTTGACGTAGTTCTTGTGCTTGGGTTGTTACTTGCGATTGTAATTCACGTGCTTTGTTAAGAACTCGGTCGCGAACTCCTTCGAGTTGACCTACTATATTATTCGCTTCTTCTTCACTCAAATCTTGACGTGAAGCAAGAACTTGAACTAGGGTGTCGCGATTCAAGTTACCAAAACGTTTACCCAACTCGTCAGCATTTACTTGTACGTCTTCGATTAAATTGCTAAAGTTCTTTTCGATAGCTTCAGGGTTAAGTTCATCTTTACCAGTCGAACGCAAATAATTTTCTACTCGACTGCTAAGTGATTGTGATTCTTGATTAGTATCGGAATTTTGAACCGTTTCAAAGACTTCTTTACGAACGCTTTCCAACTGTTCAGAAATCTCTTTAATACGTGGTTCGCTAATGTCACCACGTTGTTTAAGTAAGTTGGCAAAGTATTCTTGATTTAAGCCTTCTAGCTGTCTTTTAATAGCTCCCGGCGCCGCATTGGGGTCAAAGATAACTTCGTGGAATTCTTCTTTAATGGTTATGCGGTTGAAGTGCCAAGGTAATGAATACAGAATGTACTCTTCAATATCATCTTTAATTGTATTGTCTTCTGTCTTCTGTACAGTTTCAGCCACAACAGGTATAGTATCTGCTACTTTTGCTGTGGCTTTATCACGTAGTTGAAGAAGCTGTTGAGTTATATTTTCAACATCTACATCTTGAACTTTACCTTTGATTTCCTGTAATTGACTTGTTACTTTATCAAGGTCAACATTAGAGAAATCAACTTTATTAAGTACGGCGCCTGCTACTGCACCCATACCAGATTGTAAAGCTGTTTGAGTTAAACCTTTTGAAGAACCGTTACCATTACCGTTACCAACTGCTACCAACTCTTGTAAGCGGGCGCCGATATTTTCTGGTTTTAGGTCATCGGGACTTGCCGACTTGAGTAAACTAATAACCTGTTCAGTGGGATTTTGACGATTAGTCGCAGAATTCCAAGCCGCTTCTAACTGGTCAGCAATGCGGTTAACATCGCTTTTAGAAAAGTCAGTACGACTACTGATTAAATCAACAAGTGTTTCGCGATTAACATTTTTCAATAAATCACTATCAGCGAGAGATTCAAAATCAACGTCTTTCAAGAGTTTATCAAATTGACCGCGAATCTCGTTCAAATTTAGATTCGGTAATTGCAACGAGCTTAAAGAACTTTGCAGAGTATTTTTAATGCTGTCTGCGTCAAAACCAGAAGTTAGTTCTTTACGTACAGCAGCAGCAATATCTTCAGCAGTTGATACCGCTTGGTTTTTAGTAACATTGGCGCCAATAACAGCAGAAGCGGTACCCATCAACCCTTTTAAACCAGAGTTAGCGGTATTGACAATTGCACCAATTAATGAACCAACTGCATTGGAACCTAACCAGGTAATCAGCGAAAAGAATCCAGCCCAAATTACTACACCAATGATTGAGCCGAGTAATGTGCTTTCGATTAAGCTGAGTTTAACAGCCAGAAAACAAGCAGCTCCCAA
Organism: Calothrix sp. HK-06; assembly: GCF_001904745.1. Classification (GTDB taxonomy): domain Bacteria; phylum Cyanobacteriota; class Cyanobacteriia; order Cyanobacteriales; family Nostocaceae; genus Dulcicalothrix. Next base: position 38,148 of record NZ_MRCD01000036.1, read on the forward strand.
AGCTAAACTAACAGTAAAAAGTGCCCAGACACCTACTTTTGCCTCAACTGCACGAATTTGATTACCAACGGTATCAGCGTCATCATCACTAACATCTCCTCCTCCAGCAGAAATACCTACTGCAACAGAGAAGTTAGTTAACAGCAATTGAAATGCAACTGCCATTAGCAAACCAGCAAACAAAGCTACTAAAAATTTTGGACCAGAAAACATTAGCGATGCTTGTTCTGGTGTAATTTGTTCTGTCACTACGACAGATAATAATCCTAACTGCGAACAGTAGGATTGAAGTAAATCTGCGAATTGATACATGTTATAACCTCAATCTAGCTCAACTTGTAGATAGAAACCTGGTTTTTGTTTTTGCAACGCATTAAATTACTAACCTAGGAGATAATCTTGCTTCGATTAAATAATTCTGTAGAATGATACTTACTCAACTAACCTAGCGACTGTAATTAATATTGATTACATCCTAAAGGAATAAATTTTGGCTTGATATCTGCATCGAAAGTTAGATTTAATAATGACTATAATTAAAACTTAGTAACGAAATTATAAATAATATTTATTGAACTTGTTCAATCTACAAAGAAAGAATTAATAAAATAGAAAATCTAACTTTAGATAGAGATAAAAACTCTAGCAATCGATTGATGAAAAATAAACCAAAGCAAAGTACAACTTAATTAGTGAAGTCAAAAAGTTAAATAAGACTTTATTAAACCCAGTAAAACACAATTAATAGTGGGGGAGCTAGCATGGTAGTCGGTTTACATAAAAGAGCCGTAGGTGTATTTTCTCATCGTCGGGATGCTGAAGATGCGCTACACGAGTTAAGAAATTCCGGTTTTGCGATGGATCGTGTCTCGGTTATTGCCCAAGATGTTGATGGTAAAGACAATATTGCAGGCGCCGAAGTTCACGACCGAGTAGGTAATAAAGCAGATGAAGGTGCATCACTTGGTGCAGTATCTGGTGGAACATTAGGTGGTTTAACTGGTTTGTTAGTTGGTTTAGGAACACTAGCAATACCAGGTGTAGGACCCATCATGCTCGCAGGCGCCACAGCAACAGCAATTGCAACTACACTAGCTGGAGCAGGTATTGGTGCAGCAGCAGGTTCTTTGCTTGGAGGTTTGGTAGGTTTAGGAATCCCCGAAGAAGAAGCACGTGGTTATAATTCACGAGTAGAGCGCGGACATTATTTAGTAATTGTAGATGGCACCGCTTCAGAAATTGCTAAAGCTGAAGCAATTATGCGCCGTCGTGGTATAGAAGATTTTCAAATTTACGACCAACCCGGACGTGAATATAATTCTTCAGATGTTATACCACCAGCACCATCTGTAGCAAATCAATATGATGCATCTGCCGCTCATCCAGCAGCAGTAATACCCCCCGTTTATAATTCTGACGTTCGTTCATCGAATCCGTTGCATCGTAACAGACGCATAGTTGGTGTATTTGAACACCGTCGCGATGCAGAAGCAGCTTTGACTGAATTGCGCGATGCTGGTTTCTCAATGGATGAAGTTTCCATCATTGGTAAAGATACAGGTGGTAACATTAATACTTCTGTAGGTGGTACAACTAATAAAGATTTACGCGGTAACAAAGCCGATGATGGCGCCAAAGCAGGTGCAGCAACAGGCGCCGCTTTAGGTGGTTTAGGTGGTTTATTAGTGGGCTTGGGTGCATTAGCAATTCCTGGAGTTGGACCAGTACTATTAGGTGGAGCAGCAGCAACTGCACTCGCAACCGCAGCAACAGGTGCAGGTATTGGGGCAGCAGCTGGTGGTATCACTGGTGGACTTGTTGGTTTAGGAATTCCAGAGAACAAAGCACGCGCCTATAACGACAAACTCAACCGAGGCGACTATATAGTTATGGTTGACGCTACCGATGATGAAGTTCGTCGTGCGGAAGTAATCCTCAAGCGTCACAACATTCAAGACTACGATGTATTCGATGCCACCGATGTTAGTTCATCACGTCGTGAAAGACCAGCTATGGACACCTCGCGCGTTGGCTATGCTAATACCAACCCCTTACATCGCGGCAGACGTATAATTGGTGTATTTGAACACCGTCGCGATGCAGAAGCAGCTTTAACTGAATTGCGCGATGCTGGTTTCTCAATGGATGAAGTTTCCATCATTGGTAAAGATACAGGTGGTAACATTAATACTTCTGTAGGTGGTACAACTAATAAAGATTTACGTGGTAACAAAGCCGATGATGGCGCCAAAGCAGGTGCAGCAACAGGCGCCGCTTTAGGTGGTTTAGGTGGTTTATTAGTGGGCTTGGGTGCATTAGCAATTCCTGGAGTTGGACCAGTACTATTAGGTGGAGCAGCAGCAACTGCACTCGCAACCGCAGCAACAGGTGCAGGTATTGGGGCAGCAGCTGGTGGTATCACTGGTGGACTTGTTGGTTTAGGAATTCCAGAGAACAAAGCACGCGCCTATAACGACAAACTCAACCGAGGCGACTATATAGTTATGGTTGACGCTACCGATGATGAAGTTCGTCGTGCGGAAGTAATCCTCAAGCGTCACAACATTCAAGACTATGATGTCTTCGATGCAACGGATGTTAGTTCATCGCGTCGTGAAAGACCAGCTATGGACACCTCGCGTGTAAACTACGCTACTGATACTAGTACTACAAGTAGAGCCATCAATACTGATGGTGATGCAGATGTAATCATCATCGACCGTCGCGAAGAAACAATTTAACACAGAGAAATCCCCCTCCTCAACAAAAGTAAGTAGGGCTATGCCCTACCTACACAAAAACGCAAAAATCATTACCAACCAACAAACAATAAAAAAATGAAAAAGTTAACTTTACTCTTTATTAGTAGTGTTCTTGCTTTAGGTACTGCTGCGTGCCAACAACCTGCTAAAACCAGTGCAGATGCTCCTAACAATCCTGCAACAGATGTCAATCAAGTTCAAGCACCAAACGCTGGGTCAACTGAAGCAGCTAAAGAAGATGCTCAAAGCCAAATCCGACGCGATCAATTAAATAATGATATTCGTGCGCGCGAACAACGAAACAACATCGCGAACAATGGCGCTGCTACAAACCGAGCAGCAGGTGACCTTGCAAGTCAAGTACGCTCTAAGTTAGAAGCAAATATTCCTAACGGCGCCCTTGCAGTTAAAGGCGAAGAAAACGGTAAAGTAACAGTAACTGGAACTGTGCCTAAAAAAGCCCAATTGGCAAAGATTGAACCTTTAGCTAAAGAAATTAAAGGTGTTACAAACGTAGTTGTGAATGCAAAAGCTACCGAATAAATGTATCAAAACGCTAAGAAACCCGGTTTCTTTGTTGAGATATCGTAATAACAACGATGATTTAGCATAGAAACCGGGTTTTTAAGATAAATAGTTAATATACCGAACGGAAGAAAGGTAATATACCTACCTTACGGTCGGTTTTTATTTCAACTATTTACTCTCATTTGAATTAACATTTAGAATAGAAAAAGTTGTAACCATTAGGGGAATTACTATGGAAACTCAAGAACAGCCGCAATATATTAACCCTGACATCACTCCCGAAACAAATCCTACCACCGTAAATGGTGTAGGAACAGTAGAAGTTGCTGTAAAAGATGAATTGCCCAAATTGCCACCAGCATCAATGTCAGCTACATCTACTCAATTACAGCAAATTAGTGATAAAATAGCAGTCTTTCTTGCGCGCTTACCCGATTATATCGGTAACTTCTTCAACGACTACAAGCCGCAAATTACCACTGTAGCACTAATATTAGCAGCATTTATTTCAGTCAAGCTCGTATTCGCAGTACTCGATGCAGTTAATGACATTCCATTGTTTGCGACCATATTTGAGTTAGTTGGTATCGGTTACGCAACTTGGTTTGTTTCCCGTTACCTGCTCAAAGCTTCTACACGTCAGGAATTATTATCTGAAATTAACAATTTCAAAAATCAAATTTCCGGTAAACAAGTATAAATTGCTTCGATAACAATTTAGGTAACGAAACATAATATCGACACAATGTAGAGACGTTACATGTAACGTCTCTACGTTTTGTTTTACATTTTATATTTTATGTACCTTTTGGTTGATAACTTTAACCAAAAGCATGAATATAATTCACCTCTCAAGATAGTGTATTTTACGCTACGAAAACTTTACTCTTATTTTATACATAAAAAAATTGTATCAATCAGGAGAGGTTACGATGGGTAACGCTAATCAAGGCATTGATTCGCACGACCGTGCAGAAAGAGACCAATACGATAGAGGTATTATCCCAGCAGAAACAGCAGCCCGCAAAGAACGTGAAGGTGAACTCTACAAAACAAAACCAACCGAAGAACGTGAAGCAGCTGCATACACTGATGACCAAACTGAATCAGATAGTATTCGCACAACAGATGGTTATACAGTAGACAATGAAGGTTTATTAAATAACTACGCAGTTGAACCAGAAATGTACTACGAAACACCTGGTGACGCACGTCAAGTAATTGAAGAAGATAAACAGGCACGTCTTGAAGAATTGGCGGCAGTTAAAGACCATAGCGAAGGCGAATTAACTATGGATGATGACAAGCGCGGTAGAGGTACTGGCGCCGTTTAGTTAAATAGGCAAAAAAAATTTAAAACATCTTGTGGGACAGGCATCCCTGCCTGTCCTATCTTTTTATAAGAGAAATGTTGAATCACCCACCTACAACAAACGGCGCCATCTCATACTTATTCCACTGTCGCTGATGCCATTCTGTAATCATGGGACGCACTACAAATTTAGGTACCTCTCCAGCTAAAACATCTATACGTAAACAAGAATACGGGCGCCGTTTTTGTGAAGATTGCCCGTTACGACCAACAAACAAGCGCGAACTAGCAACCTTACACTGTTGACCATCAAAGGTTTCCATCAAATCATTACCTTCTGGACGCTGACGACGCAAGCTAAAACCACTACCCCCACAAACTATCCAATTAATACCCGCATCACCATATCCAGTATCTTGGGTTTGTAAATATTCTAAACAATGGGCGTGACCGTTTAATACTAAATCAACGATGGGACGGTCTTTCCTTAATGAATGTACTTGAACTGCTACTTTATTAAATACTTCACGTAACCGCTTACGAACAGCTAAAGTTTGTGCTTGCTGCCACTTTGTTGCCTCGGTGACATAAGGTGGATGGTGAAAAAATACTACTCTGCCTCTAACTTCTTTATTTTGCCAAGACTCAACTAACTTAGAAGCAAACCATTCAAGTTGTTCGGTGTCGGTAGCGCTATGATGTTTTGGCGCCAGTTGCTTTTCAATATCAAAAGCCATTTCATCTATTTGTGTAAGTCTCTGGTGCAAATCATCAAGTTCTTCAGCTTCGTTGGGTTTCGACGGGTCAAGCTGAGATATTCTAGCGACAATTTGCTCTTTTTGCTGTTCTAACTCTTGAAGATGCTGTTCAAGGTCTTGACGTTGTATCACACCTTCACTTGTTTTTGGTATTGGTAACGGGTCGTTGAATGTATTAGAATCAAGAGCAAAAAAATCTATATCGCCGTAACGAAACGTATAATAGCGATTAGGTAAACGAGTAAATTTACCTGGTTCATACCTCAAACAATAACCACTATCCGTTTTTGCGTCGTAGTGGTTCTCAAGGTGCTGTATTAATTGTTCGTCAGAATTAAAAGCTTTGAGATAATCTATAAATGCTTTTGCATAAGCATCACCTGCCCTCGAACCATGCCAACCAACATCTAAATCAAGCTTTGATTTAAGTAAACGCCGAATTGGCATTGTACCTAAAGACACAATACTCCAAAATATAGGCAAATCATAATAATCGTGATTTCCAGGTACAGGGAGTATTGGTAGCTTAAAGGTCATTTTGTCGTAAGCAATATTTTTATAATGCTGGGCGCCGACAAGAAACTCACGGTAAGGTTGAATAAAGTTTTGCTGGTAGTATTCGCTTGACCCAACCAGATATATTACATCCCCTGTATGGAGCATAAACCGACATTCGTCATGATGGGGAAGCATTAATTCTGCGACTTGACGCTGCGGGTTGTGCGAAGTGTGCGAACCCGAACCGCTATCACCGACTACGAGAAACGAGAATTCCTGTTCCGAAGCCTTCCCATCATCGAATACAAACTTTGTTTGGTCAATATTTTTATTAACCAATAACGGGTCTTGCCACCGTACCCTTTGATTCATTCGACGAATTTTTTCAGCAATTCCAACTTCAGAGGCTAGTTTCATAATTTCAAGGAGCTACTTTAATAAAAAATAGGGTTATGAGCGAACCAGCGAGCAAAAATTCCCCATTTTTATTTTCCTACTTTTCTTCAATTACCAAATTGGGTAATCCTTCCAGTTTTTCCATTGGTTCTGGCTCATCGACAGTAGGAACAAATATTTGTATAGCTTTAGGAAGACACTTAATCTCAACAGGTGTGGGATCCACCACTTCCCCATCAATGACTACTTTTTGAGGAGGGTTAGTTGTAATTTTAAATTGCTTTGCACGCATATAACCTACATCATCGCGTTCGGCGCCATTCCCTGATGATGCGCTTTGAAACAAATGAATAGCTGTTGCAAGGGCGGCAGCTTTATTAGCAGGCGCCACAATCGTCATATCAAGCAAGCCATCATCTACAACTATACCACCACTACCTTGAGCAAGTACAGATGTTGGGGGTGCAGCGTTAGCAACGGTGACTGCTGATGCGGTTGTTTTAACTATCTTATCTTCGGTTTCTATTTCAACGTCAAAGCTTTCTAACTCGCGCAACTCCTTTAACCCTGCGAGTATGTATGCCATTACACCTAAACGATTTTTACTTTCGCGGTCAGCAGCTTCAACGGCTTCAGCTTCAAACCCAATACCTGCTAGCAACATCATTGGGCGCCCATTACAATCAGCGGCATCAATTGTCCGCGTTAATCCTTGTAAAATAACTTCGCAGGCGCCTGGAATTGTATCAGGAATTCCCAATGCATTGGCAAAAGCATTTGCAGTACCGCGCGATATTATACCAAATTTAATATCAGTCCCAATAACAGCTTCCGCAGCAGCACCAAGCGTCCCATCTCCTCCAGACGCAATAATTGCTTCAACTCCACGCTTTACTGCTTCTGCTGCAAGTTCACCGGCGCCAACTTCTTTTGTAGTTAATTGAATATCAAGATTTATTTCAGGTTCTAAAATCGAACGAATCTGTGCTAGTTCAGACTCTGGGTTTCCTTGACCCGCAACCGGGTTAAATATAAGACAAGCTGAACGGCTCATAGGATATTTTAAAAATATAATTACTTGTTAAATATAAGAACATTATTTACCTATATAGAGCATTCAGTCTTCCTTCTGGCGATAGGTTTTGTAGTTTCGTAGGTTGGGTGGAGGAACGTAACCCAACATAGAATCTTAGTTAACTTTTGTGAATATTAGTTAAGTGCATAATACCCTGCTTCTGAAGTCGCTGTTATTAGCCAAAATCATTACATAGCTTGGTTATCAGCCAATTGATATTAAATATACATGTTTACAATGTATAGATATATAAACGAATATGCTTGATTCTTTAACGTTACTTCGTAAAGATATATTAAAAAGTCAAAAATAAACTTGCCTCAAATCCGCAAGGCATAGCTCAAATGGGGCATTCACTGCGGTAGTCTAGATAAGTATTTAGTCTCCTGTTTTGATAAACCGCTTTATGACATCTGTTGTTTCCAGTCCCCAACGTACAATTCGCATTGGTTCTCGTAAAAGTCAACTAGCCCTAGTGCAAACGTACTGGGTACAAGAACAACTCCAGAAGAGCTTTCCAGAAATAAAGTTTGAAGTTCACACAATGGCAACTCAAGGAGACAAAATCCTTGATGTGGCTTTAGCAAAAATTGGTGACAAAGGACTTTTCACGAAAGAACTCGAACTGGGGATGATAAACCAGGAGATTGACTTTGCGGTTCATTCGCTTAAAGATTTACCAACTCGTTTACCCGACGGTTTAGCGCTGGCAGCAATTACCGAGCGAGAAAATCCTGCTGATGCTTTGGTTGTTCACGAAAAGTATAAAGATAAACAAATTGATACATTACCACAAGGCACCGTAGTTGGTTCTTCATCGCTACGACGGTTAGCACAACTGCGTCATCATTTCCCGCACTTAGAATTTAAAGACGTGCGTGGTAATTTGAATACTCGTTTAGCAAAATTAGATGCAGGTGAGTACGACGCGCTAATTTTAGCTGTAGCGGGTTTAGAGCGCTTAGGAATGGGTGACCGTGTACACCAAGTATTACCTAAAGAAATATCACTTCACGCAGTTGGTCAAGGTGCATTAGGTATCGAGTGTCGAGCAGACGATACTGATTTAATATCGATGCTCAAAGCAATCGAACATCCTCAAACAAGAGACCGTTGTCTTGCCGAACGCGCGTTTTTACGTGATTTAGAAGGTGGTTGTCAAGTTCCTATCGGTGTAAACACTGAAATAATAGGTAACACACTTACCCTTTCTGGAATTGTCGCCAGCGTAGATGGTCAAAGATTTGTAAAAGATAGTGTCTCCGGTGCAGCCGAAGATGCCGAAAAATTAGGAACACAATTGGCAGACCTTCTGCGTAGTCAAGGCGCCCAACCAATTCTTGAAGAAATCTTCCAAACCGTTCAACGTGGATCATAATCACCAAATTTGTTCACGTAGAGACGCGATTAATCGCGTCTCTACATTCATGGCGAAATAAACATGCGGATTTTATTTGTAGCAGCAGAAGCGGCGCCAGTAGCCAAAGTCGGAGGAATGGGCGATGTCGTCGGGGCATTACCAAAAATTTTGAGAAAGATGGGGCACGATGTCAGGATATTTTTGCCTTACTATGGCTTTTTACCTGACAAAATGGAAATTCCATCTGAACCAGTTTGGAAAGGATACGCCATGTTTCAAGACTTTCATGTTTACGAAAGTGTGTTACCTGGTACTGATGTTCCGTTATATTTATTTGGACATCCAGCTTTTGACCCTCGTCGTATTTATGCAGGTGAAGATGAAGCTTGGCGGTTTACTTTCTTTTCTAACGGCGCCGCAGAATTTTGTTGGAACTATTGGAAACCTGAAATTGTCCACTGTCACGATTGGCATACAGGCATGATACCTGTGTGGATGCACCAATCACCAGATATTAGTACAGTATTTACAATTCATAACCTAGCTTATCAAGGGCCGTGGCGTGGTTACTTAGAAAAAGTAACTTGGTGTCCGTGGTACATGCAAGGACATAACGTCATGGCGGCAGCAGTGCAATTTGCAGATAGAGTAAATACTGTATCTCCAACTTATGCCGAGCAAATAAAAACAGCAGCTTACGGCGAAAAGATAGAAGGATTATTATCATTTATTAGCGGCAGATTATCTGGTATTTTAAACGGTATAGATACTGAAGTCTTTGACCCCAAAACAGATAAATATATACCTGAAAACTTCACTCCCGAAACTTTAGAAAAGCGCAACAAAAATAAAGTCGCATTGCAAGAAGAAGTTGGCTTAGAAGTTAACAAAAATGCCTTTTTAATTGGTATGGTAACACGCCTAGTCGAGCAAAAAGGAATAGATATAGTATTACAAATACTAGAAAAACTCTTGTCTTATACTGACTCTCAATTAGTACTATTAGGCACAGGCGATAGAAATTATGAAAGCCAAATGTGGCAAATGGCATCGCGTTTTCCAGGACGGGTAGCCACCTACTTACTTTACAACGATGCATTAGCACGACGCATTTATGCAGGTAGCGACGGATTTTTGATGCCAAGTCGCTTTGAACCCTGCGGTATTAGTCAAATGATGGCATTGCGCTACGGCTCGATTCCTATAGTTCGTCGTACAGGAGGATTGGTAGACACAGTACAACATCATGAGCCAATGAATCAAACTGGCACGGGTTACTGTTTCGACCGCTACGAACCATTAGACTTATATACTTGTTTAATACGTGCGTGGGAAGGTTTCCGCTACAAACCCCAATGGCAAACATTACAGCAACGCGCAATGCAGCAAGACTTTAGTTGGTACCAATCAGCAAAGCAATACGTCAAGCTATACCGCTCAATACTACGTTTACCCGAAGAAGACGAACAAACATCACAACAACAAAACACAGAGCAAACAAAACCAGAAATTGCAACCGAAGTACAAGAACCAGTAGCCAGCCCCAGCTAGTTAATACAAAAATACCCAACTCTTGTGGAGCGGGCATCCCTGCCCGCCCGATATGAATTAGATCAAGATAGATAAATAAAATCTTAAAAGGCGCCATAAAAAAACTTCTTCAAGTTGTTATTTCAGAGTGTTTTGTGGGAACCCTAAATCCAGCAAGGGATTAAATTAATTACTTACCACAGTAAACACATATCGAGAAGGAAATCATGCCTAAGCCAAGTTTTTCCGGCAGTCGCAGTGCAAACCAAGTTGCGCTTGAGACTGATGTAGCTATTGCAATAATTGGTATTTTTTCAGCGTTTGCAGATGAAGAAGGTTTGAGCGCAGAAGAAGGCGAAGCTCTATGCGAAATGCTTTCTAGCACTTCAGAATTTGAAGAATACTCAGAAGAAGACTTGCAAAGCGTAGTAGACGACTCTTTGGAAGTTTACGAGCAAGAGGGTGTAGCAGGTGCAATGGAACTAGCAATTGCATCGTTAGATAGCAAAGAATATAGAGAAATTGCTTATATCACCGCAGTTTGTGTTGTTGCAGTTGATGGTGAAGTTCCCTCAAGCGAAGAAGAGTATATTAACGGCCTTCAAAAAGCCTTAAAGATTTCTGACTCACGCTCATCTGAAATTTTAGATGAATTGTTCGCAGAAGAAGAATACGAAGAAGAGGAAGAGTAAAAATTCTTTTATAGACTTCTATCAAATTTGATGCTGATGTGGCGCCTATAAGCAACTATAGAACAGGCGCTCATTTTCTAGAAATGATTCTACAACCAAGGTGCTTGCTGATATACATGAAGGAATAAACAGCACCTTGTTAATATTGCAACACCGTCTAAAAGCATCCGGGAAACGTCCAGCAATTCAAGTAATTAAACAATATGGTAACTTACCACAAGTAAAATGCTATCCAGGGTTACTTAACCAAGTACTTATGAACTTATTCGCAAATGCGATTGAAGCATTAGAAAAGGAAATAGAAAATAAAGAAGAATTTGTGCCTAAAATTCATATTCACACTCAATTAGATACTACTAGCATAACCATCAGAATTACCGATAACGGAATTGGCATGAGCGAAGAAGTCAAGCAACGACTATTTGAACCATTATTTACAACCAAACCACCTGATAAAGGAACAGGGTTGGGACTATCTATTGCGCGTCAAATTATCAAAGAAAAACACAACGAGCGCCTAAGTTGTTCTTCACAGCTTAGACGCGGTACAGAATTTATAATCAGCTTGCCCATATAATTTGTAAAAATTAAATTAATTATCTTGTGGAATGGGCATCCCTGCCCGTTCCAAATATACAAGGCGGGCGGGGACGCCCGCTCCACAAGAAACAGTAAGTATCTATATATAGTCAATCTAGTATTACCTTTAAACTCATACATTGGATTCATGAAAAAAGGCGCCTTACTCCCTATTTATGGCTTGGTTGGATTAATTTTGGCATTAGTACTAAGTATTAGTACTCCTGCAAAAACGCAAACCATTAATTCTAGTTCAAGTTTTATTTATCCTGCACAAGGAATATTATCGCGTGGTTTTCGTAAATATCAGCACGAAGGAATTGATATAGCAGGCGCCAGTGGCACACCAATTTATGCAGCAGCATCAGGTAAAGTAATAAAAGCAGGTTGGGATGATTGGGGACTAGGTAACGCAATCACAATTCAACATTCTGATGGTCGAGTTACAGTGTACGGTCATAATCGGCGCCTTTTAGTAAACCTTGGACAACAAGTTAACCAAGGTCAAATAATAGCAGAGATGGGGTCTACAGGTAACAGTTCCGGGCCCCATCTTCATTTTGAAATCCATACTAACAAGCGTACAGCAGTTGACCCTATTGCTTTTCTACCATTACAAAACACAGCAACTACAAATACTACACAGATAGCTGCTATCAATATCAATCAAAAAGCTCTTTGTAAAGGTACAACATTAATTGCAGGTGAAACCAAAAACGCGCGCGTCAAAGTCTGCCAAGAGAACGGTCAATTGTTCTATATTGGCGAATTAAAACAAAACCCCAATCAACCAGTTAAATTACCCGCTTGGAGTATTAGCAATTCCAAATACCGCGCGGAGAATGGTAGTTTTTCATACTTCGTCACCCCACAAGGAGTTGAAATTTGGCGAAACGGGCGCCGCTTCCGTAACGATATATTTTACACAAATCAAAGTTAATCCCCCCTAGCCCCCCTGACACGCGCTCTGTTGGGGGGATTTCCATCCGGAAGAATGTAACAAATTTTATATTTTCTTAATTCCAGTCTCAGTAACAACGTTTTAAAATCAACAGTAACCAAAGATACATCTAAACAAATCGGCTTTCTAAATGAGAAATCAGGAGAAAGCTAAAGCATTTCTAGATTTCTCATGTGTAAGAAACCCTATTTGTGACTTCAAAGAGCTATTAATATTTAGGAGATTCAACATGGAGTATCTAGCTTATTCTTCGATGTTTGACGCGAACGAGACAGTAGAACCAGAATTAGGACTCCCCGAAATAGAATTCAACTTCAAAAAACTTTTCAACCAAAACCTTTTTAAATCAACAAGCTTGGCACTAGCAAGTCTTAGTCTTGTGTTTGCAACATTCTCTGAAGCGCAAGCAGCAGTTACAGGATTCGTTCGCACCAGTGGCAGTTGTTTAAATGTGCGTACCCAACCAAGTCTGAATTCACGAATCGTTGGATGCTTACCCAATGGTTCGCGACTATCAGCAGTAGTAGATACCGAAAATGGATTTACTCGACTGAGTTCAGGTAATTATGTTGCAACCAGATTTGTAAGCACTCGTGCAGGAGTTGGAAATAATCCCAGACCTGGCGTTGGTGGAACAGTTACTCTCAATCCTGGTTCAGCAGGCGCCGCAGTTTCACAAGTTCAACGTCGTTTAGGAATAGCTCCAACTGGATATTACGGTACAATAACAGAACGCGCGGTGCGTAACTTCCAACTTAATAACGGCTTACTCGCTGATGGAAGAGTTGGGCCACAAACAAGAATCGCACTAGGATTGTAGATATAGTAAAATAGATGCATTGTAGAGATGCGATTATTCGTGTCTCTACATTTGTTATTTTTATTCCATAATTGACAATTGATTACAAAGCGGCAGTATTCAAGAGCAACAACTATGTTCTGCTGCCAAACGTAATAGTATTTGCATATTAATGGGACATAGTGAGAAGATTGGTGCCAGTCTTTATATGGCTCAATAGCTTATTAGTCCTGAAGGTGAAGTAATTGTTCGGCGCCGTAAACTTAAACCAACTCATGTTGAACTAAACTATGCTCGTCAAAGTTATAGTCTATTAACCATTTGCGACTAACAGCAATGTAACGCATCTCCCGGTCGAACATAGCAAAGGCGACAGGTGTATGTTTCAGTAATATTTGTGTCAGTTCTGGGATGTTTTGCGTGTACATGCGGAAGCGGTAGAGTCCTGGTATTTTTGGTAAATAAGGCTTGGATTCTAAAATTAGAGACAATTTTATACACCAATGTAACAAAGGTTCTACCAATCTAACTTCCAAGTATTTGCGGTAATTATCTATATTATTTCGATAAAATACTTAATCTTTCGATACATCCTGCTTATATTAGAATAGGCAAGGATGCCTGTTCCACAAAATGTCATTTAGCATCTAATGCTTGAATCCTGGCATGAAGATTTGAATCATTTAAAGCGTCTAAAATTGTCTTTATATCCTGTGACATAAGTAACTCCAAGCTTATCTTAATCCCCCCAACCCCCCTTGATAAGCGCAGGGCTGATTCATTCCCTAAAAAACTCGAAAAATCAAGGGTTTCGCGCAAATATTTATTGGTAATTTTGCTACGAAGGCGCCGATAAAATAGACAATTACACTTATATTGATGTGCTTATAAGTCTATTTCCGAGTTACCCATACAGATGATTTTGATAGCTAACCATCTTGACAAATTCTGTTTGAGAGGGAATGAATTAGCCCTGCCTTGATAAGCGGGGGCTAAAAATTTATTAATTTCCCCCCTTATTAAGGCAGGTCAGGGGGGAGCAATTCTATCCTAGTGATTCAAGAATTTTTGTACTATATCTAGGATACGAGCGGAAGCTTTTCCATCACCGAATGGGTTGATAGCGTTTGCCATTGTTTCATACGCAGTTGCATTTGCTAATAGCTCGGCGCCTTCAATTACTATTGAGTTTGAGTTTGTACCTATGAGCTTGGCTGTTCCTGCTGTGACTGCTTCCGGACGTTCGGTTGTTTCGCGTAATACTAATACTGGTTTCCCAAGACTTGGCGCCTCTTCTTGTAGTCCACCTGAGTCTGTTAATAATAGATATGAGCGCATTATTGCTCCAACGAGTTCGGCGTAGTCGAGTGGTTCGGTTAAAAATATACGTGGATGATTGCCGAGTATAGCTTGTAATGGGTCGCGAACTGTGGGGTTACGGTGTAATGGAAGTAACAACGCAGTATCAGGGAATTTATTTAATAATTGTAAAAATCCTTGGGCTATATGCTGTAATGGCTCTCCCCAATTTTCGCGACGGTGAACAGTTGATAAGAGAACGCGGTATTTATCCCACTCTAAACCCGGTATATTACATGGGGGTTGTTTGGCTGCCACGTCTAGTAAGGCATCAATTACTGTATTCCCAGTTAAATGGATTTCACCTAATACACCTGAACGCTGTAAGTTTTCTACTGCTAAACTTGTTGGTGCAAAGTGCAACTGCGTAATTTGTGATATCAGGCGCCGATTTGCTTCTTCTGGATAAGGGTCATATAATTCGTCAGTCCTTAACCCTGCTTCAACATGTCCAACTGGAATTTTTTGATAAAAAGCAGCTAAAGAAGCGGCAAACGCAGTAGTTGTATCTCCCTGAACAATCACTAAATCAGGCTTTTCTTGTTGAAATAATGTCTCTAACCCTCGCAAACTCCGAATTGTTATATCACTCAAAGATTGCTTAGGCTGCATAATCTCTAAGTCATTATCTGCTTTGATATCAAACAACTGCATCACCTGTTCTACCATTTCGCGATGCTGTCCTGTCAATATCACCTTCGACTTAATACCTGCAACATTTTGAAACACCTTAATTACAGGCGCCAGCTTTATCGCTTCAGGACGAGTACCCAAAATAATGTAAACACATTTATCAATAGTCATGCTTCAATAGTCAATAGTTTTAATTATCATTAACAGATAAATAGTTAATGCTTAATTCTAAATAGTCAACAGTCATCCATCACATTAATAATTTGGCGCCTATAACAAAGTCAGCACTCAGAATTCAGAATTTAGAATCCTAACTCCTGACCATAAACATGAAAAAACCCGGCTGAACCGGGCAGATACACTGTTTATCGAGTAAAAAGCAGTAATATGCAACTATTTGAGTTCGCAAGTCAAAGGACAAGCAGCATAAACAGTGGTCTGCATTTGTTCAGCCTCACCATGTAACCAGCTTAACCATTTCATATCGCTAGGATGAACGCCTTTAGCTGTCAATACACCCGCCGCAATCATAACCGCCATTACATTAAACAGAATTAATCCACCCGCAACTAGTAAAACCGCACTAACGGGCATTACTGATTGCAAAACAATCGACAACAGACATCCAACCGTTGCCATCAAAACAACCAACGGAAAACCAACCACCAACAAGCATACAGCCAATGTAAAAGTCCAAATTAGGAAGCTTTTAATCATTTGCAATGAGTCGGTTTGTCTTAAATCAGATGCAGTAGCTAAAGTCATAACCTTTCCTCCCAAATACACAGCGATAAATCAAAAGTGAGCGCAAAAACCAAACAATTAACTGATAGCAATTTCGTCGGGGATCGCTCTCCGATAGAAATTAAGTATATAAAAGCCATCTGAAAAGATGAGCATTTATTTAATAAACTTTACATTTAATCTTTCTTAATTATGAAAATGAACCCCAAATTCGGCGCCGTCAATCTTCCCTTGGGGATATATTATATAGTCAACAAAAGCTCAAACAACGTTGATTTTATGGTTCAGGCTCCAAATCTGATTACTGAGAGTATTAACATTTCTTATCAAAACTCCGACCCATTCTCATAATTACCAAATTGTCTGAAGCAATTATCTAGTAAACGATTTGGACTAACTAAGGGAAGCAGTCGTAACTGAAAATTTCAAAAACCCTCTAATTTAACTTAATGAGGATTATACCGTCAAACTCATAATATTTAATACATAAAAAGTATAGTGTATGTACTGAGAATAGTTATTCAGGTAGATATGTTAAACAAGTAATTAGAAGCAAGTGAGAATTATATCGGCTCACGGCAGAAGTTAGCAGTGCAATATTTGATACTGCTAGAGAAGATGTTCAATTACATCTTCTCAACATTTGTTCAAATACGTGTTGTTACTTTCCGCTTTGAGGTGGGGGCGCTTTTTCCGCTCCTTCGTTTTAAAGGTAAATCTCAAGATTGAATATTGTTTAAAAAGTAAAGATATATGACAGACACAATTCGTGCATCCAACCCAGCCCCATCTGTACCTCGTGGTATTCCTCCGGCGCCACCACCACCACCAATCAGTACACAACGGCAGGCAACACAAACATTAGATATGTCAGCAGAGAGAAGCACAAGGGTTGCTCCTCCTGGGGCGCCTCCAGTACCAACGGCGCCACTACCAGTTTCGGCGGTTGCAGCCAGACCCAGTACACCACCAGCAGCGCAGGGTAATGCACGCGCACAAAGTAATCCCAACAGATTGACGATGGCGCAACTTATTAAGGAAGCATACGATAAAGGATTTTCGGATATCCATTTAGGTGTAGGGGAAGTACCGCGTTTCCGTAACCGAGGCGAAATTGAGAAAACCGATTATCCTGTAACCGATAATGAAACCTTTATGTGTTGGTTACGCGAAATAATGACCGAAGAAGAAATTCGTCGCTTTCAAGAACACCTCGAATTTGATGGCGCCACACAATATGACTTTGCACGTGTGCGGATTAACGTTTTTGATTCGATGCTCGGCAACGCAATGGTGCTGCGATTAATTCCATTAAAAATCTTAACAATGGAACAATTGCGTTTACCCGCTGTATTCCGCGATGTTTGCCATTACCATAAAGGCTTGATATTGGTGACAGGCCCCACAGGTTCAGGTAAATCGACGACAATGGCGGCAATGATGGACTATATGAATAATGAAATGCCTCGCCACATTATCACCATCGAAGACCCAATTGAATTTGTTCACCAAAGTAAAAAAGCTTTAATTAAGCAGCGCGAAGTGGGAATGCACACCCGTAAATTCGATAATGCGTTAAAAGCAGCATTACGAGAAGACCCAGATGTAATACTTGTAGGTGAAATGCGGGATAAAGAAACGGTAAACACAGCACTCAAAGCTGCCCAAACAGGTCACTTAGTAATGGGAACCCTGCACACCAACAGTGCGGTCAAAACAATTGAACGTATTTTGAACCTTTACTCAGCAGAAGAGCAAGATGCAATGCGTGTTGCGGTCGCAGAATCATTAGTTGCAGTAATTGCCCAAGGATTGTGTAGAACAACCGATGGTAAACGCGCCGCATTCCACGATATCCTAATTAATACAGATGCTGTTAAAGAATGGATAAAAGATGGTAAATACGATGAAATCGGCGAATTGATGAAGCAAGCCAGCTTTGACGGTATGATTACCATGAACCAAGCACTGCTCAATCTCTATCAAGAAGGACGAATCACCGAAGAAACCGCCTTAGAAATGTCGCCAACACCTAACGAAATGGCACAATTCCTCAGAGGCAGAGTTTAAATAATAGTTATGAGTTATGAGTTATGAGTTATGAATTGACTTCTAACTCCTAACTCCTCACTCCTAACTCCTACTTCCAACTCCCAACTTCTAACTCCTAACTCCTAACTTTTGACACAAAACCCGCTACCCAAGTTATTTAAAGGCATTGCCTTGTTTACACCTGGAGGAGATATGCTTTATTGTATTGACCCCAGCAAACAGGGTAGATGGCATTCGCACTTGTGTAGTACTTTACAGAGAATCTTAGATTTATCAGAACCGCCACATTTCTTAGTTCCTTGTTATACAGCTACAATTGACCATTGGTTAGACCCAAAAACTCAACAAATACGAACATTCGCAGAAGCGTATCCAGCAGTAATTCGATATCAACCCTTATTAAATGCAATTTTTGATACTCAAGGTTTAGTTTGGCAAAAGGCGCCGTGGAAAGAGGGGTTATGTGATAGCGTAGTATTATCTACATATCGCTCAACATTTCCTCAACTATGGGAAGACCATGATTTAATAGTTCGTACAGACTTAGCAGAAAAAGAATTTAAGGCGCCGACTTTAACATTACCGATACAAGAAGAAAATACAAAAGCATACGTACTCAGACTATTTGTAGCAGGACGAAGCCCCAATACCGAACGTATATTAAAATTTTTGTACGAATTACTAGAAAAATATCTAAGTCATCCTTATACACTTAAAGTAATAGACGTATTAAGCCATCCTGAACTAGCAGAAGCAAATCAAATATCAGCCACACCCACTTTATTAAAAGTTTACCCGCAACCAATAAGGCGTGTTATAGGTGATTTAGATAACGCTGAACGCATTTTGCACATGCTAGGCGCCAAAGAACAACCGTGGGATATTTAACTGTCTGTCCTAATATATATATATACCCAACATACCCGCATAATCTAAAATGACCATAAGTACTATTACTGCTAAACGTTTTACAATAGAAGAATACGAGCGTTTAGCTAAACTCGGATTTTTTAAAGAAAATGACCGAGTTGAGCTAATTAAGGGAGAAATAATTTCAATGGCAGCAAAAGGGACACCTCATGCAGTTTGTGAAACACGACTAGAACGAGAATTAAATAAACTTATAGGAGAACGTGCAACTTTACGTGGGCAACTACCAATAATTATTCCTGACATAAGCGAACCAGAACCTGATAGAGTAATTGCAAAAAACCGAAACGATGATTATTTAAATTCTCATCCTACATCAGAAGATATACTATTATTAATTTAAATTTCTGATTCAACTTTAAAATTTGACCAAGATGTAAAATTACCTCTTTATGCAGAAGCAGGTATAAAATATTACTGGATATTTAATTTAGCCGATAATCATCTAGAAACACACAGCGACGCAATAAAAGACCTTCAAGGTAAATTTACTTATCGTCGAAAAGAAATTTTATTACCGAATGAAACAGTAATTATTCCTTGTTTTCCTGATTTGACGCTCGATTTATCTAAAGTATTTCCAAATACATAAAACATCAAACATTAAACATCAAACATCAAACTAATATATGAATGCTTGTTTGATACACCATTTCAACAAAACCGCTTTCAGAATGAAATTTATGGTATAAGTCTTGTAAACCAGAAATAAGATTTTTATGACTTTCCCCTTTACTTGGAAGATAAGAAATACTCCGAGTGCGTCCTATCAAAGCATCTAAATCTAATTCTTGTCGATATTTTGTTGTACATTCATGTTGACAATAATTTGTGAAATATTGAGTTTGCTCTAATGTTTCAAAGGATGTGTCTGGTTGTTCACAAGGGTGGTCATTAGATACTGCACGAATAAAACGGCTGTACTCACCAGTAAAATCATCACTTTGATCACAATTATTCCATACGAGAGCCAAACGACCATTCGGTTTTAAAATACGGCGAAATTCCATTAAAGTTGGTTCTGGGTCAAACCAGTGAAATGCTTGAAATGCTGTTACTAAATCAATTGATGCATCTAGTAAATTAGTCGCTTCTGCACTACCACCACGATATTCGACATTAGGGTGTGTTTGTGCAACTTTCCGCATTGCTGCATTTGGTTCAACTGCAATAACCTTTACTCCACGCTCTGCTAATAACCGTGATGCTATTCCTGTACCTGCACCAATGTCTGCTGCTAAAATTTGTTGATCTGGCGCCAGTCCTTCCAAGACAATATCAATCGCTTCTGCTGGATAACTGGGACGATATTTTACGTAATCATCCGCGCGTTGTGTAAATCGATTTAGCGGGTCTAGTGTATATAAATCTGTAGCTGCACTTTGATTGTTTTGCATGGGTTTGGGTTTAGTGGCGCCTTGCTTATTTTATAGCTAAAGGGAAAGCCTGTGCAGTCAAGTGTATAAAAATCTCACTAATCCCACACATTCATCCTGTAAAATAGCGCCTTTTTTGCGTTCACGGAGTGTCTCCGGAGGAGAATAATACTTAAAAAAATAAATTTAAAGTAACAATATTAACATTAATGAGTTAGAGCGCTAACTCCTGAGTAAATCTTAAATAGCTAACTAACTAACGCAGTAAATATCATCCATGTGATGCCAAGGATTAATACATTTAGTAAAAACGTCAATACGGCTTTTAGCTGTTGGTTTGAACTAACCCAACCAGTAAATAATAGATAAATTAGTAGCGAAAGCGAATATAACTGCAATACACAAAGCGGGAAAACAAACAATCCAATTATTGCAGCATTAAATGCATCATCTAAAATTTTATCATTCTTACTAGTAAAACTAGAATGGCGCCTTGAAGCTTCCTCATTCTCAGGTCTTTGTAAATTTTCATGCAAATCAACAGCGGTCAAAATATCGATAGCATTATCGACATCAGCTTGCATGACCTTAAGTTTAATCCACCCTAAAGCAATAGTTAAGTGCCAAGCCACACCAGCAGTATTATCATCCATCAAAAATGCAGGAATTCCTTCAGCTTCGAGTAGTTGCTGTGCCAGCGAAGCCTCAACGGAGTTCCCAAAAGTTGCGATTGTTACAAGTTTATTATTCATAGCATCATAATTATCAAGCCTTGGCGCCGCTAATTACCTGCAAAATCATCTTTTCTTAAGCTTGAAGTCACAAAAATTAAAATATTTAACTTAACCTCTTGTGGAATAAACATCTCTTGTGGAACGGGCATCCCTGCCCGTTTCTAAAACATAAACATTAGTCTGATAAACTATATACACCAACCCATCCCTATCACAAAACCTTTCATATAAATCTCGCAACCCAGAAACAAGTTGCTCATAACCCTTCCTTTCACGTGGAACATAAGAAGTACTCATCGCACGTCCTATCAAACCATCAAAATCTAACTCTTGACAATATGAAATTGGTTCGTGTTCGTAATAACTCGTAAAATATTGAGTTTGCCGTAATGGTTCTACTAACTCTAACCTTGACTGACTTGGATGGTTATTAGATAGCGCACGGACAAAATTATTATATTCTTCAGTAAAAGCATCATTTTTATTACGATTATTCCATACAACAGCCAAACGTCCGTCCGGTTTTAAAATACGGCGAAATTCCAACAAAGTTGGTTCAGGATTAAACCAGTGAAAAGCTTGAAATGCTGTTACCAAATCAACCGATGCATCTGGTAAATTAGTTGCTTCCGCACCACCATAACGATATTCGACATTCTTGTGTGTCTGTGCAGCTTCCCGCATTGCTGCATTTGGTTCAACTGCGATAACCTTAACTTCACGTTCTGCTAATAACCGTGACCCAATTCCTGTACCTGCGCCAATATCTGCTGCTAAAATTTGTTGATCAGGCGCCAGTCCTTCAAGAAGAAAATCAATTGCCTGCTTTGGATAGCTAGGACGATGCTTTACATAATCATCCGCACGTTCTGTAAATCGCTCGCGTGGATTTAAAGTATATAACGGTGTAGTTGAACTTGGATTGTCTTGCATGAGTTTAAATGGTGGCGCCGTGCTTATTTTAAACTGAAGGCGCCGAAACCCGCTTGTTGACACTCATTCTTTTTATTTCGCTTTCGATTGATTTTTTGTATGGATGAAAGTCAACCTGCAAAGTATGACGGGGACTGAAGTTATAACGTTTCATCATTTTTTGTTTATCTTCTTCAATCGATTTCAGCATAGTTTCGCGCGATGGTAGCTGAACTTCACCTTTAAGAATTTTAGCTATCCATTTAGACTGTATTTCAGCTAAAGGCATAATTGAGCCTAGCGGCTGAATTAAACCAACAAAAAATAGATTAGGGTAGTCAGGATGAATAACTTTTTTGTACAGTCTAAATTCGTTATTTTCCGAAACTTGAAATGCGATATTTTTGAAAAATGGGAAAGTTATTTTATAGCCAGTAGCATAAATTATCATATCAAAATATTGCGTGCTACCATCTGCAAAAATAACTGTTTTTCCTCTAATTTCTTTGATATTCGGCTTAAATTTAATTAGCCCTCTTGCCGTCAAATTTAATAAATCCTGGGAAATCGTTGGATGTTCGTGAAGTACAGGATAACTGGGTACAGGTACTCCATATTTACGTTGTCTACCTCTTGCTAGTAAAAGGGAAATTTGCATAATTATACTTTGCAGCTTAACTGGTAAATTTCCAAAAATTGGATTTGCTAAACTATCCATAGGGATATCCCACAGCCAATTTGGCATAATATGAGCAGAACTTCGTGTAGAAATAACAACTTTGCCTGCGTGCAATCGAGCAGCTTCACAAGCGATATCAACAGCAGAATTTCCAATACCTACTATTAATAAATCTTTGTTCAAAATTTGATTGGGAACGCGATAGTAGTGTGAATGTAAAGTTTCACCTGTAAATTCTCCTGGAAAATTAGGGTAGCGCGGGTTCCAGTGATGTCCATTAGCAATTATAACTGCTTGATATACTCCAGTTCCTTTATTTGTGACTACCTGATAATTTCCATTTTCTAAACGCTTGACATCTAACACTTCAGTATTAAATTGAATATATGGACGAATACCAAAATGTTCAACATAATCTTCAAAATATTGATAAATTTGTGTATGATGGGGAAACATAGGATAATCGGATGGCATTGGAAAATCGCTATATGCCATTGCGTATTTATTAGTATTGATATGTAATGAGTGGTAGGCGCTAGACATCTGATTGTCATTGTTATAACGCCAAATTCCTCCAATAAAAGAACCTTTCTCAAAGCAATCAAATTCTATGCCGTGTTCTTTCAACGTTTTTACTGCTGTAATACCAGAAGAACCAGAGCCAATAATACAAGCTTGTTTTGCGTTCATGATTTTATATCTCTACTTGCTAACAACTCCTAAGCTATACAAAGGTCTTGATTAGTAACATCGATCTCACTACACCGATATTCCAAATCTCGTAGAAGACGGCAATGTGGTTGAATTAACTCTCCTGAACGTACAACCCAAACTGGCGCCAGTTTTTGTTTTGCTATCACTTGTTTGCCCATCGAGTCGAAAAACAACCAACAACCCTCTACTAAATTTAATACGCTAATATCCGCGCGCGAACCAATCTTTAACGTGCCAATCTCAGGTTCTGCTTTTAAAATGCGAGCTGGGTTAATGGTGACATAACTAATCGCACTTATTAAATCCAGTCCTAAAGCCATCAATTTTGATATAGCACCACACAAACTATAGTTCAAATGAGAATCATCGTGAAGAGTAAAGAAGTCACCGTGGACATCACTACTTATGGTGTAAGGTAAGACACCTTGCTCTATCATTAGCCGAGCGATGTCAAAGCTAAATTTCAATCCGTGCCCTAAATCCAATAAGACCCCACGCTCGATAGCTTGGAGCAGCCAATTTGGAACTTTAGTACGTCTTCCCATCACTCCATCAGGTTGGCAACTGTAGCAATGACCTAATATATCACCGACTTTCATGTAGGACACCACTTTTTCTACTACCTGTTCTGGTGATGGTCGATGAGCTTCAACTACAGGGAATAATTCTCCTGTGTGGACATACAACGGCAAACCAGTCCTTAAACCTATTTCACGGGATAATTCCATTACACTCATACCCCATCGAGATATAGAGCCTGAATCAGCAAAAACCTTAAAGCCACGTATAATTTCAGGATATTCTTCAGCTAAATGCACAATTGCATCTATATTGATGTTTTTAGGACTATCAAAACAAGCACCTGTAATATCTAGTGCTTTATTGGTGCCTATGTTAACTGAAAGAAAGCAACGTACATCTGTTTTAACTTTGTCTACAATATTAGACTTAAAGCCTGAAAAATTAAAATGACTGCTGCTACCCTGATCTACAACTGTGGTAGAACCTGAATGAATACCCGCATCATCAGCAGGCAGACCAAAATTAGTTACCCACTCGTAAACATGAGTGTGTAAGTCGATTAAGCCAGGACACACTATATAATCGGATGCTATAACAGTTTGCTTGGCTTTGTAGTTCGTTAATTGTTTGGCAACTGCAATAATTTTACCGTTAGATACTGCAACATCAAAATACCCGTTAAGCGATTGACTAGGGTCAATTACCCAACCATCTTTGATAACTAAGTCGTAAGAACTTAAGTTAGTATCCATATATGTTCACCAAATGCGCGTTAACAGTAAACGCATAACTGTTAACTGAATATTTGAATTGATGAATTTCTATATATAGAAAGCAATAAAATATAGGAAAGCTAAAAGGAACTCGCTTCCAAATCAGATATAGAGTAAGTTTTATTAAATGCTATAAACGCTATATTTCTTATTATAGCTTTAAGTGAAAACTAATGCTACAAGATATTACTTTGGATAGATTTACTTTAGTTGTAGCAGTCCCACAACAGTTTGTTTTTTGTAACAATTGCTTTATATCTGATTACAAAAAAATCTTTGCACTTAAAGAACAAAGTTAAAAATACTTTACAATTTTTAATATACAGGGGTTTAGGTTGTTAAGTAAAGCTAGCACGCGATTTTAACGTCGGGTTGCGCGCATTGCTATATAATATGGCTGATACAATGTAATATTATGTTCATTTGTTAAGAGAACTACAGGTGCCTAAGAGTAGCTGCTTTCTGCTGTGCCAATATGACTCATACAAATCTTTATTTAGTTAAAACTATTACCAATTTCATTTCAATCAATCACAGCAACCCAAATGCTTTCCTCTATGGAGTATTCAACAACTCCGTCTACTTCTAAATCTTCGTTATATAAAATCAAATTTTGATCATCTTGCAGTAAAACTTTTTGACGAGCTAAATTTTTAATGGTTCCAGTACAGTTAAGGCGCAGTCTACCTAGAAAATCCGCGTTATGAAAATCCGCAAAAACTTTTGCTTGATTCATTTTCTTTTATATTGCCTGCAAAATTCACTTAATACTACTGCGTCCAGTCTTCAATTGAAACAATTCCAATTCTCTGAAAATCAGCTACATTTGCCGTAACCAGGATATATCCCTTTGAGCAAGCAGTTGCAGCAATTCTACAATCATTGGTTCCTACGCGCTTTACTTTTGGAGATAATGATTGAAAAATTCGTTCTGCTTCGCCTATGTAAGGCAAGATTTGAAAGCGATGCAGCGCTTCAAATATTTCTTCAAAATACTGATATGCATTAACTGTAGACGATTTCTGCTTTGATTTTTGAATTATATTTAAAGCACCCTGAATTGTTTCCTCAACCGTAATAATGCTAATAAATATTGATTCAGGTGGTTTATCTTGAATTCGGTTATCGATAAGCGGAAAATTACGACGACGTTTATCCAGATAATCACTAACAATACTGGTATCGAGTAAATACACTTGCGCTATTTGTCTTCTAAACTACTATCTAAAATTTTATTAATCTCTTCTTTATCTACTTCCCTTAAGCGCTTTATTTCTTCAAGAGTCGCTTCCCAGAGTTCACCCTCGAACTTGCCTGCTAGGTCTGCAAGCGGATGTTTATTCTTCTGAGCTTTTTCCTTTTTTTGAGGTAGTTTATGAGTAGTCATATTTATTAGTGCGAGTGAGCGCGTCTATTGTCTATCATTATTATATTATACAGTACATACCCTAACAAAGATTAGGTCTTTGGCTGACATACTAATTTTAGCCATTTTCGGTAGGTTTGAGGGAAAATTTGCCGTTATCACCATCTATAACAAGAGCATGTATAAATGTTAACTAACTTTAGCCAGGTATAATCATTCAACTTTCATATTACTTAGAAATCAACCCCTCTAAACTTACTTGTAAATCCTTGGTTAAATCTGCTACAGCAAGTCTGGCGCCTTGACGACTACCTTTATACGCTGGATATCTATCAGAGACTGATATTGGTTCACCGATAGTGATAAGCGCTTTTTGTTTACCTAAATTTGGGCGCCTTTGAGTATCGCTGCCAATGATTTTTGTTACCATTTCCCATAAAATTAAAAGGGTTTCGGCGAAGCGTTCTGCTGTAGGTTTCTGTTGTACATAACTGCCTGTGACGGCAACGAAGCTTTCTACTACACGCATGTGCCACATTCTCATATTGGCTTCTTCGGCAGCACGATTACCTAAACCTTTTTCTACTGTAGATAATGCGTTACTATCTTTAAAGTCTTCTCTAAAAATGCAGTTCCAACCAGCTTGCTCGACTCTTCGGCATCTATCGTTTAAACTTCCTTTGGGCTGTAGTTTAAAGAAATCTTCTGCTACTTGTAATATTACGTCTAATAATGCACGCAACCTTGCGGCTATTGCTTCATTTTTATCGGTTGGTAATTCGGCGCCACCGTTTGTTGATAATTTGCAGTGGTAAAACTTAGTGTAAAAGCTTTCCATTATTGATAGTAAATGTTCTGCCAAGCGCAATAGCCGAAAATATAAATGAGGAAATATACCTTCACCATTAAGTGGTGGTTTTACATGTACAGGTGGATGAGGTATAGGAGGTAAACCACTTTTTGTTTCGAGTTCGGTGAGTAAATCATTAATAGCATCCCACGGTTCGGTTACATAACTATATTTAATTCCAACTGGTAATATGACAACTTGTTCGCTGCGTCCTGCTTTCTGTAAATCTTCAGCGCACCAAAATGCCATTTGCGAAATACCTGGTTCCAGTGGGCTTACTATTTCGGAAAGTCCATTTGTAGCACCTTCCGGCGCCGCTGCCATTGGAAAAGCTCCGTTTACGAATAAATCGCGTGCGCTTCTAAGTCCCGTCCAATCTGCTTTGCCACGTTGTATTGGTGTTCCTCCTAAATGCTGTAATATCCATCCCATGTGGGCGCCTGCCCAAAGTGGAATGCCTCGGTCGTAGATACAATGAGCGTGAATAGGCGCTGTAAATTTAATCCCTTTACTGCGCGCTACTTCTGGTACGATGCGAGAGAACAAGTGCCCTAATGCTATGGGGTCATCAGTTTTAGGGTGGCGAAATGCTAACATAAAACGGATTTTCCCCGCTTGGAACTGGCGGTACAAGTCTACTAATGTTTCCACATTTTCTGCTTCTACCTTGGTGAGTGAAGTTTGCGCGCGCATCCACAGTGGTAGCAGCAGATGCGTGAGACGCAGAAACTGAGGGTTGTATTTGGGAGCGATAAATTCGAGAGGTGGTTGTGCTTGGTACATAACAGAGGGAAATCTAAAATTTAAAATATTTGCTTTAAACTTAACCGAGAACGAAATCAACTATAGCTAAAAGGGGACAACGATGCGACTGTCACAAATGTTATTCGTCACGCTTAGAGATGACCCAGCGGATGCTGAGATTCCTAGTCATAAATTGTTACTTCGCGCAGGTTATATTCGTCGCATCGGTGCTGGTCTTTATGCGTACATGCCTTTAATGTGGCGGGTATTGCAAAAAGTTTCTCAGATAGTGCGCGAAGAAATGAATGCTACTGGCGCCCAAGAGTGTCTTTTACCACAATTGCAGCCTGCGGAATTGTGGAAAGAGTCGGGACGTTGGGATACATACACTAAAGCTGAGGGTATCATGTTTGCGCTCACTGATAGGCGTGATAGTCAGGTAGCTTTGGGTCCTACACACGAGGAAGTAATTACGTATGTAGCGCGCGATATGATTCGTTCGTACCGTCAGCTACCTCAGCACCTTTATCAAATACAAACCAAGTTCCGCGATGAAATTCGTCCTCGCTTCGGCTTAATGCGCGGACGCGAGTTTATTATGAAGGATGGGTACTCGTTCCACGCTGACGAGGAAAGTTTGAAGAAAACCTATCAAGATATGTACCAAGCGTACAGCAATATGCTGCGTCGCTCTGGTTTAGCGTTTCGTCCAGTTGAAGCAGACTCTGGCGCCATTGGTGGAAGTGGTTCAACCGAATTTATGGTACTTGCCGAAGCAGGAGAGGACGAAGTACTTTACACTGAAGATGGGCAATATGCTGCAAACGTAGAAAAAGCAGTTTCATTACCTGCCGATGCAGAACCTTCACCTTTTTCAAATTACGAAAAGGTCGAAACACCAGGAACCGAGACAATAGAAAAAATGTGTACGTTCCTCAAGTGTTCTCCTACTAACGTCGTCAAAAACGTTTTATATCAAGCTTCTTACGACAACGGCATGACGGTACTGGTATTAGTAAATATCCGTGGCGACCAAGAAGTTAACGAAGTCAAATTACAAAACGAATTAACCAAGGTAGCTTCCCAATATGGCGCCAGTGCATTATTAAAGCTAGTCGTTCCCGATGCAGACGCACAATCAAAATGGGCAGCAAAAGCCTTACCCTTGGGTTATATTGCACCTGATATAACTGATGATCATATAAAATCAGCCAAAGATATTGCGCCGAAGTTTTTACGCTTAGTCGATAAAACTGCTGTTGACTTGAAAAACTTTGCCACAGGCGCCGATACTGCTGGATATCACGTTGTAGGCGCCAATTGGAACGAGCAAATTAAATTACCAGACATCACCGTAGATGTGCGTAAAGCTAGACCTGGAGACAGAGCAGTACATAACCCACAGCAAACAATTCAAAGCGCGCGGGGTATCGAAGTAGGTCATATATTCCAACTAGGAACAAAGTACTCACAAGCAATGGGCGCCACATATACCAACGAACAAGGAGAAGAAAAACCTCTTATTATGGGATGTTACGGTGTGGGAGTTTCCAGACTGGCACAAGCAGCCGTCGAACAATCTTATGATAAAGACGGGATAATTTTCCCCGTAGCTATCGCACCATATCACGCCATTATTTGTATACCCAACATCAGCGATGCCAAACAAGTCGAAGCAGCAGAACAACTCTACACAGAACTTAATAAAGCTGGTATAGAAACATTGCTAGACGATAGAAACGAGCGCGCGGGTGTTAAATTCAAAGACGCCGACTTAATAGGCATACCCTTTAGAATAGTCACAGGCAAAGCCTTAGCAAACGGCAAAGTTGAATTAGTGCAGCGCAAAACCAAAGAATCACAAGAAATAGCAGTTGAAGATGTCGTATCAACCTTAAAACAATGGGTTGAAGAAGCAATCAAATAACATCTTGTTGAGATATCTTGTGGAACAGGCATCCCTGCCTGTTCAATTTATTTTAATTTATAAGGGACGGGCGAGGACGCCCATCCCACAAGAAATATTAACTTTGAACTCAAAGAGAAACTATTACTCCTTGCACAACAACGGTCTTCGGTTGCACAAAGTCCGCTTCTTTAAGTTGACTGCTTGCAACATTTTGAAGCTCTGCTAACGGGTTGCCCTGATAGGTAATATAAGTATTTTGTCCAGTAGAAGTGAGAGTCAGTTCGTTAAAGTCAACTACTCTGAAAGAAGACGTGGCGCCTGTGGCAGATTTTACAACAGTTGTTAACGTTGGCAACTGCAATTTGTCAGTTCCCAGTTGAAAATCCCGAATTAGGCTTTGCCCCTGCACCGCTTCATCATTACCAGAAGAAGACAAGTAAATCGAAGGTATTGCAAATGTATCATTGCCGTTGCCACCAATAAGGGTGTTATTGCCCTTAGCGCTAAGAATATCATTGCCTAAACCTCCAGTTAGAGTATTGCCATTTCCCACTACACTAAAAACATCGTTACCAGACTCTCCATTTAATACATTGTTATTACCCATCACACTCAAGATAGAGTCTCCTGCTGCTGCATTTAGAGTGTTGCCATTTCCAACAACGCTGAGGATGTTTCCACTTAGAGTAGTATTGTCCACAATTTTACTGGGCACATTTTTAAGAAAAGTGTACGAGTTATCCCGACTTTGGGAAGCACTCGTGCGTGACAAGGTTGTCTCTTGCAGCAAACCTGGATCAGTGGCAGAAAGTAGAGGCGAGTTTAGTAAATTGGTATTAATAAATGCCTTTGTTCGGTAGTTGCCGTAACCGGAATTGTAAGCGGTTAATTCCATATTAATCCCTTTGTTCGAGGTGTTGTTTGAGTCTCAGCACCTGTAGTCAAGCACTTGTTGGGTCTGTGTAATTCTTACGAAGTTTAGCATCTATTTGCCACCGTAATTTTTCGTAGATATGCATGGCGGTTTGGTTCAAATCGCGATAAGTCATTGTAGGACTTGTGTTATTCTTGGTTGAAGATGACGCAGAAGGTAGTGATACAGTGCAGATGATAAATAAATTACAAGTAATTGCTAATACTTGTATCAACAATAACCGTCTTCTAAACACCCATCCAGGTAAAATTCTACAAGAATAACTGTAGGTTGGGTTACGCTACGCGAAAACCAACATATATCAAAATAAATACTACACAATTTGAACGAAGGAACGGCGCCATCATAACAAACATGGCACCTCATTTCAAAAACCTTATTTTATATTCCTTAGAAAATATTCTTTACACCTTTGTATAGAATTTTTGCAGCCTTTTGTGTAGTCTTGGCAGATTTATAAATCCCATATCCAGGTATAAGCTTTGAAGCTGCTATTGTGAATCAGCACAGTACTACGAAGAGTATCAAGTGTGGGATGTTGATGCTCAAACTAGTTTCCAACTAAATTCTAAATATTTGATACAAAAATAAATCAGCAACGGAACAAGCTTATTTATAATTACTTAGTAGTCCATCCTCCTATCATCTGCTCTACTACTTCAATTGACACACCTTTACCTTGGTCAATCTTCTCTAGACCTTGTTTAATAGCAGCAATAAACTCAATTTATTTTACAATGTCACAAAGTGATACATTTGGAGGTAAGCGCTTGAGAAGTTCAAGAACTGTTTCTTTATCGCTCATAACATTTTGTATACTTTTGCAATAGACGCTTTGATTCTAGCTGACTCTGCTTTTTAATTGAATTGTTAAGTTTTGCAAACTTATGGGTGAATATTATGAGCATTATTAGTGAGACTGGTAATAAATATTACATTTATATTACCCCTGAAGAAGGGGCTATTTCTTGGAATATTAATACTTATGAACAAAACCAATGTGGTTTTGTTGCCTACTTTGGTAAAATACTTCAAGCTGTAGAGAAAAATTTGACATCAGGTGGTTGGACATTTTATGTAACCATGATGTGCATGGATGAACTCCCATCTTACGGTGAGAAAGTGATTGTTCTTATTTATGGAGACGAACTGTGCCGTATTCCTAAGTATGCGAACAAAGTTGGGGCTATTTTTAAATGTTATGGAACGAATCAAGCGCTTGGATGTAATCCTATTACCCAGCCTTCATATCTTAACCTAATGACGACAGTTCAATACATTAGGAATTATTTGATTCGTTTGCCAAGAATATTAAATCATCAATCTAATAAGTTTTTCAATAAAATCAAAAGTATTCTTGGTCAAGATAACCAGAAGATGGCGCCAATATACGACATTCCTTTGGGATATTATAATTCTCAGGATATGCCGATAAAAAATTTTGATGAGCGTAGTTTTGATGTTTATTTTGCTGGGAGTTCATCCCATACTCAGTATCCTTTGTGGTCTTTAAAATATTGGTTGAGAACTCCTAAGACAATTTCTAGGGAGAACATGCTAGATAATTTAAAAAAGTTTAAACAGAAATATCCTGAATTCAATATTGAATCTTCTGTAACTTCCGCTTTCGGCGCCAAAGGTGCTAGCGATGCGGCAACTCAATATTGTGAGAAAATGATGAATACAAAAATATGTCTTGCTCCTAGAGGAACATCCCTTGAAACATATCGTTTTTATGAAGCAATTAAATATGGTTGTATTGTAATTACAGAAGCTCTTCCCTCACGTTGGTTTTATGACGGTTCCCCAGCTATTCAAGTTGAAGACTGGCGCCAACTAGAAGAAGTGCTAACACAGTTACTTCAAAACAAAACTTTATTGAATGAAACTCACGAAAAATCTTTGCATTGGTGGGAAACAAAATGCTCAGAAAGTGTAGTTGGTAAATATATTGCCGAAAATTTAAATAGCATGTAATCTGACATATTTTGCTCTATAAACTCTGCGTCTTTCTGAAAATAAGCGATGTATACTATGTATTAATATAGATACAAACTATCTTGAGGCAATTCAATGAAAGACTTTAGAGAAGCGTTAAAGAGTTGTCACGGCAAAGACCTAGACGAGCGAAAGACCTGGTATTCCCCTGCTGCTGAGGCTTATAATAAAGCAAGACCCCGCTATCCTCAACAGCTAATTCAGCGTGTGGTCGAGTTAGCTCAACTTAAAGACGGTGCAAATATTTTGGAAGTAGGATGTGGACCTGGTATTGCTACTGTCGCTTTTGCTAAGTTAGGTTATTCCATGCTTTGTGTTGAACCTAACCCAGATTTTTGTTCTTTGACACGGCAAAATTGTCAACAATATCCTAATGTAGAGGTTATCAATACGTCTTTTGAAGAATGGCAACCCGAAGCTAATAAGTTTGATGCTGTTTTAGCTGCGACATCGTTTCATTGGATACCTGCCGAAATTGGATACCCAAAAGCTGCTTCATGTTTGAAAGAGAATGGTTATTTGATTTTACTCTGGAATATGAGGCTAGAACCTAGCTATGAAATATACCATAAGTTTATTAAGATATATGAACAATATGCTCCCTCATTGCTGGAAAAATATGAAGGTGAATATGAGGGTAAAGAAAAACAGGAAGAACATCTGAAAAGTTTTGGAGAAATAGTCCTCGAATCTGGTCAATTTCAAGATTTAGTCACTGAATATATTCCTTGTGAACTAACTTATGGTATTGATGATTATTTTGCACTATTAAATTCTTACTCACCGTACTTGAGTTTAGAACCACAGGCAAAAGAAGCTTTGTTTGCTGCTTTACGTGAGAAAATAGAAGAAGACGGCGCCAGTATTCAGCTTTCATTTCTATCGGGTTTTAATATAGCCCGGAAAATATAGCTAATTTGATAAAATCAGTAGTTGGGCGTTGTACTTGCATCAATTAATACTGAAAGTACACTTTGAGCTTCGGTTGCACCATCGGGTGACTGCTCAATTGTTGCCATTAAACTGGCGCCACCAATTAAAAGTAAATACTGTCTAGAAAAAGCATCAGGATTTTGAATTCCTGTTTCTGCTGCCAAACGCATAATAATTTGACGAATCGATTCTCGTAGATTTACTGAAACATGATGTGCCTTATGCGAAGCGTCTGCAATTTCTAATACTGCATTAATAAACGGACAACCACGAAATCCAGGTGATGCATACCACTCTCGCAGCACATCAAATGTTGCTAAGAGTCGCTCTTTCGGTGTATTGCCACGTTCAGTTACTGCGTTTTCAAACCATTCAATCCAAGAAAGCGCGCGATGTTCCATTACAGATTCAATTAACTTGTCTTTAGAGGGAAACCAACGATATAGCGTTCGTTTGGCAACTCCAGACTCTGCGATAACTTCATTGATACCAACATGCTGAATTCCTTTTTGATAAAAGAGTTCAGACGCAGTTTCTAAAATTTTTAGTCGAGCAGCACTGTTATCAGTAGTCATATTTTTAAATTTAGGTAGACAAGTTTGTCTCCATCTGTATATACTAGCATTTACTGCATGTAGACAAGTTTGTCTCCCTCAAATTGAAAAGCGAGGAAAAACACATGGAATTTACAGTCCACACGATTGAAACGGCGCCAGAAGCATCAAAAGAAATGCTTGCTCATGCTCAAGCTACTTTTGGTTTAATTCCCAATCTTGAAGGAATTTTGGCTTCGGCGCCCGCAGTGTTGAAAGGTGGAATGGTATTATGGGATTTATTCGAGACAACTAGCTTTACACCTACTGAGCGGCAAGTTATATATTTAACAGCTAATTACGTACATAAATGCCACTATTGCATGGCTGCACATTCTGCACTAGCAGCTAGTTGTATGTTACCGAGCGATATTGATTTACTTCGTGATGGTAAAATCCTAGAAAATCCGAAATTACAAGCATTGCAGAAATTTACTCGGCGCCTCATTGAAGCACGAGGTTGGTTAGAAGATAAAGAGGTTGAAGAATTTATCAACGCTGGTTATACAAAGCAGCAGGTATTAGAAGTGATTTTAGGTGTTGCAATTAAAGTTATTCATAATTACACAAATCATATTGCGAAAACACCTTTAGATAAAGAATTTCAACCTTTTATATGGAATAATGAAAAAAACATACAGCAAATATCAGGTACATGAGGTAGACACATGAAACCCAAAATCTTGTAGAGACGTTACATGTAACGTCTAATGCTTCTCTGTTAAAAGCAAAGGTACATTCAATGCGAACAATATTGTCAATATACGCTTTAAAATTAGCTGGCACGCTCAGATTATACATAGGAACCGCTAGAACTCAAAACTTGAGAAAAAATATGAAGACACCTGACGAATGCCAAAATATGACAGATATTAGAGCAGAAATAGATACTATCGACCGTCAGGTTATTAAACTGTTGGGTCAGCGTTTCGCTTATGTTAAAGCTGCATCTAAATTTAAGACAAGCGAAACCAGTGTTAAGGCGCCATCCCGTTTTCAAGCTATGTTACAACAGCGTCGTACTTGGGCACAAGAAGAAGGTTTGAATCCTGACGTAATTGAGAAAATGTACACAGACTTAGTTAATTACTTCATCGAAGAAGAAATGAAGCATTGGCAAAATAAATAAATATTTCGGTTTTCTCAAATTTATTAAAGAGTATACTTTGCCTTAAAATAAGTCTTCTCTCCACATTCGCCAGTCAATATTGGGTGTTTCACAGGGTTGATACAAATCAATATTACCAGTTGCCAAAACTTGAGCTATCATCTGCATTGACATGGCATCACTGGGTCTGAAATGCCTGTTGGCAGCATTCTCAATAAGCTTAAAGAAACCGGGCTTCTGTACGAAAAATCAACGTTTTATAGCGAAGTTTTTGTCAAGAAGCCCGGTTTCTAGGCCTGGTGCAAGATGTGAGGTACTCAGTGATAGTGTTTTGCCAGTTAG
>NZ_MRCD01000036.1:73612-76783 GCF_001904745.1 Calothrix sp. HK-06
GATGTGAGCTAAGCTAAAACGCAGAAAGATTTTCTGAATATTATTTGCTTTGGTAGACTTTACGTATTTATTCCGATTTGATTTTAATAGCAGTAAAATTGACTATATTCTCATTAGTCAAGGTATTCAATTATTCTGACTCTTAGAGCTTCTGATTTAGTCAAATGAGAATACTTAAATTAATTTAGTAAATTGAATTTCATTTAAGAATAAGCATATTAACGCTAAAAATATTACGAACATCTGTCAATAGTAATTAACTGTAAATCTAACTAAGGCAAGGTTAATGTCATTTGGCAGGTTCTTATGATGTTGAGAGTGTAAAGAAAAAACCCGTAATCGTCAGGGTTTTTTTAAGAAAGCAATCGGAGAATATTATGACAACATCTTACTTTGCGCCCAGTGACCAAGTTAAAAAAGCTATCGAAACTTTCCAAAACTTTGATGTAGACACTCAACTAGCATTGTTTTGGTTTGGCTATCTCGATTTAAAACAAAATCTCACACCTGCAAACAGTCCATCTTCCCAAACTACCGCAGAAGCAGTATTCAACAGAATTATTGCAATGTCTAAGGAAGAACAGCTACAAGCACAACGCGATATTGCAGGTCACGCAAATTCCGAAATTAGTCAACTGTACGGTGGTCTAGACCCAAGTGCCAAGCTTGACGTGTGGTTACGAATCTCGCAAGCTATGGAAGATGGTAGAGCTATTCCAGTTCCTGAAGACTATAAACTTCCAGAAAACACCAACCAATTCACACAACAAGTTAAATCTCTCGAATTTGAAGAGCGTGTAGAATTCTCCCGTAACGTAGCATTCAGTATGGGCACCTCTTCTGCTAATAATTAGATTGTTGTAAAGACGTGATATAAATAATTTCTTTAGATTCCTGGCTTTTTCGCAAAGCCGGGAATCTTGCTTTGTAGTTACAAATCTATCAATGGGTAGATGAAAATATGTAAACAGAGTAATGATTTTGATAGAGCCATTTTATGGCAAATCCTTCAGAAAACGAGGGTTGCATCTCATGTTCTTGAAAGAGTATATTGCTCATCGTTTAATTGGTACACCTTTAGAGGCAGTAGCGCCAAAGAACCGCTTGTGTACGAAGAATTTTTGAAGTCAATGCAATATCCTTTTCAAGCATTTAATTTTCTAGCCATACCTAAATAATTACTCTTCGTAATCAGTATCAATTTCCACATCAAGTGTATCCTCGTCAATTCGCACATACAAAATATTGGGACGACAGCAAACTTGACAATCTTCGATATAAGATTGCTCAAACCCAGCACTTATATCAACAAACGTGAGATTTTCTTCACCACAATAAGCGCAGTAATACACAGCAGTTGTTTGCATTTTTGGATTTAGCAGATTTTTTTACACAGAGAGTTAATTATACACATAAATTACATAAATAAACCCGGTTTCTACGCATTCATTGTCGCAGACAAATCGCTATTTTTATCACAAGTTATCGACTAAGAAACCGGGTTTCTCAGATTTTATGCGTAAGTCCTTATACACTTGGTTGAAGTTCTTTTGACGGCGCCTCTACATAACTCATTGCTTCCGCCAAATGCTTTAATAATGTAGATTGAGGTAGCGGTCCAAGTAAATGACTCCAAGGTAATACTTGCTCGTGTGACCAATTATCGTAAACGTAGTAATCTAAATCTGGAACTTGACCCTTCAACTCTTTAAAAGCACGCTTGTAACTTCCCAAAGAATCACCAAAATTGCGTGTTAGCTCCAATAACTTAGACAGGCGCCTGTCTCCGCGCGATAATAAAGTTTGAATAATCGACCAGTTATAACTTTCAGGACGAAAATCGATACCTTTTGGCTTCAGATTTTTTTGTAAAAGCTGTAATCGTTTTTCTGCTTGCTTATTTACACCAAACCATTGGAAAGGTGTATGTGACTTGGGAACAAAAGTACTGCATCCAAAAGTTAACCTTAAACCAGGCGCCGCTTTTTTCAAATCAAGCATCATTTTGATAGTAGCATCTAAGTCTTCGGCTTCTTCACCGGGAATTCCCACCATCCCATAAAGCTTTAATCCAGATAACCCACCAGTCTTGGCATTAATAGCGGCTTGGACTATATCATCTTGTTCGAGCTTTTTATTAATTATTTTGCGAACTTTTTCAGAACCACTTTCAACGGCAATAGTTAGAGATTTGGTATCGCGCTTTGCCAAAGTTGCCGCTAACTCTTTTGTTACCGTGTTTGTCCTAACTGATGCTATACTCAATCGCACATCATCATACTTAGGTTGGTTGATATAGTCGAGCAACGTGCTAAATTCAGGATGCTGTGTAACAGAGGCGCCTAATAGTCCTAATCTATTAGTAACTTTCAACCCACGTTCGATAGCTGGAATAAGTGAAGCTTTCAAACTCGCAGTTCTAAAAGGCAAAGTTAAGTAACTTGCTAAACAGAAGCGACACATTTCGGGACAACTCCGCACCACTTCCACCATAAAAATACTTTCCCAAGCAGCTTTTGCAGTAACTACCGTCGATGCAGATAAAGTATTACCGCGATAAGTTTGCTTTTGAACCGTTGCACTCACATTAGATGCAATAGGTTGTATAGATTTAATGGCGCCGTCGGGGCTGTGATACTCAACTTGATATAAACTAGGAACATAAATTCCCGGTACTTGTGCCAGCGTTTTTAATTGAGTTTCTCTATCTGTACCTCGAACTTGTTTATAAGCATCAATAAAATCATCTAATAAATTTTCACCGTCACCCAAGAGAACAACATCAAAAAAATCAGCAAAAGGTTCGGGGTTTGCCGTCAAAACAGGCCCACCTCCAAATACAATAGGGTGATGGGTACTGCGCTCTCTTGCACGAATCGGAATATCTAAAGATTCGAGTAAACTAAGAATATTAACATAATCAAGTTCCCACGATATCGAAAAGCCTAAAATTTCCGGTTGTCGTGGTAGCTGTTCAGAAATATCGGTAAACAAACGACTTACCTGTAAATCGGTGCGCGTAGCTAAAGTTGCCCATACTATCTGATATCCTAAACTGGTAATTCCCACCGTGTAGTCGTTAGGAAACGCGAAAATCAAAGGAATGGCATCATTCTCAGGAGTAACAGGGTCAAATAATAGGTGTTCGTCAGCAAATAAAGAAGATGTCAT
>NZ_MRCD01000037.1 GCF_001904745.1 Calothrix sp. HK-06
AAAATCCTAAACCACCAACACCAGAAAATCCTAAACCACCAACACCGGAAAATCCTAAACCACCAACACCAGAAAATCCTAAACCACCAACACCGGAAAATCCTAAACCACCAACACCGGAAAATCCTAAACCACCAACACCAGAAAATCCTAAACCACCAACACCGGAAAATCCGCCATCTGATTCAACAACAGACCCATCAAGTAGACCAAGTACTTAACTTTACGTAACGTCTGCGTAATTAACTTTGATAGATTGTAGTGGTTCGTGTCATTAATTTTGAGGAGTCGTGGTACAGGTGAGGATGCCTGTGCCAGCTAATTCCCATCCCAAGGGGTAGTTGGAGTATCTGTATCTTCTAAAGATAAAGTGTTTATAGATGAATCATTTGTAGGTAAAGATTGAGCCTTATCAACAGAAAGTAATTGATTTAATGCATTAAGAGCTTCGGATGCAGATTGATAGCGGTCTTGGAAGTTATCACGCACCATTCTACTGAGGATACTAGCAAAGCCAGTTGCAACTTCGGCACGTTCCATCCATATTAATTCACCGTTGTCATCATGCTGAAGTTCATGAGGAGGTGTTCCTGTTAATGCTTTAATCCCAATCATTCCCACTGCGTAAATATCACTGCTATATTGCGGGCGCCCAAAGCATTGTTCTCTGGGTGCATAACCTTTTGTGCCAATACCAATAGTAAATGCTGTATCTTCCTGATTTTCAATTAAGTTTGTAGATACTTGCTTAACGGCGCCAAAATCTATTAGCACAAGTTTATAATCGCTTTTTCTACGCATGATGTTACTCGGCTTGATATCACGGTGAATTACACCGTTTTGATGCACGAATACTAGTATTTGTAATAATTCTTGTACGAGATCAATGACAACAGCTTGGTTGTGACGTTTTCCTGACGGCAATTCTTGACTAAGAGCATTACCAAGAATAAATTCTTGAACTAAATAAAATTCTTCGTCTTCTTCAAAATAAGCGAGAAGTTGCGGTATTTGGGAATGTATACCTAGTTGTTGAAGAGTTTGAGCTTCGGAGCTAAAAAGGCGCCGCGCTACTTCCATTTGTTCAGGTTTGTTATTTACTGGTTGGAGTTGTTTGACAACACATAAAGGATTACCAGGTAGTCTTGTATCTTCAGCTATATATGTTTCACTAAATCCACCTGAACCTAAAACTTTGACGATACGATAACGACCATCGAGAATTTTTCCACTTATTTGAATTTCACGGTTTTTTAGTAAATCTACAAGGTCTTCTTGCTGACTCAGAATCTCTTGGGCAATGCGAGAATAAGGATTTTTCTGAATAATATCAACTAACTGAATTTTGCGTAATTGCTGAATTGCTATTTCAATACCTAAATAAGATAAACCAATTGCAATAAGTGCAGTTACAGGTACAGCTGTTGGAAAAAATAATTGATTTGTAACAAAAAGTAAATAATTAATACCTCCCCAAACAATAGCTATACCGAAGCAAGAAAAAACTCGAAGCCGATTGTATTTATTTCGAGATGCAAAATATGCGCTTCCACCAACTAATGCTAAGACAAATAAACTACTGCCATAAGGACTGTTGATTGCGATTTTTACTGATTTACCCTCCATGAGGGTCGCTAGTGCGTTCGCATGTATTTCCACTCCACTCATACGTTCGGGAAATAACCAGTTTACAGCAACTGCATGAAAATCATTCGCTACCGTTGCCGTGGCGCCAATTAGTACTATTTTGTCCTTGAATACTTTCCCTGACTGTAAATTGCTATCCCAAAACATTTGGTCAAAAACATACCAAAATGGAATTTGCTCAAAACTACCCATAGACCCATGAAAATAAATGCGGTCCCCTTTAGGTTTAGGAAAGTCAATATTCGCAGCCCTCAAAGTCGCTAGACTAAAATCTGGTATTTTGTCTAATAAACTACCTTGGGTTTCTTTTAGTTCCTTAGTATACTCACCCGCAAAACGATGAATCTTGCCATCAACCTCTATTGGGAAAGTTATAGACCCAGTTGAGACAGAACCAACACGGAGTAATTCTTGGGGGGAACGTAATTGTGTTACAAAACCACTACGAGTTTCAAAATTTTCATATGACGCAGCTAAAACAACTTTGTTGCCATAGCGTTGTAACACTGCTTGGAATTTACGGTCGTCTTCTAGACCATGACTACTCGGCAAGTCAAAGATTACATCTAATGCGACAACACGCGCTCCAGCTTGAACCAGCTTTTGAATAACTTGCCCGTATGCTTCACGCTTGTAAGGAAATCC
Organism: Calothrix sp. HK-06; assembly: GCF_001904745.1. GTDB lineage: Bacteria > Cyanobacteriota > Cyanobacteriia > Cyanobacteriales > Nostocaceae > Dulcicalothrix. The sequence continues at coordinate 2,293 of NZ_MRCD01000037.1, forward strand.
TTTTAAGGGTTCCAAATGACCATATTTTATCGGGTCAGTTGCGTAAGATACCGCAGGTGTTGATATCGAATCGTCGTCAATTGCCAGAATTACAATGTCTTTTGGCGGTACAATCGAGCCACGAAGTTGATAAAATGCCGATTGTGCCTGATTTTCCATCATTTGCGGTAATCGCAAATTGGAAACAGTCAGTAACGCTGCACCTACCGTCCACATTCCTGCTAGCAAATGACCTAGACGCGCTATCTTTTTCGATTGGCGCCCATTAGTCGTGGAAGTAGATTTCGTGGTTCTACTTGACTGTTGGTCTGTTGCCGGGACATATTTTTTAGTTAAGGTAGGTGTAGGTTCTTCGTTCATATCGTAATATCTAGTTGATTTACGTAAGTTCAATTATTTATTTACACAGACTTTAAAGGCTCAAACTGCGAACGATATTTATATGAATATTTTATACATTAGTAATTTATACTCACTATCATTACTTAGTCACCAGAAACTAAGCTCTAAGTATAGCGGTGAATTGCCACTTTACACACCCCTGAGTTCTCAAAGCTTTGTTGACATTACATATACAGCGATTCAAAGGCAAAGAAGGCTTATGGGATAAACTCTGCGTATTATCAGGTGTCCAAAGCAAATTTTTGACGAATCTTGGGAACAATAGATGATGTAGATACGGATAGCGGAATTTGTTACTCACAAGGAAAGCTACTCGCAACTATAGCACTACCAATACGAGATTGACTGCATATTGTCAATGTACGCAGTGCAATTCATGACATGCAACTTATGCAAAACATGAAATTGCTTCCATTTGTCATGGAGCTTGCTGTGCTTACGAAACTGTGTCAAGCGCTTAGTATAAACCTGATTCATGGGTTTTGAGTTAATAAACACAGCAGTTGCCAATTTCATACCTCTTTGGGAGTAAACTGGATTGATATACAGTTTTAAATGCTGTTACAAAGTCTAATTTATTGGTAGATTGCAATTGTGGGGAATGAATATCCATGTATTTGGGTAAAAGTATAAACCTCAATGGCAGTACTGTAATAAATGTTTAAATTATTTAAATTGGGAGTAGTGCAGGATAAAAGCTATACACGTCAACTATTTTTATTGTTAAGAGCAAATTAATCATTTGAAATTGCTATAACCTCTTGTTTTATCTAAATTCTTATTCTATATATGTAGGTGTTAAATTCTTATGGGTACTACTATGAATCGTCTGTCTATTTTTGTAGACGGAAACAATATGTTTTACGCTCAACAAAAAAATGGCTGGTTTTTTGACCCGCGACGAGTACTAGAATACTTTAAATACGAACAGTCCGAAACGACGCTCATCAACGCATTCTGGTACACTGGTCTAAAAGACCCTCAAGACCAAAGAGGTTTTCGTGATGCTCTAATCAGTTTAGGATATACCGTCCGCACTAAAATTTTGAAAGAATATTATGATGATACTTCCGGTCGCTATTCTCAAAAAGCTAATTTAGATATCGAAATTGTTGTAGATATGTTTAATACTGTAGACCAATATGACCGGGTTGTTTTATTTAGTGGTGATGGTGATTTTGAACGAGCAATCGAATTATTACGCTCTAAAAATACTCATATAACTGTTGTATCAACAGAAGGAATGATAGCAAGAGAACTACGTAATGCTACGGATAGGTATATTGATTTAAACGATATTCGCGAAGTTATAGAAAAAACTGAAGGTCCCTAATCTTAGTATTTATTTACAATATTAAAACTTATAAACATTAAGTTTGCTTCAAGTTGAAAATATTTTGTAGCCACTAAAAACTTACAAAAATACCGAAATGTATAACAGCACAGACAAAATCATCATCTTTGATACTACACTCCGTGACGGCGAACAGTCTCCAGGGGCCACGCTCAACATCGACGAGAAGCTAGTCATAGCCAAGCAATTAGCGCGTCTTGGTGTAGACATTATTGAAGCAGGGTTTGCATTTGCAAGTCCTGGTGACTTTGAAGCAGTTAGCAAAATAGCCCAAACTGTTGGTACAGAAGACGGGCCAATTATTTGTAGTTTGGCACGCGCGCGACATGATGATATCAAGGCAGCAGCAGAAGCTATTAAAGGTGCTGCTAAAGGAAGAATTCACACTTTTATCGCGACTTCGGATATTCATCTTCAATATAAGTTGAAAAAAACTAGAAGTGAAGTTGTGGCAGTTGCTGAAGAAATGGTCGCATACGCTAAAAGCTTCACTGATGACATAGAATTTTCACCCGAAGATGCTGGGCGTTCTGACCCAGAGTTTTTGTACGAAGTATTAGAAAAAGTTATTAATGCAGGCGCCACAACGGTTAATATCCCCGATACAGTTGGTTACACCACACCAAGTGAGTTTGGAGCATTAATAAAAGGGATAAAAGAAAATGTCCCCAATATCGACAAAGCGATAATTTCTGTTCACGGTCATGACGACTTGGGTTTGGCAGTGGCGAACTTTTTAGAAGCAGTCAAAAACGGCGCCCGTCAACTCGAATGTACAATTAATGGTATTGGTGAACGTGCAGGTAATGCGGCATTAGAAGAATTAGTAATGGGTCTACATGTACGTCGGCAGTATTTTAACCCCTTCTTAGGAAGACCTGTAAATTCTGAACAACCATTAACAAATATTGATACACGTCAACTATATAAGACATCTCGTTTAGTATCTAGTTTAACGGGAATGTTAGTACAGCCAAATAAAGCTATAGTAGGTGCCAATGCTTTTGCTCACGAGTCAGGTATTCACCAAGATGGAGTTTTGAAAAATAAACTTACCTATGAAATTATGGATGCTCAGTTGATTGGATTAACTGAGAACCAAATAGTTTTAGGTAAACATTCTGGGCGTAATGCAGTCAGAACTCGGTTGAAGGAATTAGGTTATGAGTTAACAGAGACAGATTTAAATAAAGCGTTTGTTCGATTTAAAGAAGTCGCTGATAAGAAAAAAGAAATAACCGACTGGGACTTGGAGGCATTAGTCAACGATGAAATTCAACAGGCGGCGGAGTTATTTAAGCTTGAATTAGTACAGGTGTCATGTGGAGACCACGCGCGGGCAACTGCGACCGTCACGTTGCGTAATCCTTCGGGGGAAGAATTAACGGATGCGGCAATAGGCACAGGGCCAGTTGATGCAATTTATAAAGCTATTAACCGCGTGGCGAATGTACCTAATCAATTAATCGAGTTTTCTGTACAATCTGTGACAGCGGGAATTGATGCGCTTGGAGAGGTAACGATTCGTTTACAACATGAAGGGCGAGTATTTTCTGGTCATGCAGCGAATACTGATATTATTGTGGCATCAGCACAGGCATATGTGAATGCGCTGAATAGATTGTATGCTTCGAGTCAGCAGCAACGGCAACACGCGCAATTAGTCCAGTAATACTTAATATGGTGGGGTGGCACAGGCATAGAAAGCCTGTGCATTTCCAGCTTATTCAATAAACTGGGAATTCCAAAATTTATAGGACTTACGCTGCATAAACCTGGTTTCTACGCATTCATTGTCGCAGACAAATCGTCATTTCTATTACATGCTATCAACGTATATTCCAGGTTTCTAGGTTTTCATGCGTAGTACATTTGTTAGCCCAAGAGGTTATTGCATGTGGTTGGCAACCTGATTCAATTTGGGTACTTGACCTTTGTATTTCTGAGGCTAAAGCTTATATTGTAGAGATTGGCTTTTTTTCGTGTGCAGCTTTGTACCACTGTAATTTAAGTTCCGTTGTTAGGGAAGCTTCAAAAATTGTTTTGCGAGAGTGGCCTAATTGTTAATTAGTGAGTGGAAGTTTGATAATAAATTCGGCGCCTTTTCCAGGTGATGAAAAACATTCTAATTTGCCATTATGTGTTTCTGTGATGATTTGGTTACTTATTGATAGTCCTAAACCTGTTCCTTTGCCTTCTACTTTGGTGGTAAAGAATGCATCAAATAATTTTTGATGGACTTCTTCGGTCATTCCTAAACCGTTATCGGCAATTTTAATTTGAATGTAAGATGTAGAATCGTTTACTAGTTCGGTGGTTATTTTAATTTGATTAGGGTTTTTTTCTATTTCTAAGTAAGTTTTACCAGTATTTGAGTCTTCTAATGCATCGATAGCGTTGGCTAGTAAGTTCATAAATACTTGGTTGATTTGACCGGAAAAACACGGCACTAATGGTAATTTTCCATACTGTTTAATAATTTGAATTGCTGGGCGTTCGGGTCTTGCTTTGAGACGGTGAGAGAGTACTATCAAAGTTGTGTCGATACTTTGATGAATATCTATTTGAGTTTTTTGGCCTGTATCTGAACGCGAGAAGTTACGAAGCGACTGCATGATATCACGAATGCGGTCGGTACCTAATTTCATTGAGATGATTAGTTTGGGCAGGTCTTCGAGTAGGAAGTCAAGGTCGATATTTTCGATTTCGGTTTCTATTTCGCTGTCAGGATTAGGGTATTTTTCTTGGTATAAATTGACTAAGTTAACTAGGCCTTCAATATATTGTTTCGCATGGGCTAAATTACCGTTGATAAAGCTAACGGGGTTATTTACTTCGTGGGCAACACCTGCTACGAGTTGTCCAAGTTGAGAGATTTTTTCGGTTTGGACAAGTTGAGATTGGGTACGCTGGAGTTTTGATAGAGTTTGCTCAAGTTCTTGAGAGCGGTGCGAGAGTGCTTCTAAGGTGCGTTTGCGTTCTGTAATATCTTGTACAACTGCTAAAATACAAGGACTGTTGTTTAGCAAATACGGTATACCTTTAACTTCGATATCTAATAAAGTGCGATTTTTACGGATATTTGTTGCTTGACAACTATATGGTTGGCCCGATTTTACAGTGTTAAAAAACTCGCCAAATAAATGATGTGAGTTTGGATGTATATATTCTAAAGGGTTTAATTGTATAAATTCATCATAAGTATAACCATGCATTGTGTAGTAAGCAGGATTTGACGCTATTAATTTTCCGGTTTCAATGTCAAAAATACCAATACCATCGGTGACTGTTTCAAAAATTCCTCGATACTGTTCTTCTTTTTGTCGCAGTTCAGCTTCCACTCGTTTACGTTTTGTAATATCACGCGATACTGTTAATGCACAGTGTCTACCGTCATAGGTAATAGCATTAGCTTTGACTTCAACGTCTATTAATGTTCCATCTTTACGAATAACTATAGCTTCACAGTAAAATTTTTTACCTGCGTTGAGAATATCAAGAAACTCAGCAAGTACATGTTGTGAGTCTGGGTGGATAAAATCTAGGGGTTGAATATTTGACCATTCGGAAGCTTCATAACCGTAAATTTTACAAACTGCTTGGTTGACAGCAAGATATTTACCTGTCTCTAAATCGTAAATAGCTAAACCGTCAATGGTGTTTTCAAAGATGTTACGATATTGTTCTTCTTGCTGTGCTAGTTTATTTAATGATTCAGTAAGCTGTTGAGATTTTTGCTGTTCTGCGCTGAACAAACGCGCGTTTTCTATTGCAATAGCTGCTTGTGAGGTCAGAACTTGGAGAATTTGCAGTCTTTCTTCGGTAAAGGCGCCTGTATAATGGTTATTTTCTAGGTAAACTACACCAATAAATTTGGTTTGGTAAAAAATTGGTGTACATAAAATAGATTTGGGTTGTTTGTTGAGAATATAAGGGTCTTTGAAAAAAATACTTTCTTGACTCGCATCGATTAGTACTAATGGTTTTTTAGTTGTAGCAACATAATCAATCACTGTAACCGGAATATCATTACTAGTATTGACGGGTGTTGACTGTAATTGAACTAATGATACATCTTGATTTGTGTCAGCGACTTCGATAAATAACTCGTTATCACGTTCGAGAATAATACAACCAATTTGGGCAGAAGCGTTTTCGATAATAATATGCAGCAATTTGAGAAGCAATTTATCGAGAACTATTTCGCTTGATATTGCGCTCGTTGCTTTGATAACCGTCGCTAAGTCTAAGACTTCTTTACTTGTTGTAGTACTAGATACTTCACAAATTTTATTAGATAGTATTGCTTTGTTTGTAAGCTTATCCGTGGTTTTCCACTGATTTAAACACTGCTGTAAATCAGCTAATAACTCAGATGCGTTTTGATAACGTGCGTCTGGGTTCTTTGCCATAAGCTTAGTAATAATCGATGCAATAGCTTCGGGAATTTCCTCATATAAATTTTGGCTTAATTCTCGAATTGGTGTTGGGTCTTTCGCTGTGTGTCCATAAACAATTTCTAATGGGTCATTACTTGCAAACGGTAACTGTCCTGCTAAAATTTCGTAAAATGTTATACCTAGCGAGTAGAAATCTGTACGGTAATCAGTTTTGCGGTTTATCCGTCCAGTTTGTTCTGGGGATATATATGAAAGTGTCCCTTCGAGTTGAGTTGAGTTATCAAGTTCAACATCTTGAAACCTTGCAGCAATACTAAAATCAGTGATTTTGACTTGTAGCGTTTGTGGGTTAATGATGATATTGCTAGGTTTGATGTCTTTATGGATGATGCGTCTTGAGTGTAAAGATGCTAAAGACTCTGCTAACTGTAGCGCTATTAGAAGAAAAATCTCTAGAGATAAAGTATGTGTTGAGAGAAAATCTTTGAGACTAATGCCGCCAAAATCTTCCATTACTAGGATAAGCTGATTTTGAGAGGTCTCTAAACCATAAACTTTGACAACCCCTTCCAAATTCAAGTTTTCGCAAATCTTAAACTCGCGTTTTAGACGATTAATCTGCTCCAAGGTTGAAAATTCTGCCTTTACAACCTTTAAAATCGCAGGTAGGTTATTTTTTTGCGATTTGGCTCGATATACTGTTGTATTCTCAACTTCATAAATTACTTCCGTAATTTCATAACCTGGGACTCTCGAAGTTAAAGGCATATTCTCACCTTGTGCTGCATACTATCGCTTCTTTTATAGGATTCCCACAGCACGGTCAAAACTTTATAAACTTTCTATAAAATCTTCTTATATATTATCGTTGTAGAGAAAATTATCTACTGGCACCGAAATGTCCTTGTCATGCTGAACCCGAAGGGTGTCGGTTTGGGTCCCCGCAGTCGCACGCCACTCCCCGATGGCGCGGGGAACCCGCGCACAGCGCTGCTCTCCGCCAAAGTGGTGAACCCGAAGGGTGAAGCATCTCTTATATTGTGAATAGTTGTCGAGATTCTAGCCTGCGGCAAATGCTCCGCATTACGCTACGCGACTAATGACATTAAGATGCTCAGAATGACATTATTATTTGGGTTTTTCGGTCTTTTGTTGTGTTTCTGCGGCAGGTTTTTGTGTAGCTGCTTGGTCTTGTGAACCTTCGTGGGGTAATTTGGGATGTTCGGCTGAGTATTTCGCGACAATTTGCGAAATTTCTGGATTGTACAAACGCAGATAGTTCCAGTAGTTACCAAAGACTTGACGAACGTAGTTTTTGGTTTCGTCGAAGGGTATGTTTTCGACGAAGTTATCGGAGTCGTCTTTTGGTAAGGTTGTTAACCATTTGGATACGTTACCTGGGCCTGCGTTGTAAGATGCTATTGCCAAAAGTGAGTTTTCTTTGTACTGGTCGTGGGTATGTCCTAAATACCATGTTCCCAGCATGATATTGTCTTCAGGTTTTTCAAGCTCAATGTTCTTGATATCCTGTTTAATTTGTGGTGCGATGAATTTGGCTGTTGCTGGCATTACTTGCATTAAACCAGTGGCGCCTGCTGTTGATTTGGCTTTTTTCTCAAACCTGGACTCTTGACGCATTACTGCTGTCACGAGCAATGGGTTGACTTTGTGCTGCGCTGACCATTTTTCGATGATGTCGATATATGGGAAGGGATAGCGCGCTTGCCAATAGATAAGCTGTTTTTTTAGTACTTGATATTGTGCTAAATCTTCAGGTGCATCACGGTCTTCGAGCGTCGAAACTGTGTCAATACCTTTAAGATTTTCACCTCTTGCAAGTTGCATTAAGCCTTCGGTAAACTGCTCGTTTATACTTGGCTGCATTTTGTTTTGGAATTCGCTGTTCCACTGTAACCAAGCATCCCGGTCTTGTCCAAGCAGGTATAATTCTTTAAATGTTTCTGAGCCTGCTGTAGGTACAGGACGCACTAGTTCGACAACTTGCGGGTTTAAATTCCTGAGATTGTTAAAGTTTCCGACGTTTAACCCTAAAAGCCCTGCTGAACGCCAAGCGTAATACGAGTATGGAAAATTACTTATTGTGTACTCATATGCTTGTTTGGCTTCGTTTTGTTTACCGATTTGTGATGCCCATTTTCCGACCCAGAAACTTGCTCGTGGCGCCAAAATGCTATCGGGGTTGTTGGTAGCAATTGGTTCTGCCCATTGCCAAGCGGCTTTGAAGTCTTTGGCTTTAGCTTTGTCGAGAGCGACTTTCCAACGGTATTCAGCAGCTTCTTCGGTATTGCCAAACTTGTCAATTAATAGCTTGCGTGCAGCTTCTGCACCTTTGCCATCGTTTTGTGATTTGAGAATTTCTATTTTTTTAACTAGCGCGGTGCCTGCTTTATCAGGGAATCTATTGACAACAGCGTCAAGATATAGGAGCGCATCTTTTTTATTAGATGCCATTTCTGCCATGCGTATTAACGCGGTTCCGGTTTCGCGTGCAGTAGGAAATTCTTTCATTAATGCTTGATAAGTCGCAACAGCTAGTTCGCGCTGTCCACCAATTTGTAAACCGCGTCCTGCACGGTATAAATTGCGAGATGTACGAGGCGCCTTGCTGTAAGCGGTTGAAGCTTTACCAAACTCATTATTTTCCCAAAATGCAGTTCCCAAAATTTCATACTCTTCGGGTTTGAGAGTTGGGTCATTGACAAGTTTGTTCAAAACTTCAGTAATACCCGGTTGGTCAAACGAGTATTTTGCCAATGCTAACTGCAATTGTGGTTGATTGGGATTTTCACCCAAGCGCTTCTTAATAATTTCCCAAGTTAGAGGATGTGATGGAAATTGAGCAATTGCTTGGTCTTGGTATTCTTTAGTACTAATTAAATAAAGCGCTTTGGCTGTGGCAGGGTGCGTTGGATAATCTTTGATTACCTTTTGCCGTAAATCTGACGCTTTGCCATCTTCTCCTAATATTTCGTATGCTTGTGCTTGTCTGAGAATGACATAAGGCGCCAGTTGTGAATAGTCATTTTCAAGCCCATCAAGATGCTTTAGGGCGCCTTTAGCATCCTTACTTTCAATCAAATCGCTGGCTAAAAGATAGCGTGCGCGGTTGCGGTCAGTTGAGGGAGAACCTTTGGCAATAGCCTCAAGTTTAGCCGTTCGGGAGAGCGAGGATTGTACAACCAGAGGTAGTACGGCTGATTTGGCTTTGGTTTCCTCTGTTAGGAGTTCAGGTTTGTCCCTACCAGATTTAAACAAATTACCAAAGTTTTTGCCAATCTCAGGGGCTGAAACGAAAGCTCCAGCTAGAAAGGCACACAACCCAGCACCCGCAATCAGAGAAATTTGCTTTTTTTGTAGCTTCTTCAGCATTTCGACCCGCTGAAAACGACGTTTATTGAATGCAACTTTAGCATCACTGGAGCCAAGGAGAACCAAATTCTAAAATTTTAATTTTAATCTTAATTTTATAGTTGGCATTAATATCTCCATAAAGTAACATCCGAGTGACCTCTACACAGTTTACAATCTACTGTGCAATTTGGGGATCAATTGACAAATTATCTTTATTATTTTGTGTGAAGAGAGTATTTATATTCACCCAGTAGAGGAAGTATAAAATAGAGATATACATTTATCACCTCAGCATCTATGGGAACTCTTATAGGTACATTTTTTACTTTCTTAATAATCCTTTCTTTATCAGGAATCAAGCTTGATAGAGAATATCAACGCGGAGTTATTTTCCGTTTAGGTAGAACTAAGGGCGTTATGGGACCAGGGATGTATTGGATATTACCGTTTATCGATCAAAAAGCACAGGTTGATATCCGCACAAAAACAGTAAATATTGAGCCGCAAGAAACAGTAACCGCAGATAGTGTTACGATTCGTGTCAATGCAGTTCTGTTCTACCGAATTCTCGACGCATCGAAAGCAATTAACAAAGTAGAGAATTATCAAGTTGCTGTATACCAAGCTGCACTTACAACTTTACGCAACGTGGTTGGGCAAAATATTTTGGATGACGTTTTACAAAACCGCGACAAAATCAACGTCAAAGTTCAAGAAATCGTTGATGAAATCACGGAGCCTTGGGGTATAGTTATCGAGCGGGTGGAAATGAAAGACGTTGAAATTCCTACTTCGATGCAGCGTGCGATGGCGAAAGAAGCGGAAGCTATTCGTGAGAAACGTGCGCGAATAATTAAAGCTGACGCAGAACAAGAAGCTTCGATTAAATTAGCTGAAGCTTCAAAATTAATTTCTGAGAATCCTGCCGCGTTAGAGTTAAGACGTTTACAAATGTTAACAGAAGTCGGTGCCGAAAATAATACAACGACTGTAGTCATGTTGCCTTCTGAGTTTTTGAATATGGCAAGGAAATTATCGGAGGCACCAGTGCAGGTTGAACACCAACAGGTAAAATAGTTGTGTCGTGGTGTTTATCATAATTTCTAGAGACGTTACATGTAACGTCTCTACGACGACAATTATAAATTATAAATTTGTAGGGATTTCGATAAAAAATTTGGAACCTTTACCTGGAATAGAATCACACCACAGACGTCCACAATGTTTTTCTACAACAATTTGATAGCTGACAGATAAACCTAGACCTGTACCTTTGCCTACAGCTTTAGTAGTAAAGAATGGGTCGAATAGCTTGCTTTTAATACTTTCGTCAATACCTTTAGCATTATCGATAATACATATAGAGATAATATTTTCTATCATGTAAGTAGAAATTGTAATTGTAGGAATTATATCTCTATTTTCAGAAATAGTTTCTTCTAAAGCATCAATGGCATTGAAAAGTAAATTTTTAAATACTTGATTTAATTGCCCAGCGTAGCATTTAATTAATGGTAACTTAGCGTATTGTTTAATAACTTGAATCTCAGGACGATAAGTTTGTGCTTTTAGACGATATTCTAGTATCATTAATGTACTATCTATACCCTCATGAATATCTGCTTCTTTAAAATCTGCTTCGTCCAAACGAGAAAAATTACGTAATGAAAGAACTATTTGCTTTATTCGCTTGGCGCCTGTTTGCATCGAGTTAAAAGTTTTATTCAAATCTGACTGAATAAAATCTAACTCAATCTCATCAATGACTTCTTGTACCGTATCTGGTGGATTGGGTAAAGCATCTTGATAAACTCGTATAAGTCTAAATAAATCTTGCGTGTAATTATTGACGTGAACTAAATTGCCATAGATAAAGCTAACAGGATTATTTATTTCGTGAGCAACACCTGCTACCATTTGCCCTAATGCTGACATTTTTTCGGTTTGCACCAAATGAGCTTGAGCTTGTTTCAATTCATGAAGTGTGTTTTCTAATTGCTTGGTTCTTTCAAGCACGCGCGTTTCTAATTCGGCGTTTGTTTTTTCGAGTTCTTGATTGGTTGTTTCTAAAGCAGTAAAAGCAGAACGTAACTGTTGTGCCATGCGATTAAAAGAGAGAGAAAGAAGATTGATTTCATGAATTATGCTTTCTCTAATAATTTGATTTACTTTTCCAGTAGAAATTGCTTCTGTGGCTTGAGCTAACTGTAAAACAGGTCTAGTAATCCAGCTTGCTGTGCATATTCCTAATAATACAGTAATGCCTAATGCTGCCAAGCACAATAAAATAGTTGTACGAGTATTGGCATTAATTTCTGCCATAAAGTCTGATTCAGGTATAGTTACAACCATTAGCCAATCTAACCCACGTTCGTCTTGCCACGGAGTAACCCGGACGAAATAGCGCTCTCCGTTATAAATAATATCAACTTCTTGAGTATTTTTAACAGCTTGAATGTTTTGAAAATCACCAAACCGTTTTTGTATTCCACTAGCAACCGCGCGAATAATAGGGTTAGGACTTTGGCGCGCGTTGTATCGTTCGGCTGTATCTTTAACCGAATATAATATTGGATGAGTTGTAGACGTACCTACCAAAAGACCATTTCGCTCCATAATAAAAACTTGGCCTTTGTGGCTCACGTTTAAATTATGTAAAAACTTACTAATGTCTGTTAGTAATAAATCAACACCAGTAGTGCCCAATAAATTGCCGTTTTTATCGTAAAAAGGCGCCCTAGCACTAACAGCAACATAATATTCTAGTGAGTTGTCAACGTTAGTATTATGCGCTTTTCCAGCTTGAGTAACCTCAATACTACTATTTTGAGCTACATATATTTGATTCCAAATTAGCTTACCCATGCTAACAGTTTGTTTGTACCAAGGTTCAGAAAGGGGGTCATAGTCATAACTTTGCAAGCGTTCACGACGATTACCTTGTGCATCTGTAGTGAAATCAGATGCTTTACCCGAACCTTTTAGATTTTCGTAGGTTAAAACATCTAAACCTTTTATCCAGCGTCCGGCGCCTAATTCTGTACCATCGTTTAAGGTATAACCAACATAGGTAATGTTTTTGAAAGCTTGAGCTTGTTGCCAAAAGTAGCGTTCATTCTTCGTTTGGTCATTAATATTCAAGTTTCCAGTTGTAATGGCATTGAGATTCATCTGAGCAATTTGTAGTGGTAATGCCAGGTAGTTATCTAAATGTCCATCAAGTTGCTGACTAGTTTTGTCCATCAACTGGTTAGCCAGATTATTGACTGCTTTTTGACCTCGTACATATGAAAAATATCCCACCAGTCCGACAACTACAAAAACTTGTAAGACAAAGGGGATAACCAAAAGCAGACGTAGGGGTATTTTTTTAATCAATTTGGAATTTTTAGAAAATTTTTGCACTGTAATTACTCCTATACCCCGATTTAATTGGCTCGACCATAATGTCAGCGACGTTTGAAGTCTCAGATTCACATACTTTTTACGTTTTTAGTTTTCCCAATAGTGGATGTATTACTAACATTGTTTATAAAAGTTTAATTTCTAGTTTTTACTCACTCTGGATAGTCACAAATAAATTTAACTAGTAGTTTTGCGGTTATCAATTTTATGTATTGAAACTTAAGGTATAATTTTGGTATCCAACTGGATATGATGATACAAGAGCTAATGCCAACGGTTCGCAGTAAAGGAATTGCGGTTTTGTTACTCGATGCAGAGAACCTTCAATTGTCGTTAGAGATGGAAGGATTTTTGCAACAGCAATCTTCATTTCAAATTACTTGCAAAATTGCTTTTGCTAATTGGCGCACGCTGGGAAATGTAGACCAGTCGTTGTATGAACGAGGATATGACTTAATTCAAGTACCTGGTGCCAAAGATGCAGCTGATGGTAAAATGATTACCTTTGGGTGTCAGTTGCGCGAATTTTACCCTAAAGCCAAAACTGTTTTTGTTTGTTCTTCAGATGCAGTAATGTTAAGTTTGTGTAATTGCTTGTTACAGCAAGAGTTGGAAGTATATAGAGTCGTAAAACAAGATAATCAAATTAAAGTTACAAAATATCCAAATGGTAGTACATTGTCTTTTGGACAACAAGCGAAGAGTAATAAAGCAAATAATAAAACTTCTACTACTCAGAGCGATGACCGGAATCGTGCGATAATTGAGAAGCAATTATTAAATATTATTCGCTCTGAAGGCGACGATAAAACCACAATTGATTTATCGAAGCTAGGGATGGAGTATAATCTTCGTCATAAAGAAGCCGTTACTAAAGCTTTAAAAAAGCTGAAGTTAGGTGGTAATTTTATGAAGTTTTTAACTAACTCCAAAGTTTTGAAATTGGAAAATATTAATAAGGTATATAAGGTTTCTATTATAAATTAAGTTTAATCCCCCCAACTCCCTTGATAAGGGGAGCTAAAAACACTCTTTTCTCCCCTTCCGCGCGCGGCGGCGTTAGGAGGGATTTTTTCAGTTTATCTTTGGGCTAGTTTAGGAGTGCGTCCTAGTAAGCCAATCATTAGTTTTAAGGAGAGAACTTTAACTATAGGTATGTATTTCATTGCGAGTAAACCCAGGCGCCTTACTAGAACTACAGGTAAAAAGTTATTGGAGAATACTCTGTCTAATATATCTGTGAAACCTAATATAGTTAAGTTTTCTATTTGGCGCCAGCGTTCGTATTGTTTCAAGACTTTAATATTGCCTATATCTTGACCTTTTGAATGTGCTTCTTGGATAACTTGTGCTAATGCTGCAACATCACGAATGCCTAAATTTAAACCTTGTCCTCCGACTGGGTGACAGTTGTGAGCAGCGTCACCAACTAATGCTAAACGCTTTTTAACGTATTTATCGCTTTGCATTAACTGTACTTGGAAAACAAAACGCTCTCCTAGCAACTCTAGTTTACCCATGTGGTCGCCGTAACGTGCTTGTAACTCGGCTAAAAATGCGGTGTCGTTCATAGCACATAATGCTTTCGCTTCTTCGTGCGGCGCCGTCCAAACTATTCGGCAACGGTTTCCTGGTAATGGTAATATCGCAAAGGGTCCGCTTTTTTGAAATTTTTCGTATGCGGTTTGATTGTGCGATTTTTCTGGTTTGACAAATGCCACAATACATGACTGCCAATATTTCCAGCCACGGGTTGTAATTCCAGCAGCTTGACGAATACGTGAACGCGAACCATCTGCTGCTACTAATAATTTGCTACGAATCGTTTTGGTTTCGTCTGCGACTTTAATAGTTGTGACAGCAGCATCAGCTAGGTATTTTGTCTCTACTACTTCTGCTGGACAAAGTACTGTAACGTTGGAACAATCTTTTACAAATTCTTGTAATGGATATAGCAGTGCTTGGTGTTCTGCTACATATCCCAAATCATCTTTATTTATATCACTAGTGCTAAATTCTACTACACCAGAATAATCTGCATCTGATAAACGTACCCGTCGATATGTCTCTATATTGGGCAAAATCTTTTTCCAAACCCCTATTCCTTCATAAATCAAAGCAGAGAGCATATGTACTGCATACGCTTGTCCTTTCATTACTGCTGCTGATTCTACACGAGCTTCGATTAACAAAACATTTAACCCTGAGTGTTTAAGAGAGCTTGCTAGGGTTAAACCGACAATTCCACCACCGACGATTACTAAGTCGTAGTCATAACCTTTAGGGTTCGTCGTAATTTGAGGTGTGTCAAGAGTTTGAGAAAGTTTTACTTGCGCCATTGTTAAGACAAATTACAACTTTTATTTTTATTGTGACGCACAAGAGCCTTTGAGGGCAAGGGGAGAGTTGGAAAGTGCTGAGTGAGTCTTGCTGAGAAGAAATGTTTATAAGAAAAGAATAAATATTAAAATAAACTTATATATTCTGTATTTATACGTAAAAAATTGTATTTATTAAGTAGTGATAAACAAGTATGTTTACCAGAGGGGGATGCTAGCACGCGACTACTGCCGGGTAAGTCTACCAGTAAAATTACCTGGTTTCAGGAGAAAATCAATGACTCGGCTAACTATTCCGCATAAATTCTTCCCTGTTTGTATTGGAGTGTTATTTGCTGCATTAGGATTTTTACAAACTGGAAGGGCAAGTGCCACTCAAAGTATATTCGCCCAAAAACTGACTACGCAGCCAAAAGTGTTGTTTGATAATGGGGCGCCTAGTTTAACTGCTGGAAGAGAGGCTACTTTATGGATACAAGCTGAAGATTTTGCAGTTAACCAAGATAGCTTGTTAGATAATATTGAGTTTTGGACTGTTGAGGCGCCTGAATCTAAATGGGATGGTACGTTAAAGTATTATCTATTTGAAGATATTGATGGTACACCTGATACACAACCTTTTGTTTCAGGTATTGGGGCTAATGTACTAAAGCAAGCTACAAATCGTTCGCTGTTTAATTATTATGACGAGTATAGCTACTCGTTTGATTTAGAAAAGCCGGTGAAGATAGCTGCGAATACCACCTATTGGTTGGGTTTACACCTTTCTAATAACTTTGACCGCGATGATATTTACTGGGAAACTACAGATAAAGGTTTTGGCACTAATGGTATGAGTGCCTACTTAGGAAACTTAGAGAACTGGTCGAGAAGCAGCGCACCAGTCGAACGCGCGTTTGTATTAAATTCTAAATCTAGTACTAATAACCGTGAAGTTCCTGAACCGTCTGTTATTTTAGGTACGCTCCTTGTTGTGGGCGCCACATTAAGAAGTAAAAAGTGCTGAGTTTTGAGTGCTGAGTATAAACTGTTCTACTTTACTCAGCACTCAGCACTTTTTACTCAGCACTAAAACAAAGTTAACCGCTGTGCTACGACCGAATTTCATCAGTAGCTTACAGCGGTTTACTATATGTGGAATGAATTTGTAGTAGTTAAAAATTAGCAGGATAATTACTTTACTAGTGTGGACAAATACATCGCAATTTGTTTTCTATAATGCTGTACACCCTTTTTTTACAGCTAGGCAGGCATTTTTGGCTGTGCGTTCAATAACCTCCAAAAATAATGAAACGAAACTTAAGGCGAAAACACATTTATAGTATAGAAGGATGCGACTATAGAACAGTGATTGCGGCGATATTAAAGCAAGGTGGCACTGGCTTTAACATCAATATCAAGACTGATTGAAACTTGAACTTCTCTGTGCCATGTTTTTAAGTTAGCACTTCTTTCTGAGGAAATCTCACATATTTACCATTTGTGATGGCTGTTTACTTTCTGCAAAGTTTTGCCAACTAGCTTTATATATATGATAGTGATTGCTTATATATTACATAAAGTTTTGTTAACGTCGTTTTAATCTAAACAAGCTTTTTAGGGCTTGGCATAGCTTTTGATGAAAGGGTTTAGGCTTACGGTAGTATGAGTATTTGTAGTTTGCTGGTGCTGCTGGTGGTCTGGTATGTTTACCGTGTAGGCGCCGTTCTAGTTCTGCTGCTTTTGTTAAGTCGGCAGTCGCACGCAGTTCTAAGCCAAGTTGCGAACAAACAAGTCCTCTATATTTGTATGCTTCTATATAAAGAGGGTTGAGACGAATTGCTTGGGTAAAATCATTTAGGGCATCTTCGTATTTGTTCTGTTGTACGTTCGCAACTCCTGATTGATAAAATCTCTCTGCGCTTGATGAAAATGATTGTGAATTTACTTTTGTACGTTTGGGTTGAGGCGCCGTGGGTGTAGTTGGTATATATGATTTAAGTGTTCTATATGCTGTATTGATAATCTTCGTTCTTTCTTCTGCTTCGAGCTTTTTTACTGGGTCTGCAATACTATCAGGATGCCATATTCTAATTAGTTGACGGTACGCACGTTTTATTTCTTCCTGTGATGCACCAGGTGATAATCCGAGAACTTCATATGCACGATTAATATCTATGCTGTCGCTCATATTTGCCCACAGGCAGTAATGTAGTTAGATGTTACATATTTTAACGAATTAATCGTTTGCTTTGCCTCGTCTTGGTATTTCACTTGTTCTATCGGCGCCATTTCCGACTATATCGCCAACGGGTAACAGCATGATTGTGCGGTCTGCGCTACCTGTGGCAAGAATTTTACCGTCGGGACTAAATGCGACGGTAAATACACGGTCTTCGTGCCCTGTGTAGGTTTTTAGTAAGGTTCCTGTATCAACTTGCCAAAGTCTTACTGTTTTATCACGACTGCCACTTGCTAGAACTCGACCGTTTGGGCTAAAGGCTACAGTATAAACACGGTCTTCATGACCTGTAAAGGTATTTATTTCTCTACCGTTTTCTAAGTTCCATAATTTAATTGTTTTATCCCAACTGCCACTTGCTAGGGTTTTACCATCTGGACTACTAGCAAGTGCGCTGACATCATCGGTATGTCGCGCGATAGTTAAGAATTTATGTTGCTCAAGGTGCCAAATCTTGATTGTATTATCATACCCTCCGGCGCCGCTGGCTAATATTTTACCGTTTGGGCTAAAGGCTAAACATAAGACATCATCGGAATGAGCTTTGAGGACATCAATTTCTCGACCGTCTATAGTCCATAGTTTAACGGTTTGGTCTTTACTACCACTGGCAATAATGCGACCGTCTGGACTAAATGCAACGCAGTATACTCGGTCGTCATGTCCGTTAAATGTGTTAATTGCTTCTCCGGTTTGCACATTCCATAATCTAACTGTTGCATCGTCACTACCACTAGCTAATATTTGACCATTGGGACTAAATACAACCGAGTTTACTCCACCAGAAGATGATGTTTGTTTGTGTCCGGAAATTGTATTGTATTTTTGGTTAACTAAATTCCAAATATTTATTGTTTCGTCACAACTGCCGCTAGCTAGTAATGTTCCATCTGGACTAAATGCTATTGATAATATTAAGTCAGAATGTTGTTTGAGCGTTGTAGGAAGTTGATAGGTGGTAACTTGTTGGGGAGATACAGATTGATTTGAGATTAGAGGTTGGTTTGTGGTAGTGGGTTGAGGTGGTGTTGGTTGAGGTGATGTTGGTTGAGGTGATGTTGGTTGAGGTGGGGATGGTGCTACATTAGCTTTTGCTTCTTGTTGAGCTACGGAAGGTTTATTGGTTGTAGTTTCTGGCTCAAGTCTACCTGATAGTCGCGCTATTTGAGATTTTATTTGCGAGATGTCTTCTTGCGTTTTTTGATTCGCTTGCTGCTGAGTTTGCTGTAGTTCTTGAATTGATGTACGAATCCAATTGAAGTTTTGCGCGATATTATCTATTTGTGCTAATCGCTGATTAATTGCATTTACATTAACTTGTTGATTTGCTTGCAACTGCTCGATTTGTTTGGCTAATGTAGAACTTAATTCTGTAGTAAATATATCTAGGGCTGATAATTTTTGATTAATATTTTCTGTATTTTGCTGCTGGTTTTTTTGTAGTTCTTCAATTTGCTGTTGTGTTGCACTTAGTTGTTGGTTAAATCCACTTACTAATGCAGTAATGTTGAGTTGCTGATTTGTTTGGTATTGCTCTGCTTGTTTATTTGAGTTTGTATTGATTTGTCGGGTCAGTGAGTCGATTTGAGCTAATCTTTGATTTATTGCTTGCACGTTTTGCTGTTGGCTTTTTTGCATCTCCTCTAGTTGCTTTTGTGTATTCACTACTTGTTGTGTCACATTATCTACCTGAGCAAAACGCTGATTAATTTCTTGAATATTTATTTGCTGGTGCTGTAACTGCTCTACCTGCTGCTTTGTTGAATTTAGCTGTTGTGTAAAACCATCGATTTGAGTTAAGCGCTGATTAATAATATTGACGTTTTGCACCTGGTTTTGTCGTAACTGTTCAAGGTACTGCTGTGTTGCATTTAATTGCTGGGCAATATTATCTATTTGAGTTAAACGTTGATTAAGCGCATTTGGATTTGCTTGTTTGCTTAAAGCATCGAGTTGCGTCAATCTCTGATTTATAGAATCAATATTCTGCTGCTGTGAAGAGCGCATTTCCTCTAATAGTCGTTGTGTAGCGTTTAACTGCTGGGCAATATTGTCAATTTGAGCCAAGCGCAGGTTGATAGCATTCACGGTGTTCTGCTGGGTTTGCTGAGTTTTAGAAATTTCAATACGGAACGATTCGGCTTGTTTTAGGCGTAAGTTGATTGCTTCTATATCTTGTTTCTCTTGGTTACGCAGTTGCTCAACTAGCTGTTGAGTTAAGCTTAATTGGGGGTTGGGTTGTCCTAATTGTCCGATTGAGTTTTCTTGGCGCCGTTGTAAAAAGCGCAAACGCTGTTGATTGGCTACATTTAATGCAATAGCGAGAGTCAAGGGGAAAATGGCGTAAGAATACTCTTGACTGATGAACGCTGCGAACGCACCCCATATACAGAGTCCCAACAACAGATATTCCAGAAAATCAATAGTGTTGCGTTTAGTCATGATGGCATACTTGTCTGTTGCTGGTAAAAAAAACATCCCAAGGTAGGGAGCGTTCAGAGTTTGTTGTCAGTTACTCTGGAGTAAATACCCCATTTAAGTATTTCAAGGGTTTTTTTAAAAGTCAGCCAAACAAGTCCATGTTATCTACAAGAAGAAATTCGCTTCTGTCAATCCAAACACCCCACAGCGGTTATCATCATACTGGGAGTGACCGTCGCTTTTTTGAGGGTTGGTATTATCGCGTCACGATTCCCGAAGTTCGACAAACTTTTGCGTTCATGTATTCCATCGAAGACCCAGTTGGTGGAAAACCTCACAGTGGAGGCGCCGCGCAGATTTTGGGACCGAACGATGAGTATTTATGGCGAACTTTTCCTGACACGAGTAAATTTTGGGCGAGTCGAGACGTGTTAGCTTTGGGACACTGGGGTAAAAGTAATTTATCTACGCAACCGCTTTATTTAGTTCCAAGAGAGTTTGAGCATCACATTCAATCTGGTTATCAAGCTACAGCGACTTTAAATCAGGGAATAATTCGAGACCCTGCAACTGGTAATTATTCTCGCTGGCAATATGAAATTGAACCTATATATGGATGGGGAAGTACAGGAAAACCCCAACAGTCAACTGCTGGTTTTTTATCATCGCTACAAATATTTGAGCCGGGATGGCAAATTTTAATGGCACATGGACTTGCCACTGGTTGGATAGACTGGAATGGTCAACGCTACGAATTTACTAATGCTCCCGCTTACGGTGAAAAAAATTGGGGTGGCGCCTTTCCATCTCGATGGTTTTGGATAAACTGTAATTGTTTTGATAACGAGCCAGACTTGGCGTTAACTGCTGGTGGTGGTAGACGTGGTGTTTTATGGTGGATGGAATCAGTGGCAATGGTTGGCATTCATTACAAAGGTAAATTTTACGAGTTTGTGCCTTGGAACTCAAAAGTTACATGGGATATTTCACCTTGGGGACGCTGGGTAATACACGCACGTAATTCGGAGTATGAAGTTGAATTGATTGGTACAACCGATTTACCAGGAACTCGCTTACGGGCACCGACAGATAACGGTTTGGTTTTTTGCTGTAGTGATACAATGCAGGGAATGTTATCTTTAGAACTTCGAGAATTAGGTAGTAGCGAAGGAAAAATTATCCTGAAAGCGACTAGTAACCTGTGTGGATTAGAAGTAGGCGGTAGTCCTTGGGATAATGCATGGCAATGCCATCCTGAGCTGCTATAATCTGTGTAACAACTCTTTTGGGGCTGTAGCTCAGATGGATAGAGCGAGCGCCTCCTGAATAATCGGGCACCACAAAGGAAACTTTGTGCGTGAATGTGGTTAAACTCGGTGAAGCCTAAAAAGTGCGTGTAGTACTTCATGGTAATACCAAGCCAAGCCTAATCGTTATACACAGATAAATGTGTATAAATTTAGGAAGGTCTAGAGACTAAACAGCCACCACCTAAAGGTATCCAGACACCTATGGTGAAGATATAGTCCGGAGAGTGGGGAAACTCACACAAATCTGAAGCGCTAGGTCGCCAGTTCGAGGCTGGCCAGTCCTGTTTAATCAAAAAAAGAAAATAAAGTATTATATAAATCTTTGCATTTTTCTTCCTTGCGGATACAATTCAGAGTGCATCAGGTTATAGGATTATATTTTTTATTTAAATTGCTCTAACTGTAGGTTGGGTCGAGGAACGTGACCCAACATAATATGTTTTGGTTTTGTTGGGTTCCACAAAGCCTCCACCCAACCTACGTATTAATATTATTGAAAGAAAATTGTGACATCAGCAGAAACAACAAGACGTCATAGAACCTTGAATAAGCTAGTGTTTAAAGGTGTTCCTCGGTTTACAATTCTTGCCCTACCGCTAATGTTGCTGTTGGGTTACAGAGAAGTGCAAAATACTTTTATACAACCGGAAGCGATTTTAGTTCTAGGTGGCTCTACTAAAAGTCTAGAACGAGAAAAATTTACTGCAAAATTTGCTAAAGAGCATCCTAGTATACCAATTTGGATATCTGGTGGTAGTCCAAAGGCGCCAACAAAGAAAGTATTTGTAAAGCAAGGAGTAGATTTAAGGCGCCTACACTTAGATTACGATGCTGTAGACACTGTAACAAACTTTACTACACTTGTCGATGAACTTGAAGCACGCAAGATAAGAAAAGTATATTTGGTAACTTCAGATTATCATATGCGACGCGCGTCGGTTATCGGCGAAATTGTATTGGGTAGTAGAGGAATTGACTTTAAAGCAGTGTCCATACCTTCTGACGTTCCCCCAGAACCAATACAAAAAAGTGTCCGCGATGGAGTTCGCTCTATATTATGGTTAACCACAGGTTACACAGGAGCAAAAGGAGAACAGTTAAAGCAATAATATAATTTATTTCTCTTTAACTAGCACATAAGGTTGTACGATTAAAGTATCAAACCGCTTAGTGCGGTCAGTATTCCAGGCGCCGAGTTGTTGAGGTGAAGGTTTAGTAATTAATGCTTCGTCTATCCAAACCTGGACTTCGTTGGTACTATCAGATGCAATGGCAACCCCAACATCGAGTAGGTCAAGATGTGATGACACCAAAATAATTGCATCGCGTTGTGCATGAGGAACCAGCCAATCCCATTCCGCCTCATCTAGGTTTTCGATTAACTCTGTTCTAATATTTGACATCCTACTGTTTATAATTCTTTACTAATTTCTTATTTTACCTTATTTTTATGAGTTATTATCATTTTTTGTAAAATTTGGCGCCTCATATAAAAATGGATGATAAATACTTTACTATTCAACTTCTGCTTTCATTTCATCAATTTCAAATAGAGAGACAATGACACCAGCAACAGGGATAGAGATAAAAATTCCTAGTAAACCTGCAACTCTGGCGCCTACTAATAAAGCAAAAAATACGACAACAGGATTTAAATTTAATGCTCCTTGCATCACCCTTGGAGAGATAAAATTATCTTGAATTTGTTGTAGAACAATACAGGCAACCAACACCTTTAATGCTAGCCAAACACTTTGAGATAGGACGATTAACGTTACTAAAGCAACTGCTAAAGTTGCTCCTATACCTGGAATTATATCTATAACGCCAACCATTACAGATAGTATTAAAGCAAAAGGAACTTGGAGCAAAGCAAATACGATAAATGTACTCAGAGTTAAAAACAAAGTAAGTATTAACTGACCACGAAAAAAACCTAAAAAGTTTTTCCTAACTATTTTTGTTATATGTGTTCTTCGTTGCTTGGGTGCAGCTTTCATTATAAGTTCCCATAATTTGCCGCCGTCTAATAACATGAAAAAAGCTACAACTGCAATGAAAATAAATGTGACAAAATTTGTGATAAAGCCTTGAAATATAGTTAGACTTGTGGCTAACCATGATAATGCTTGATTTCGTAACTGTCCTTCAAAAACAGACAAGTCAATTTGGATATTACGACTACGGAAAAACTCTTCTACCTGATTTGATAGCGGTACTAATGAATCTAAAAACCGAGTAACGCTGTCAATTAACTGCTGTCCTTGCGATATAATTGTCAAACCAACAGTAACAGTTACTCCTGCAATAATAGTCATGCTAACCAAAAAAATTAATATTGTCGCAACACTATGCGGTATGTAACGTGTTAGCCATTTGACTGGGTAGCTAAGTAAAAAAGCAATAATTGCTGCAAATGCAAAAATAACAATTATTGATTCAAAATAAGCTAGTAGTTGAACGCT
Organism: Calothrix sp. HK-06; assembly: GCF_001904745.1. GTDB lineage: Bacteria > Cyanobacteriota > Cyanobacteriia > Cyanobacteriales > Nostocaceae > Dulcicalothrix. Next base: position 25,982 of record NZ_MRCD01000037.1, read on the forward strand.
TGCCCACCCACATGCAACAAATAGCAGAAAACGAACTAACGATGAACTGCTAAGTCGCGACCACATATTTTTGGCTTCTAACCCTGTCATACTAAGTATTTATTGCTTTTTGTTAATTTGAAGCCAACTTAGCAAAATTCAAGCGTGCGTGAGTACTTCCTTGGAGCGTATTTCAATTTATCTATAGGAGTAAGAAGCATTACCGACCTAAGTCGTGTAGCGCATTAATTGCTTCGGCGCATTTTTTGGTTATTTCTTCTAGTTCTTCTTTACTACCAGAGGTTGGCGCCTCTATTAATTGTCCTATTCGTACTGTTACACCTGCTGGACGAGGAATGGCGCCTTTTTTCTCAATTTCTTGTGTACCCCATAAGCATACAGGTAATATGGGAGCGTTACCTTTGGCTGCGAGTAGTGCGGCGCCGCGTTTAGGGTCAGTTATTTTACCAGTTTCGGTACGTGTACCTTGTAAAAAAACGCCAACAGCCCAACCGTTTTCTAAGTATTCCAACGCAGCACGAATGGCTTTGGTGTCAGCGCTGCCACGACTCACAGGATAGGCGCCGTATAGCTGAATGGCTTTGCTTAAAAAAGGGATATCAAATAACTCTTTTTTTGCCATATATGCTACTGGTCGGCGAACACAATTCGACACAATCGGAGGGTCATAATTGCTTGCGTGGTTGCTAACTACTACCAGGGGACCTTCTTGTGGCACATTTTCAATACCATGAATTATTCCCCGGAAGTACACATGAAGCATAGGCGCCACAACCGACCATTTGAACGCATGATAAAGAAGGAGGCTAGCAATTGGTTCGCGAATTCTGCTCACAGTGGCTTACTTTAACTCAAACTGCATCCCAGCATATCAAAGAAACCGGGCTTCTATGCAAAATCGTTGTTTTCATTACAAAATATCAACAAAGAAGCCCGGTTTCTAGTTTTCCTCAATGATTTTTTGAACTTCGGGTGATTTGAGAAAATCTATAAAGGTTTTGACAGCAGGACTCATTGGTTCTTTATATATATAGAATAGCTGGCGCCGCAGTGGATATTTTTCAGAGTCTGGCATTAAACCATTGATGGGGATTACTCGTACACTTTGTTGATTGACTTGAGCATAGCTACCATAACTAATACCATCTGTTTGGAGTTTTTTGAGGATAGGAGTTGTTTCGTCGGTTGCATATGTAGTTATATTAGGTGTAATCCCAAATTCGGCATTATTGAGAACTAGTTCACCGAATGCGTGACGGGTACCACTAACAGATGGTCGGTTTATAACTTGGATGGCACCCGAAGCACCACCAACTGCCGACCAATTGGTAATATTACCTTTAAAGATGTTTGCTACTTGGGCAGTTGTTAATCCTTGCTGGAATGGATTTTGTTTACCGACCACAACCGCAATTGCATCACGCTTGACAAAATTGGCAACTAGTCCATTTGCTTGTTCTTGTGCGTTTAACGGTCGTGAGACAGCAGCGATATCTACTTGACCTGCGGTTACTTGTTGAATTCCCACATCTGAACCATTCGATGCAGTTTCGACGACCGAACCAGAACACTTTGACTCTATTAGTTCTTTGAGCATTTTGTTGATTCGTACCATGCTGGTGGAACCATTGATTCGCAGTTTGGTACCGGATGGTAAACAAGTTATGGTTGTCGGCGCGTTTTGTGTAAAATGCCAATAGCCTAAGCCAGCGAGTAATATCAAGGCAAGTAGAATTAACGACAGTGAGATAATATTGAAATTCTTTGGCTTTGGTTTTTCGTTAAGAAGACTCTCTAAATACTTAATATCAGCATCCAAGACTGAGAGATGTTCCTCAACTTGAATTGCCTGCATCATCAGTTTTTTTGCTGTTGCTTCATCCCCAGATGTTTGAGCTGCATGTGCTTGTTGCTCAATGCTTTGCAGTTCGCGAAGTTTTTCTTCGTAAGAATATTTAGCAGTTTCTAATGCTTCTTGTGTATCTTTTAATGAATTTTTAGTCTGATTCATATAATTGTATTAAATAGAATTGTTGAGTCAAAGTTGCTAAATGGTAGTGACGCTGCACTGTGCCAACTTTAAAGCAATTATGTCCAGATAACGCCAATATTTATCACTTTCAGCCCAAATTCGCGAAGGAAAGTGTCCGGGTGGAGCTTCGTTGCTGAATTTGAGACTTTGGTGGAACAATATTGAGTTATAGCTTTGCCATTGTACATGTTGACAAAACAACACGTAGTCTTTTCCGACACTCTCTAATATTTGATTCTGAATGCAAAAACCAAATTTACCATTACTCGCTTCTATCCAAAGGTGGTCTATTTTATGTAATTGTTCGCAGTTTATCAAGTTAATTTCGCTAGTTGTTATCTTAGTTTCTAGGGGTTTATTTAATGCCATGCATAATAATTTCCAAGTTTCTAAGTCAGCTTCTTTCCATTTCTGAGATTTAAGTAAAAGTTCAAGTTTGATATAATATATTTCTATTTTAGAAGTTTGACTCGTACTACTTGGAACTGTAACTGGAATGAATGTATCTAGAGGTAGTCTTGATAGTATTTGAGTACTAATAGGTGGTAACAATGAAAGCGCTTGCAGAACTTCTTGTGCTGATGAATACCGATGTGTTGGCTGAAATTGTAGTAATTTATCTAAAATTTGCCCCAATCCATCACTGATAATATTAGTAGCAGGTACAAAGTGACGCCAACACCAACTGGAACTGGCGCCATCATAGAGTTTTTCAACTGAGAAAACAGCCGTAATTAAACTAATACAGGTAACACCCAAGCTATATAAATCACTATTTTGAAAAACAGATCCTCTAAATTGCTCAGGTGCCGCATAATGTAAAGTACCAAGAGCGGTTGCTTGTTGAATAAAACTTGACGACTGTAAAACCTTGGCAACACCAAAATCAATCAATACAGGTTTACCGTCACTCGTCCGGATGATAATATTGGGTGGCTTAATGTCACGGTGTAATATATTGTGTTCGTGAACAAACTTTAAAACGGGTAATATATCGTTTAACAGGCGCCGAATTTTAACTTCATTATAGGCGCCTTGAAGCAATTCTTGCTCTAAAGTCACACCCTCTATAAATTCCTGAACAATATAAAGCCGTTGTTCGTGAGTAAAATATGCCAGAAGTGTGGGAATTTGCGGGTGGTTGCCTAAAGATTCTAAAACAACTGCTTCTTGCTCGAACAACTCCACTGCTTTATTGACAACTTGCCTAGTACCAGTAAAAGTTAACTGCTTAATCGCACAGCAAGGTTTAGATGGTTTGTGTTCGTCAATAGCTAGAAATGTTTTTCCAAACCCTCCTTTACCCAGAATACTAATTGGTCGGTACCTTTGGAGTAATAAAAGCTTACTACCGCAACTCAGACAAACCTTAACTGTACTGAGGTTATTTGGTTGTTGGCAATCTGGGTTGATACACAGTGTCATAGATGTAAGAGATAGTTACCTCTAATCTATTCAACTCAGATTAAGAATATATTAATGAGTTAAAGTACTTTACTTAACGGTAACGTAAATCCAGGTACTACATCTTTACCGTTTAAGGTGGCGCCAGCAGGATATTGTGTAACGGTTCCATCGCTACGGTAAACTAAAGCTTGCTGATTTTTGTTGTCAATTAACCATCCTAAACGCACACCATAGTTTCTAGAGTTCCGTCAGCATTACGTTCAAAGCGCATCTCTGGATTTTGTGCGCTCATTTCCATTAAATCCGCATCACTGCACCAAGATGGCAATACTATTTCACGAGTCATAACTATGGTAACAAGCAAGGGATATGCTAATTTATTGTAGCAAGCAAATAGAAGCATGTGAACTTTGTTAAATTCATATGTGAACTGTGATTGCTATATAAAGGTTTATGAGGCATCTCCGAATTGCTCCTAATTGGTTACGGTATTTTATTGTTGTGGTTTTACTGCTAGGAGTGTGTTTCCGCTTCGTTAACCTAGACGGTAAAGTTTTTTGGCATGATGAAACTTTTACAATGCTGCGAGTATCGGGATATACAGCAAGTGAAGTCAAGCGGGAAGTGTTTAATGGTCATCTAATTGCGAGCGATAGTTTGACTAAATTTCAAGGTGTTAATTATGATAGAGGTTTGATTGATACTATTAACTCTTTGGCAATTGAAGACCCTCAGCATCCACCGCTTTATTATATATTGGCGCGGTTTTGGGTGACTATTTTTGGTAACTCGGTAACAGCTATTAGATGTTTATCTGCTGTTATTAGCTTACTGTTAATTCCTTCTATGTATTGGTTGTGTTATTTATTATTTAGAGTACCATTAGGGGCGCCTTCTTTTGCTATAGCATTAACGTTATGTTCGCCAGTGTTGTTTGTTTATTCTACCGAAGCGCGTGAATATATTCTTTGGGCTGTAACTATTTTATTATCGAGTAGTTGTTTATTACGGGCGATAAAAATTCAGGAATCACATGATATAAAATATCCTGTTTTTAATTGGGGAATATATGCACTAAGTTTAGCATTGAGCATGTACACATTTTTACTGAGTGGATTTGTCGCAATTGCTCATGCTGTTTATATAATTACTATGTCTAAATTTAAATGGACAAGGACTGTAGAAGCTTTTTTTACAGCGATGTTGGTTAGTTTTTTGTTTGCTAGCCCTTGGTTGATTATTGTTGCTACTAATTTGTATAGATTTAACATTACTACTGAATGGACACAGGCGGCAATTCCTGTAGCAAATTTATTTCAATCTTGGTTATTGCAAATTACGCGCATTTTTTTTGACTTTAATTGGAATTTAGATAATATTTTCCAATACTTAGCTGCGCTATTCGTTTTGGGATTTGTTAGCTATGCTATTTACTTTTTTTATGTCAGAACAAATATAAAAGTATGGTTGTTTGTTGTAACTCTAATTTTTATTCCAGCTTTACCATTAGTAATACCTGATTTGATATTGGGTGGAATGCGGTCAGTTTCTGAGCGATATTTGATACCGTCATATTTGGGAATAATTATAGCAGTTGCTTACTTTTTGTGCTATCAAGTTAATGACGGTATTTTTTCACGGCGCCAAATTTGGTGTAGAGTGACGGTAGCACTACTAACGCTTGGCATAATTTCAATTGCCGTTAATTCTCAAGCTGATACTTGGTGGAATAAAGTTGTTAGTTATGGAAACCCTGAAGTTGCTCGAATTATTAATCAATCACGCTCGGTTTTAATTAGCGATGATGCTGGAATTAATTATGGTAACGTCTTTTCTTTGAGTTATTTGTTGGATTCAGAAGTAAGATTGTTATTAGTTAGAGAGAATTCGGCGCCGAGGGTAATAAATTTATCTTCAAGTGTTTATGTCTTGAATCCATCTAGTCAGTTGCAACGTAATATAGAAAGAGTATATGACTCTAAAATGAATCGTGTTTACTCAGATAGGTTTTACTCTCTGTATAAACTGTAGGTTGAGGAGTCACCTCCCTTCGGGTTCGCCAATGAAAGCGGGACGGAAACCGACACCGCCAAGTGGACTCACCGTGCGCGGGTTCCCCGCACCCTTGGAGAGTGACGTTGGACGAACGGAACCCAACATACCTTTTATTCTAATTCAAGTTCATCAATTATTTTGGGTAAGTCTTTCTGAGAAACTTGACGATGACCTGTTTCGATGGCATCAACCCAAGATATACTTTTTCCCATTTTAGTAGCAAAAGCTGCTCTTGACCAACCTTTGGCTTTTCTTGCTTCTCTAATAGCGTTTGCTGTTGGTGGTTGTTTTGGTACATTCTCAATATTATTTTCTGGTAAGGCTAAATATTCTTGTGCGTCGGTTGGTAATTGAATACGCAATGTTGTATTTAATAAGTCGTTCCAGTAACCAATAGGTCTTTTAGTTGGGTGTTCACTTTTTAGCCACACTGTCCCTTCGTTAAGTTCCACATGCCAACCTGCATCTTTGACTACTTTTAAATCTGTTTCAAAGTCATCTGCCAAGGAGCGTCTAAGTTGTCTGTCTTTTTCTACCATTGATACTTTTTCGGCACCGTAAGCTATTTCCATTAGGGTTTTGCCCATTACACTGTCTTGTTTACCAGGTTGTACTTGGAAGGTTAGCCATACTAACATTCTTGCGGCGCCAATATTTTGCTTGCCGATACTAAATAGTTTTTGGACGGTTTTTTTGGTGATTACACCTGTACTGTAATGATAGTCTGATTTATTGAGAAAGTATTTAGCCCAGGCGCCTGCTTTACCAATTACTTTTAAACCAACTAACTTGGTATTACCAGCTTTGTCGGTTTGATAGTCTCTTAATACGGTGATATCCCAGATTTTCAAATCTGCAACAGTAAATGCTCCGACTTCTCCTTGCTTGGGCCAAACTATACGAGCTAATATCTGGGCTGGTTGACGTAAGAGTTCGTATAAAATGCTTAATTGTTCGTGTTTGCACAAGTCGCGGCGCCTGACGAGTCCTGTATATTCAAGTAGCTGTTTGTCGTCAATAACAAAACTCTGTTCCCAAGGTTTGTCAAGGTTTGCAGCAAGGGCGCAGTATATTAAATGAATAGCGCAAGCTCTAGGGTCGAATTGGTCGATAACATTAAGGGCAGTTTCTTCTACTAAAGTATCTGGTTGCGGGGTTTCTGGGTTATCAGTGATGTAATAACAGATTTTTCCTTTGCTACTATTAATTTGTTCGTAACTCAAAGTATTATTACTGGCTTCAGTTTTCCAGGGTAGGTTCATTTTTTGAGATAAAACTTCGGCAACACCGCGCATAACCACCGATAATGCAGCCCTATTGGCTTTACCGTTAGGGAATAAAGAGGCTTTTCTATATTGTTGGGGTTTCTCGCTTGGCGCCGACTTATAAGTATCTAATTTATTTTTAAAGGAATACCATTTAGAACGTATTATTTCTATTAATTTCATTGTATAACTTAAATGAATATAAAAAATTTATTTAGTCTTATTCTTATATTGACTATTGTCTTAATTTAACCTTTGTATTTTCATATATCTAAAGGATTATTTTATTGATTCTATTAGATATAGAATCATATGATATTAAAAAATAGTAATTTAATATACCGGCTTTTATCTAAAACTCAGTAATTATGTTTTCTTTCTTGGCAAAATACACTTGAAAAGGCACCTACTATTGTAACAAATAGTTTACGTATTTTGGGAATAATCAAAAAATTTAAGAATTACAATTGGGGAAGGTAGGGTTGCCCGAAGCTTGAGGTATTACACTTTCTAGACGAGACTTCTCAAAACGACTAATAGCAAACAAATCTTCTGACTGTGCAGCAAACATTTCAGACGGTGTACCAAAAGCAATAGCTGCTACATATCCAGCTTCGCGAACAATTTTTTTAACTCTTGAATCATAATTCCCGTAGGGATAAGTAAAGTAAATGATTTTTTTGTTTAATTTAGACTCTAGTAATCGCTTTGATTCTATAATTTCTTGTTCAAGCTGTTTATCTGATATTTTTGTGAGAGCAGGATGGGTGCGACTATGGGAAGATATTGTAATGAGTGGGTCATTAACCATACTTTTTAGTTGTTGCCAAGTAACGTGACTGCGACCAGTATTTATTCCTACAGCGCTGGTATGAACAGCAAAAACTGCTGGATAACCATATTTTTTGAGTAAAGGGTAAGCATATTCATAATGACCACCATAACCATCATCAAAGGTCAGCAAGATAGGTTTTTTTGGTAATGGACTTCCTGTTCGCAAGTGCGCGACTAATTTATTAATACTGATAGGGGTAATTTGAGCCGCTTTGATAATTTCAAAATCTTTATTTAACTCTTGCGGTGTTAAATCATAAATTACTTTCTTTTCTGGTATAATATCATGGTACATCATTACAGGAATTTTAGCTTTTTTCGCTGCGGTGTGTATGCTTGGGAAAGGCGCCGCTGATAAGGATAATGTACCAAATGATTTAGTTTTAAATAAAATTTCAGGACGGAATAATTGTTGATTGTCTATAGGCTCTAATTCAGTACCTATATTTTTGCTATTACACAGTTGCAGTCTTGACTGTTTTAACTCAGTTGCATTTGTCTGATATGAACCAAGAATACAAAAGTAAACACTTAGTAAAAAAGTAATGATAATTATATAGTTTCGTCGTTTTAGCATAACAAGCAATGTAAGGATTCAGGTCGCCAGTGGTGCCTTTGGAGCAAAACTTTAAGCGAGTGACCCCTTTAGGGGTCACGGCGTCATAGAAATTGAATAAAAAATTGGGTTACAAGGCTACAGTTGGTTTTGGAGTCTTGACAAAGGTAACATGTTCGCGGCTATTATCAGAATTATGGATAAAAACGAGCCTCTCGAATTAAATCGTGAAAGCCTCTTCCAGTTGTCACAGACACAACTGGTAGATATGGTAATTGAGCAGGCAAAGTTTATCCAAGAATTAAAAAAAGCGGTAATAGAGCTTGAAGTAGAAGTACAAAGGCTAAAAGTTAGTAAAGATTTAGATAGTAAAACCTCATCAAAACCTCCATCGGGAGATATCTTAAAAAAACCAGAGAAGAAAGAAGATAATAGTGGTTCAGACCCAGAGGCACCGAAACGTAAACCAGGAGGACAACCAGGACATACGGGTAAAACTCGCAAGGGTTTTGGTAGAGTTGACCGTTTTGAAATTTTACGTCCCGAATTTTGTGACTACTGTGGTACTACAGGTTTTATAAGAGAGCCAATAAAAGTTGAAATGCAACAAGTGGCGCAGTTGGTAGAGCGCCCAATAGAGGTAGTTGAGTATCATCGCCATACTTGTATATGTTCTAATTGTGGACATAAGCAAGCAGCAGAGTGGTCAAGTGATATAGTTCCAGGACAAGACATAGGGATAAAACTGCAAGCTTTTTTAGGATGGATAAATAATTATGGGCACTTACCTTATGAGAAGCAACAAGAGCTTTTGTGGGAATTAGGAAAGATTAAAATTGGGGTTGGAACTCTTGTTACTACAAATCAAAGAATAGATGATGCTGTCAGTAAAAGCGTTGACGACCTTAAAGACTGGATACAAAACAATCAACCAAACATACACTCCGACGAAACACCTTGGATTGTTAAAGGTGTGAAAGAATGGTTATGGATTTTTGCAAATACGGATTTTGCTTTGTTCCATGCAGCAGACACTCGCTCGCGCGCGTCCCGCGTGAAATGATTCTTGGATCCAATTATAATGGTGTACTTAGTTCTGACGATTATAACGTTTATAACGGTTATGACGTAAAAGCTCAACAGAAATGTTTAGCACATTTACGGCGCCACTTCAAAAAATTAATGAAGCTTCCTGGCTTGAATAACCTAAAAATAGGGGAAACTTTTGTTAAGTTAATTGACGAAGCATTTAGACATTACGCGAACTTCCAACAAGGACAAGATATTTTGAGTTTCTTTAATTGGGGGTCCCAGTTTAAAGTAAAAGTCGAATCTTCTATCAATGAATGGATTGATAAAGCGGGAGGCGATGCAGGTAGGCTTCTACGCTCTTTGCAATATAAAGCACATCAATGGTGGTACTTTGCGCGAACATCCGGATATACCACCTGATAATAATCTGGCGGAACGAACGTTACGTTTAGCTGTAACTAAAAGAAAGGTTAGTGGAGGTTCCCGCTCTATGCAGCGGTTCCAAAATACTGCCAATTTATTAACGATTGTGCAAACTTGTCGGCGCCAAGAGCGTTCCGTGATTGAATTTTTTGAGCAAGCTATAAAAGCAATCGTGAACCCAAAAGTACAAGCACCATCTTTAGTACCTTAACGGCAGACCTTGATTATTGGTAAAATCTCTGTACCTATCTACGTTTTGTTCAAGCGTAAGCGTTACAGTAATTGTTATTTTTTCTCTTAAGTTCTTTCATACTTTTTTATTTAATTTTTACGGCGCCGTGACCCCCAAAGGGGTCACTCGCTTAAAGTTTTAGAAAGGAGACGCGCCCTGGCAACCTGAATCCTTACCAAGCAATAAAGAACCTATTTTAATTAGCCTAATAAATTTAGTCTAAAAAAATACATCAAAGGTTCCTTAGAAAGATGGAACCAATACCAGAAATAAATTATTTTTCAAGGGTTGGAACCCCCCTGTACGTTTAAATTAAATTTTGGAATAAACTGGCTCAAAGTAAGTAGAGCATACGCAATAACAGCGAAGAGAACACACGATAAGCAAGCACCCAAAGCTATCACGACCCCATCTTGCTCAATTAAACCCAAACTAATGATAATGATAATAATCGCAGGGAGCATATTCCCGAAAGGAATGGGAAGCGCGATAATAAAAGCCAGTATAAGAAGTAATAGTCCCAGCAAACGTTGCGCGTTTGGGTGAGTTACAAATTTCCAACGTGGACGAATTACGCTTTCGTATTTTTCAAGGATTGAGAGAATTTTCTTGAAAAGCTTCTCAACATCTTTACGCTTTAATGAACGGTTCGCTATCCAACTTGGCAACCAAGGTTTGCGAAAACCCAAAAGTAACTGGAGAGAAACTACCATCAACGGTATACCAATAATTGCAGAGACTCCAGCAACAGGTAATGGTAGAGCTTCAGGTAATGCACAAATCATTAATAGTCCAGCAAACGAACGTTCTTTCATCTCGGAAACTAAATCTCTTAAGTATATACGTTCTGCTGAGTGACGTTGTAATATATCCCGCAGTAGCTTTGAGGTTTGCAATTGTTTCTCCGTGGTTAAGTTTATATATATTACCTATATAAACAATATAATTTGCTGATGAGAAAAAAATCTGACGAAGGTAAGGTAATGTATTTCTGATTTATATTTATGAATTTTATGGCAACTATAAGCCATTCGCTTCTATTTTTGTTTTTGGAGCTACTAACTTACATTTAATGCAAGAATATAGTCACATTTTTAATTTGTGCAAGTAAGTAGTCACATGGAAACTATACAATTTTTTTAATATTCTCTACAACCCTTATCGTATAAACTTTTGAGTAGACCTTACATACATATTTATTACTCGTTGAAAGCAATCTAAATATTAATTTAACTCATCCTAAAGAAAGATGATTATAAGGGTTTTAGTTCTTAATTTAGGAGATAAGGATAAGCGGAGGAAATCAAATCAGTATGGTGCCTCATATAATTAGTGATTTTGATACCAATTACTGTAATAATATTATTATGTTTCATGCAGTAAATCGCACTAGTGAATATACGCAGGTAGCTAAAGATAAAAGTAGCACAGTGAATCATATTTTAGTTGACACAGCAAAGTAAGGTGGGTAGTACCCACCTAGCCCTGTCAAGTTGAGCATAAGTACTAACCAGTTATAAGGGTTTTAGCCTTGCACTGATCAAAATTTGACAGCAAAAAATAAAATTTGCACTCAATTTTATATTTCAGAGTTGGGGGGCACAACGTAAAAATAAGGCTTCTAGCTAGTACGTAAGTGGTACACCTTGACAGGGCTAGCAGTACCCACTCTACGTAAAAATAAAGTTTCTGTCTATCATAAAGCAAACGTCGTTAACAAGCTGTAATTTTCACGCTTGCTTGATAGAGGTGCGAGATATTAGGTAAGAAAATATTATTAAGTTATTAAGTACTTTCAGACAGTAATCAGGATTATTTAGAGTTAACAGTTCATAAGTAGCCTCTCAATAGGGAGGCTTTTTTTGTTGTATTTACAGGAGGTTAAGAAGACATTAAAGAAACAAATTTTAATGTAAAAATTAATAATTTATTAAAATAAAAGTATGAATTTGTGTTAATAATTTTTATCGATTTAGATAGCGATTAAATTTGATTGAATGCTACCGCTATAGATGTAGATTAAAAAACAATATACTCTGTCTATAGAAAGGTTAATATACTGTTTTAACTCGCTAAATTAGCATTATCGAAACACATTTTACCTTTACAAGGAGTCGAAGAATATGGTTGATAACATACGAAACAATGAGCAACGTGATAATCAGTATTATCAAAGTCAAACAGGCGCCGATGCCAATATAAGTGATAGAGATAGACAAGGTTATGAAGACCGCAGCGGATACGGTCAGCAATATAATCAATCGAATCAGCCATACAGTCAACAATATAATCAGCCATATGGTCAACAATACAATCAGCCATATGGTCAACAATACAATCAGCCATACGGTCAGTCTAATCAACAGTCTGGTGGTTATTCTGGTTCAGTAAGTATGGGAGCGAATAGTACATCAGGACAAGACAAAGATAATACATTAAGCAGAATACTGTTAGGTGGACTTATTGGTGGTACTTTAGGATCTTTAGCTGCTGCATTTGCTGGTAAAAGAATTGCTCAAGGTTTTGGGCACGCAGCTAAAGGTATTGGTGAAGCAGCTAAAACGATTGGTTCTGGTTTAGTGCAAACAGGTCAAGGTTTAGGACAAGCAGTACAAAGTGTAGCTGAGGGTACAACCCAAGCAGTTGTTGGTGGTGCAGTAGATACAGCGAAAGGTGTTGCTGATAGCGCCTCACAAGTAGCAGCTGGCACAATGGATGCTGTACAGAGTACAGCACAAGGTGTAAGTCAAGGTGTAGGTCAAGTAGTAAAAGCTGGAGCTAATGTTGTACAAGGCACAGCAGATGGTCTCAGCCAAGCAGTCAAATCTGGAGCTGACGCTGTGCAAAGTACAGCAGATGGTCTTAACCAAGCAGTCAAATCTGGAGCTGACAATGTACAGAACACTGCTGAAAATTTGAATCAGTCGGTACAGTATGCAACTGACACATTCAAGTATGAAGCGCAGCAACCTAAATCGGCGCCTTCAGGTAGCCAATACAGTAGTGGTTATACTGCTGGTCAATCTACAAGCAGTATGAGCAATCCAATCAGCGATACAAGTTCTGCCTCTATCTATGTAAATCCAACTTCAGACCTTGAAGCGCGCAGAAGTTCTGCTTCTATTGATATGGATTCATTAGAAGAAGAAATCAACCGTACTGGTAGTGCTTTTGAATAGGTGAATTTAATATGGGGTGGCTTGAGTCACCCTGTATTTAATATTTAGGACGGGGCAAGAGAAAACCCGTTCCACAAGATATTTGTCTACAAGAAAATATTTTTTATGAGGAGCTTGTTATGAATAGCAATCAACCATTATTACCTCCAGAAAGACAAAATATACCAACACAGGGTACACTTTCTAATACCTACGTGTTGAATGGAGAGCCTGACACAGCAAATAATATACGTAATAATGAGTTATCGAAAGTTGTTATTGGTTCGTTAATTGGCGCCGGAGTCGGTGCGATTGCCGGTACATTAGCAATAAAAGGAATTGGTGAAAAGCTGAGTCAAACGATACAAGGTGTAACTAACGTTGTTAGAAACACAGCACAAGGTTTTAACCAAACAGTTACAGCAATAGGTGAAACGATTAATACTGTGGCAACTGGTGTTAGCGATACCACAAAAAATGTTGGGGATATCATCAAGGATACAGCAGTAGACGTTAATAACACTGTTAACGCTTCTGTAGATAAAGTCAAAAATACAGTAGTAAACGTTAATGATACCGTTAAAAATACTACTGACACAGTTAAAACTGCTGCTTATAATACAGTTGATTCTGTTAAAAATGCAGCTTACTCAAATCCCGAAACAGAAGCTGATAGTCAAGGTAATGAAGGCGCCGATTCTTCAGAACAAAAGGATACCTACACAGCAACTGTTAATCAAAACGAATACATTTAAGGTTTTTGATTGTCTGGCTGTAAGTATAAAACTAATACATGGTAATTGTAGAGGCGCCTGCTTAAAGCTGTCTCTACAATTATTGTTTATATAAAGTGTTATATTTTACATATTAAACAAGAGGTGTTACAGTTTGGCTAGTGCTATTGGAGTGACTTCTAGGTTTCTATTAAAGAAAATGCGGGGTTTTAGAAGTATTTTGAATATTAGTAAGAGTGATTGAAGTTCTCCTGGTGTTTTATTGCGCTTCCATTGTCCTGGACGACAGAATAACATTTTGACGAGGCGCCGATGTTGTGTCAAGCTAAGTGGTGTATATTTGACTCTGAGAGTATAGTATTCGTTATTAATTCCTGTTTGGATGATTTCGGCGCCTATTTGTAAGTTTTCTTCTGCTATTTCTAGATGTACTGTGGAGCTAGGTAAGTCAAGGGGGGTTTTTGTGAGTGCAATTTCGGCGCCTGCTTCTGAAATAATTGTTGTTACTCCCCATAATATTTGATTATCATTAAGGGTTAATTTAACGACTCGTCGCAAATCAAACCATTCGTAAATATCTGGTTTGGGTGCATCTAGAAGTATTAATAAGGCAATGCCAATCATGATTAGGTTATATGTACTCCATAGCCAACCTAAACCAATTCCTTTGACGGTGTTATCAATTTCTGGCGCCCATACTCCTTGTATCATACACATGCCTAAGTTTCGCCACAAGCTGATGGCTGTAAGAATAAATAGACAGATTAAAGGTAGAGCTAGTTTCCAATTGAATGTATAATTGTTTTTTACTGTTCCTTTGGGTGTGACTTGAAAACATGAAGAGAAAGGATTTAGCATTACTTGGATAACTGTTAATGCTAAGGGAAAACATAGTACTAGAGAATATATATCTGAAAGTAGGGCAGAACGTGCGTGATTATTTAACCAAGCAAATACCGCTAGATTTACTAAATAATAAGGCAAGAAAAAGAACATTAACTCTGCGGGAGTCGCTTTGATGGGAATGACACCCAGGAATGAGTACATTAAAGGCATAATGAGAAAATAAACCCGCGATATACTAGTAAACCAATGTAGTAATCCTTCTAAATGCGCGAGTCTTTGAATTAAACTAAGTCCAGGAATTGTTAGCGGGTTTGATTTAATAAAAAATGCTTGTAATGTTCCTCTTGCCCAGCGTAGTCTTTGTGTAGTATGAGCAGCAATGTTTTCTGCTGCTAAACCTGCACTCAATTTTTCATCTAAGTAAATTAAACGGTATCCATTTGCAGAGAGACGAATACCTGTAAAATAATCTTCGCTCAAAGATTCTGTGACGAAACCACCTGTTTCTAGTAATGCGGTACGACGCACTACAAATGATGTTCCTGCACATACTACGCTATCTGCACCATCGCGAATTGGTTGAATTTGTCGGTAAAACACTTCTTCTTCGGAAGTTAAAATATTTTCTAGACCAAGATTACGGGCAATTGGGTCTGCGTTATAAAAGCTTTGCGGTGTTTGGACGAGTGCAACGTTACTATCTTGGAAAAAGCCAACGGTACGGGTAAGAAAGTTAGTAGTAGGTATAAAGTCTGCATCGAATATGACTATTAACTCACCATCCGTTTTTGTTAATGCGTGGTTTAAGTTGCCAGCTTTAGCATGAAGGTTATCGAGTCGGGTTATATAATTACACTTTAACTCTTTCGCTAATTCTGCCATTTCTGGGCGCCTTGTATCATCAAGCAAATATATTTTTTTGTTGGGATAATTTAAAGCTTGGCAACCGATAATAGTACGTCTTAGTATAAAAACTGGTTCTGAGTAGGTAGGAATAAAGATATCTACAGTAGGGTTAAAGCTGCCATCAATAACAGCTTGAGATTTTATATCAGCAGCACGCTTGCGGTCTTTAACGTTTAGCATCAAGAATAATTGAATCGTGCTGCTAACTAGCATTAGCATTTCTAACACGAAAAGTCCTAAACTAAACACACCGTTCAAGGGGTTGGCTAAGTTAAGTGTAGATAAGCTGCGCCAAGTGACGTAGCGCAAAGTCAATACAATTAAAATACCTACTACAATACGTCGCGACCAAGTGCGTGGTTGTGGAGAAACCCGCATTACAGCTAGCACCCCTATAAATAATGCTATTGTTGGCGCCAGTAAATATTTACCTGTTACCATTGGTGCTTCTAACCACATTGGTGGATTTTGCTGTAATTTATTAACTTGCTCAAATATTTGACTAATGCGGTGTTCACCAGCAAACCAAAGAGCAACTACTAACCCTGAAATTATCAAGGTACCAACTAACATCAGCGTTGAGAAGCGCAACGTGCTACTTTTCCATCGAGATTTAGGTTTTAAGTGCGATACTGACATTTTTGACTCTGCGATTGGTGGGGAGCAATGCAATTTATAAAATTACATCTATCTTAATAATAATTAATAATTACATAAAACCTTTAAGTACTTATACGGAAATGGCGATAAATCGCTCTTCATCATAAAACTTAAGGAAATTCTCAGCTTATACTCATTTTGTCATCTGCTAAAAGGTTTAAATTAAAGTTATGGGATGATATTAAACAGAATATGAAATATAAATTGGCTATTCTTGGCGCCGTTGCAGTATTAATGGCAAGTTGTGCGACTTCCGTTAGTACTAACCAGACCGATACAGAAAGGGCGCCTTCGAGTGAAACATCAAAAACTGCGAGTACAGCAATTGGAAGTTTTAGAGCAGCAGAACATCCAACTCAAGGAAATGCACGTATTGTGAATCAAAATGGGAAACGCTTCGTTGAATTTAACGAAGAGTTTAAAACTGATAATGGACCAGATTTATATGTGATTTTGCATCGGAATGCAACAGTACCCGATGGTATCAAAGAAAAAGATTATGTGCAGCTTGCGCGTTTACAAAGAACAAATGGTGTTCAGCGCTATGCAATACCCGAAAATGTTCAGTTGGCAGATTTTAAATCGGTTGCTATTTGGTGCCGTCAATTTAATGCTACATTTGGATATGCGCCTTTGAGTAGCAGTAATTCTGGGCACCAATAATTTAGTTTTTTATGATTGCCAATTAGTCGGTGCGTGACGCTAGAGGTCTTATAATTACGTTGAAATATTTTCGTAGCGTCACGCACCCTACAGTTTTTATGTGCCACTTGCAGAAGTGTTATTATAATTCTTTTTCGGCGCCGCACTACTACCCCGTTTTACTAAGAAAGGAGATAGAACGCGGTTTTCAACAGTTTTTTCTTGTAATAAGTCGAGTAACATTTGCATGGCATAGGAACCAAGTTCAAACATTGGCTGACAAACTGTTGTAAGTGATGGTGTAACGTAACGACCCAACGCAATTCCATCAAATCCGACTATACTTAAATCTTGTGGTACTGAAATACCTAGTTCTTGGCAGGCAAGCAAGGCGCCAACTGCTACCATGTCGTTGTAACAAAATATGCCTGTTACACCATTAGTAAATAGTTTAGATAGCATCTGTTGACCGACGACAACATCGTTTTTGCTTGTGCGGTCTTTATCACTAAGTGCAACCCAATCAGTAATTCGTGGTATACCCGCTAACTCAAGAGCCATTTGATATCCCCGTATACGTTGATGGTTTGACTTACTGTTGTCACCTACACCGATATAGCCAATTTTAGTGTGTCCCAGACTTATTAAATGCTCTACCGCTAATCGGGCGCCTAAGTAGTCATCTATTGTAATAGCATGAAAACTTTCGGGTTGGTCGGTAGCTTGGCTATTAATAAAAACCGTTGGTACAGCAATCTGTGTTAGTTGCTTGCTATGATGTTTACCAATTCGTGAGTCAGCGACTAGAATACCGTCTACTCTACGACGATAAAAACTCTCAATAGCTGCTATCTCCTGCTCAAAATCTCGGTGTGAAGCACTTAACAACACACTCAAGTTAGCTTTATTAGCAACCTTTTCCATTCCCTCTACAACCTCAGCAAAGAATGGGTCTGCAATTGAAGTTACTACTACCCCAACTGTATCTGTACGCTGATTTTGTAAGCTTTGAGCAATCGCATTAGGTACATAGTTCATTTCGCGCGCTATTTGCTTGATTTGCTCTCGCACAGACGCGCTGATCAAAGGGTTATCTCGCAAAGCACGCGAAACAGTAGAATGAGAAACGCCTGCTTTTCTAGCAATGTCTTCTATTGAAATTCTTCGTTTACTCATCTGCCATGTATTTAAACTTTATGCACACGTTTGCATGAGCGTATTATACATAAAATTGCCGATTTGTGACTATCTTTTAGTAATATTTCTATACAAATCAACTTTTTAGTAAACACGAATAGTCAAAGAGGCTTATCTAGCAGCGTTATTCATCAGCTTCAGACAGATTGATTTATATTTATGTATACCTCTACTTGAATTTTGCAAAGAAACTTAATATCTCTTTTGCACACGTGTGCAAAAATAAAAATAATAAGAATACAAAGCACAAGTATATAAAACATCCTTTTCATTAGAAACATGTCGTCTACTACTACTCGTCGTAAATCTAATACGTTCTATGTCGTTCTGATTGCTTCGGCTGCGGCTCTTGGTGGTTTTTTGTTCGGTTTTGACACTGCTGTAATTAACGGCGCCGTTGCTGCTCTTTCAAAAGCTTTTAATGCAAACAGTGTGGAAACTGGTCTTGCTGTGTCGCTGGCATTGTTAGGGTCTGCGGTAGGCGCCATTTATGCAGGCAAGATTGCAGACCGCTATGGTCGAGTTAAAGCAATGGTAGCTGCTTCAGTTTTGTTTACCATTAGTGCCATTGGTTCTGGGATTGCGTTTGGAATCTGGGATTTTACTTTTTGGAGGGTGTTGGGTGGAATTGCAGTCGGCGTAGCAAGCGTGATTGCACCAGCTTATATCGCTGAATGTTCTCCGACTAATTTACGGGGAAGATTAGGCTCGCTTCAGCAGTTAGCGATTGTGGTTGGGATTTTTATTGCGCTGCTATGTGACTACTTTATTGCTGTGTCAGCAGGTTCAGCAGAGGCGCCGTTTTTGTTTGGAATAGCCGCTTGGCGCTGGATGTTTTGGACTGAAATTCCTCCAGCAGTGCTTTATGGCATGTCAGCTTTAATGATTCCTGAATCTCCTAGATATTTAGTTGCCAAAAACAAGGAAAGAGAAGCTGAAGACGTTCTCAGCAAGATTTTGGGAGGTGACGTTAGAGCAAAAATTGCAGAAATTCGGCAAACAGTGCTTCAAGAACGTCAGCCTAAATTTTCTGACCTTTTAGCAAGAAATGGTGGACTACTTAAAATTGTTTGGATAGGAATAGGCTTATCTGTATTTCAGCAATTTGTTGGCATCAACGTAATTTTTTATTATAGCAGTGTTTTGTGGCGGGCAGTTGGGTTTTCAGAAAAAGATTCGCTGACAGTCACGGTAATTACAGGGGCTGTAAATATTATTACAACGCTTATTGCCATCGCATTTGTAGATAAATTCGGTCGCAAACCCTTGTTGATTTTAGGGTCAGTTGGTATGACTCTTACCTTGGGGACGATGACTTCAGTTTTTGCGAATGCTCAACTTGATGCTGCTGGCAATCCTACTTTGAGTGGAAGTGCTGGAACTATAGCTCTTATTGCAGCTAACTTGTATGTATTTTGCTTTGGTTTTTCTTGGGGGCCTGTTGTTTGGGTGTTATTAGGGGAAATGTTTAATAACACGATTCGAGGCGCCGCGCTTTCAGTTGCTGCTGCAATGCAATGGGTTGCAAATTTCGCTATTTCTATTACATTTCCCCCTATATTGCAATACTTTGGGTTAGGCACCGCTTATGGTGTTTATACGACTGCGGCAGCTATTTCGTTGTTTTTTGTTCTATTTTTTATTAAGGAAACTAAAGGTATTGAGTTGGAGGATATGTGATTACTATGTTTTTACTAGAAGATTAGCTAGTAAAGAAACTTAATATACGCGCTTGGCACACGTGTGCAAAAATAATAATATCCCTTTATGTACACGTGTTAAAGATTTTAGTGGCTTTAGAATTAATTTAAGTGAATTAAAGCACTGAAGTGCTTAATATTAGCGTCATAAAAATTAATGAATTCAAGGAATTTGTGAATGTGAAAAGAATTGCAATTGTAGCTGGGTTATTAAGTATTGTTGCAGGCTGTACAAATGCTTCTTCTAACAACACTGCAAATACAGCTACACAGAGTAATAATCAAAATGGGAAGTTACGATCTGTTGGTGTTACCGTTGGCGATTTGAGTAATCCTTTCTTTGTGGTTATGGCAAAAGGCGCCGAGAAAGAAGCTCGTAGAATTGGAGGTAATGATGTCAGAGTTACCGTGGTTTCCAGTGGTTATGATTTAAATCAGCAATTCAACCAAATGGAAAATTTCGTTGCTGCTGATACTGATGTGATTGTTCTAAATGCTGCTGATAGTAGGGCAATTAGACCAGCAGTAGATAACGCAAGACAGGCTGGTAAAGTTGTGATTGCGGTGGATACGGGTGTTGATGCAGAAGTAGATGCCACTGTTACAACTAATAATTTGCAGGCTGGAGAAGTTAGCTGTCAATATATTGCTGACCGTCTTAAAGGTACAGGCAATGTGGTAATTGTTAACGGCCCTCCAGTGACTTCGGTTATTCAGCGAGTAGATGGTTGCCTCAAGGTTTTGGCGAAATATCCTAATATCAAAATTCTCTCTAAAGACCAGAATGCAGAAGGGAGTCGCGATGGTGGGTTGCGGGTAATGAGTGATATACTAACAACCTTTCCGTCTATAGATGCAGTGTTTGCAATTAATGACCCTAGTGGTGTTGGAGTAGATTTAGCAGCTAGTCAAGCGAAACGCAAAGATTTCTTTATAGTCGGAGTCGATGGGGCGCCAGAAGCAATCGAAGCGATTAAATTAAAAGACAGTCTTTATGCTGCGACTGCTACTCAAAATCCTCTCGGAATGACTCAGAAAGCAGTTCAGGTTGGTAATGATATTTTATATGGCAAAAAACCTACTAACCCAAACATTCTGATTCCAGTCAAGCTAATTACGCGCGATAACGTCAACACTTCTAAAGGTTGGGAGTAATAAAAATTCAGTCATAACTCAGAATTTTTGTCTTTGTGAGAACCGTTTATGACAACAAATATTGAAACCTCGTTTTCTCATCCATCAACTATTACCCCTGTACTAGAAATGGAGGGAATTACAAAACAATTTAATAGTGTGTATGCTCTCCAAAATGTGAACTTAACGATTTATCCCGGAGAAGTTCACGCTCTTATGGGTGAAAATGGAGCAGGCAAAAGTACTTTAATGAAAATTCTTGCTGGCGCCTACACTGCTTCTTCTGGAGAGATTCGCATTAATGGTCAACCTTCGAAAATTACTAATCCAGCTACAGCACGCAAAGCAGGTATTAATCTGATTTACCAAGAACTAAATGTGGCACCTAATTTAACCGTTACCGAGAATATTTTCATGGGTAGCGAGTTACAAAAGGGGCAATTGTTAGACCGTGCGGGTATGGATGCTGAAGCACAGCAAGTTCTTCAAAGTCTTGGCGCCAATTTTAAAATACATGACATAGTTAGTAGCTTATCGATTGCTGAACAGCAACAGGTAGAAATAGCTCGCGCACTGAAAGATAAAAGCCGCGTTTTGGTAATGGATGAGCCAACAGCAGCACTATCTGACCGTGAAACTGAGGGGTTGTTTGAAGTTATTCGCAAGTTGCGGAATGACGGGATAGCCATTATCTATATTAGTCACCGCATGGAAGAAATATATGCTCTGGCTGACCGCATTAGTGTGCTGCGTGATGGTCAATATGTTGGTAGTCTGACGCGAGAAGAAATTTCTCCACAGCGCTTAGTGCAGATGATGGTTGGTCGTTCGATGCAAGACTTTTACGAACATCAACGGCAAAAAAATCCAGGTGCGGTAGTGTTGGAAGTCAGAAATATTAGTGATGGACGTAAGATTCAGCCAGCTAGTTTTAAAATTCATGCTGGAGAGATTGTTGCTCTATCTGGGTTGGTTGGTGCAGGACGTACAGAGATATGTAGGCTGATTTTTGGCGCCGACCATAAAGCTAGTGGTGAAGTATTTCTCAATGGCAAAAAGCTCGACATAAATTCACCTAGTGATGCTATCGCTGCTGGAATTGCCTATGTCCCAGAAGACCGCAAAGACCAAGGTTTATTTTTAGAAATGAGTTCGCGTAAGAATATTGCCATTAATAGACTTCAACAAGATGCCCAAGTGGGTATTGTTAACTGGGGTTCTGTTAATAAGTTGGCTACCCAAGCAGTTGACAACTTTAATATTCGACTTGCCAATTTGGAGATTAGAGCAATAGACCTTTCTGGTGGTAATCAGCAGAAGTTACTACTTGCACGCTGGTTAGCAATTAAACCGAGACTAATAATGTTGGATGAACCAACGCGCGGTGTAGATATCGGCGCCAAAAGTGAAATTTACCGAATTATCAGCGAGTTAGCTGAACAAGGTGTTGCTATTTTGATGGTTTCTAGCGAACTACCAGAAGTTGTAGGAATGAGTGACCGCGTTCTTGTAATGCGAGAAGGAGTTTTGGTAGGTGAACTAGATGACAGTGTAGGAAAAGAAATTAGTCAAGAACATATTATGCATTTTGCAACAGGAGCATCGGAGGTAGTAGCATCATGAGTCAAACTGTAAAGCCTGTTAATAATAAAGTCGGTACAAACGCGGCGCCACGCAAGCGTAAATCAATCAATTCTTTACTCGAAGTTGCAGGTATTTTTCCGATATTAATAATTCTCGGTATCTTATTTACACTCGTTTCGCCCAACTTTCTCACAGGCGGTAATATCATCAATATATTACGGCAGGCATCTATTAATATAGTATTGGCGACGGGAATGACGTTTGTAATTTTAACTGGAGGTATTGACCTTTCGGTTGGTTCAATATTAGCTGTTTCTGCCGTAGTTACATTATTAGTATCCCTACTTCCTGCTCTAGGTTGGGCAGCTGTACCTGCTGGTTTATTAACGGGGTTACTTTTAGGTTTAGTTAACGGCGCCTTAATTACCTTTTTAGATGTACCACCTTTTATAGTAACCCTAGGTTCGCTCACTGCATTAAGAGGTACTGCTTATTTAGTTGCCAATGGGACAACACTTATTAATCGTAATATCGGTTTTGCTTGGGTGGGTAATAATTATCTAGGTCCCTTTCCCTGGTTAGTAATAATTGCATTATTGACTGTTGCAGCTAGTTGGTTTGTTCTGCGGCAAACTGTATTAGGAGTACAAATTTATGCTGTAGGTGGTAACGAGCGCGCGGCACGATTAACTGGTATTAAAGTTAACCGCGTCTTATTATTTGTCTATGGTATCAGTGGATTACTAGCAGGTTTAGCGGGGATAATGAGTGCCAGTCGTTTATATAGTGCGACTGGTTTGTTAGGTCAAGGTTATGAATTAGATGCAATTGCGGCTGTAATTCTTGGTGGAACTAGCTTTACAGGTGGTATTGGTACTATTAGTGGAACCCTTTTAGGTGCATTAATCATTGCTACTCTTAACAATGGTTTGACCTTGTTAAACATGTCTTACTTCTGGCAACTAGTTGTTAAAGGACTGGTAATTATTTTAGCGGTAATGATTGATAGACTGCGTAGGCGTTCCAGACGTTAAAGTAGAGACGTTACATGTAACGTCTCCACATTTTTATAAATTATGAGCGGTTATTATATACGAGGTGGTTAATTACGTTTGCGTACTAAAGTAGTGTCGCGGTTTGGCAGTTACACTCCAGGTTAAGGAAGCACAGGTTGACCACCAGTAACAGGAATAACGGCGCCTGAAATGTAGCTAGCATCAGAAGAAGCGAGCATTACGTATACTGGCGCCAGTTCTGCTGGTTGTGCCGGACGCTGCATTGGCGATTGCTGTCCAAACTTTGTTACTTGTTCGTTTGGCATTGTTGCTGGAATTAATGGTGTCCACACAGGATCAGGCGCCAATTAACTCTGCAATCGCCGTAATTAAAGTTGCTGGCTCAATTGGTTTGTTCACTTATTTGAAGTGGGTAATAAAGCGCCTTGATATCTAATCTAATATATATTTTTTATGTCTGGCAGTTGCAACAATATTTTAGCAGCGCTGTGTTTACCCTGAATTAATTGTGTGTAAATAGTTACTGCTTTTGCGTATAAGATAGTTGCTTTGGAGCGTGCTTTAATGGCATTAACATATAACTCTATTGAGCAATAACTGCATGCCGATAGCTTTTCTGCATAAGTTAACGATTCTCGTGCATACATTTGTACAAGCAAACCATGCTGCTGCTGAATAAGTTCACTACATTCCTGTATATAAAAGTTGTTATGGCTTTTTAGAGACTTTTCCAAAGTTAGAATTTGCAAACCGTGTCTATATATGGTGAGTGTATGTAGCTGTGCTAGATGTATGTTAGCGTCTGATATTTCGTGCATAAATTTCGTTTGATTATAAGTTACTTGGCATTTCGCACTACTGTATTTCCCAAAACATCACCACAACGTAGGCATTGAAATTACATTTAATTATATAAGTCAATACATAATATTTTGCAAAAATTGATTTATTTTTTGGTTTTAGAAAGATTGGTGCCAAAAATGATACCATTGCAAGACTAACCCCATAGGTGCCAACAACCCACCAGTTATTTTTAGGTCTTACGCTGCATAAACCTGGTTTTTATGCATTCATTGTCGCAGACAAATCGTCCTTTTTATTACATGCTATCAACGAAGAAACCAGGTTTTTAGGTTTTCATGCGTAAGTCCTGATTTTGTTATTATGGTGAAGTTAAACGTAGCTTTGCGATAAGATTTGGAATTATGACCTTTGCAAATTTTGATTTATCAAATTGCATTAATCCCCAACTTGCAATACCTGTTACAATGATAGTAAATCCAAGTTCCAAGAAATTAATAATGAATAAATTAACTGAACTGGCGCCTACAGTAAACTTATCAAATTTTGTAGTAATAAAGAAGAAAACAAGATAGTGACATAGATAAATGCAGTAAGACAAATCACCTAACTTACTCAAACCTCTAAATAACGGTGATAATCTCTGTTGAGCTACAAAAGCGAGATTGATAACAAATAAAATTAAACCTATAGCAATAACGAAATCAGAAAAAATCCAACCCCATAATCCCACATGTAGCAAAATATCACCAGCTATACAAATAAATAATCCTGCTACTCCCACCCAAATATTTAAAATAAAATTCTCAAACTTATTCTGATTCCTCACAAAAAGAATTGCACTAATCATTCCCAAAACAAACTCAGCAATTCGAGAAGGAAAAAATCCAAAAGGTATTTGATGACCAATTATCAATTCTGATTTAGGTAAAGCTGGTAAAAAATCAGAAACATATGCAATAGGAATGCTATGAAGCCAGTAAATCGAAATGGCCCGATAAATAAATTCAACAGATGCTGCTACTGATAATACTAATATATAATCCTTAATTTTGCTAGACTTTACAACTTGATTGTATAACCAAGGAAAAATTAAATAGAAGCTAATGATGAAAGGAACAAACCATAATGCAGGGTTAGGAAAACCTGATTGAAGTTTAACAAAAAAATTTCTTAAAAGTAAAATATCTATAATTGCCTTAGCTGTTGTACTGACCAATAAATAGATTGTATGTACTAAATTATCATGCTTAAATATATAATTTAGTATAGAATTCATCACTACTAGTAAAAATCCGATTAAAACTATTAACCAGTAACTAGGCAAGATTCTTGCTGCTCGTTTAATAAACCATTCTTTCCAAGAATTTTTATTTCTACTTAATCTAGAGTAGGTTAGCCCAAAAGCACTTAAAATTATAAAAATATGTACTCCTTGCCAACCAAACCAAATTTTAAATTCAGATAATGGATAGTGTATTGAAAATACTCCAATAATTGCTAATCCTCTACAAAAGTCTAGTAATTTGAGAAGATGAGAAGTAGAGCTAGTAGGTTGTTGAATGTTCACGTATGAATCAAGTGCTATATGGTTACTTAAGTATAAGTCTTTGTACTATTTCTTTTTATACCTAGAGATATAAAATTTATCTATCTAAGGTAGTAGATAAGGTTAGTTTTTACCCTGCATAACCGCGCGATTGATATAAATATGTGTGGCAATATGACGAGAAACTAACGGTATTATCGATTTACGGTTTGTATTACCTCTTGCCGATTCTTGGGTGCTTTCCAGTTAATGACTTATGGGTTGCAATTTGAGTTGATTCCTTGGTACGTTTTGTTTTGCATAGGTAGTGATTCATTACGCACTACCTGGCATATTTATACACATCAAGTGTCATTATTATTATTATCCGAACCTAAAATTTGGAGTAATTTTCGCGCGGCTAAAACACCAACAACTCCAGCACCTACTATTTCCGCTGCTTGTACGACTTTTTTGCCTATATCATTAGAACCAATGTGATTTGTAAAAATTTCTTCATCTAACCATTCAGTAGTGGCTTTAAAATCATGAATGGGAGTTGGTAATAATGTTAAGTAAGTAGCTTGACGAATTAAATGAGCAGGTGTACCAACTATTTCAAATATGTCGGCAAGGTTAGCAGCAGCTTTGTCTAAACCCAACTTCAAAAGAGTTCCACGTAAGCTGACTTTTACTGGTTTGAGTTCTTCTTCTAAAGCTAATGCTTTTAAATTATGAGCAATTGTTGCTCCTTGTTGATAAGCTACTTGTGCGGTTGCTGGTAAAGATGAATTTTGCACTGTAGCACAGTCACCACCTGCAAATACTTCCGGAAAGTCGAGTAGTCGCATTGTTTCTGTAACGGTAAGGCGCCCGCGATGGTCACGGTGTTCTTTGGGAATAGGCAAGTCTAAAATTAGTGGATGAGTAGTGCTACCAGCTGTCCAAATTATAGTTGATGCAAATAGTGTTTCAAGTTTTCCATTGTGCTTATATTCTATACTATCGGGGTGAACGGCTGTTACTTCTGCTTCAGTAATTAACTCTATTGGCACTTTACATTTTGGCAATTCTTGTTCAGCAGTTTCACGTAAGTGGCTATTAACATCACCACTAAGTATTTCCTTACCGTGGTTGAGTAGTACTACTCGAATTTCATTTTTGTTTCCTTTTAAAGCATCGTACCAAACTGGCAGAAAATCACCTAAAGTCGCCGACATTTCTACACCACTTGGACCACCACCTACTATTACTACAGTTAATAGTTTTCGGCGTTGTTCTATATCTTCTGTTTTTAGTGCTGTGTACAAGCAGTTACGTAAATGACGGTCAATAGCTATTGCATCTTCTTGTGTCCAAAAAGGTAAAGCATTTTCTTGGGCGCCTTCTACATCACGAAAGCTTGTAACACTTCCCAAACTTAATACTAAGTTACTATAGTTATAGGAATTACCACTAGCTAATTTTACTTCTTTTTGTTGCAAGTCAATCGATTGTACAGTGTCTTGCACAAAAATTACACCACTACCTTTAAGTAGTTCCTCAAAACGGGGTACTACTTGAGAGCTGTCCATTTCACCATCAAAATATTCGTAAAGTAACGGTTTAAAGCAAAAGCGCTCGTTTTTATCAATCAAAATTACAGTGCGAGGATAATGTTGATGGGCTAAGTGTAAGGCTGTAAATAGTCCGTTAAAACCACCACCAACAATAACGGTTTGATAGATTGGATGACTCATAAATAAAATTACTCCTTTAATTCTAAAAATATTTTTACAGCCATAAGAATAAAGCTATTAAAACAACGCTTAGGACAAAAGCGACAATAATGGCGTATTCAACTCTACGGCTAATTACTCCAACAGCAGCAGTTATTGCAATAGCCAGAGTCACGACACCAATATACTGTTCTGTTTGTAAACCTTTAGCGATTAATGGGTCTTTTTGGGTTGTGGTTGGTTGTGAAGTTTCTTGAATTCTACTGGGAGATTTTTCTGGTAATTCTTGTGCTAGTAAATTCATTAAATAACTCCTGTAAATAAAAGTAAATTCGGTGCAACCCAACGTTATGGGCGCCAAAGATAAAGAAGTGAAAATATAAATACCCAAACTACATCTACAAAGTGCCAAAATAGAGTTGTTGCGCTAACTCCAAAGTGACCATCTTCATAATTACCCCTAATAAAAGAGCGCATGAGCATGACTATTTGTAAAATAACCCCGGTAAAAACGTGCAGACCGTGAAAACCTGTTAATACATAAAAAGTTGAGCCAACTAGTCCTGTAGTTAAACCAAACTTTAGGTTTCTCCACTCGATAAGTTGGCTAATAACGAAATAACTTCCCATACAAATTGTAATTAGCCATAGTAATCGGAATTTATTTAAGTTACGTCGGTTGAGGGCGTTTTCTGCTGGTTGGATGACGAAGCTGCTTGAAAGAAGCACTAAAGTGCTTATGACGACAAATGTGGAGAGTTCGGGGGCAGAAACACCAGGTGGTAGCCAGTTTTTAGTCGTTAAGCGTAGAGCAACATAAGTAAAAATGAAACTTAAAAATATGATGCTCTCAGATAGCAAAAATACGGTAAACCCGAATATTGCTTTACCATGATGGTCATGAGCAATACCACCACCACTAGGTAAGAAGCGCTTTAGCTTTTTTGGCAGGCGCCGATGCAACCTTTCAAAACGAATTGGGCTTTCATCTATATGAATAATGTCGCGACGTTGCATAATAAAATAATTAAAATAAATTACGTAAAAAAACCGGGTTCCGGGAGCAAAATCATTGTTTTTATTACAAGATATAAACAAAGAAACCCGGTTTCTATTTGTCATCCGGTTCTATTACAGAATATCTAGGGTTTCCATAGTCATAAGGCGGTCTATTAACAATTGGAATTTCTTCAAAGTTATCTCGTGGTGGTGGTGAGGAGGTTGTCCACTCTAATCCGCTAGCGTGCCAAGGATTATTAGCTGCTTTAATGCCATATAGCCAAGAACCAACGATGTTAGCAATAAAAGGTAATGTAGAAACTCCTAATAAGAATGCTCCTAAACTAGCAATGATGTTCCATCCTTGATATTCTGGGCTATAAGAAGAAACTCGGCGTAACATTCCTTGTAAACCCAAAGGATGCATAGGAAAGAAAGTCAGATTGGCGCCAATAAAGGTCAACCAAAAATGTAACTTGCCCCAACCTTCAGCATACATTCTTCCAGTAATTTTTGGAAACCAGAAGTAAATAGCCGCAAAAATTGCCATTGTGATGGTGTTGAAAACAATATAGTGAAAGTGTCCCACTATAAAGTAAGTGTTGTTGACATGAATATCAAACGGTACTGTCGCGAGCATAACACCAGTAACACCACCGAAAATAAACATTGCGGCGCCTCCCATTGCAAATAACATTGGTGTTTCTAAATGCAGTTTGCCTTTCCAAATTGTGGCAACCCAGCCAAACGTTTTTACGCCAGTAGGCACTGCAACCAGCATTGATGTCACCATAAAAGTCATTCGTATCCAACCAGGGGTAGCACTGGTAAACATATGATGCGCCCAAACAAAAATACTAACAAAAGCTATACCAAGTGAAGCTATAGCTAATGAGCGATATCCAAACAAAGGGTTGCGAGCAAACGCAGGCAGAACTTCTGCAAAAATACCAAAGGCGGGTAGTGCCATGATGTAAACCGCTGGGTGCGAGTAAAACCAGAAAAGATGCTGGTATATAATTGGGTCGCCTTCAGATAAAGGTTTAAAAAATTGTGTTCCGAATGATAAGTCAAATAATAGTAATATGAATGCACCTGTTAACGCAGGTAAATTAACTAGCTGCAATAATTGAGCGCTAAGAGCCGACCATACAAAAACAGGCATACGGAAAAACGTCATTCCCGGCGCCCGCATCCAAAAGATAGTAGTAACAAAATTAACCGCTCCCATAATAGAAGAAATGCCTATTATTAGTAGACTTATAATCCAAATAAATTCACCATTTATAAATTGACCAGGTGGAAACTGGAGACTTACAGGAGGATAAGACCACCAACCAGCTTTAGCAGGGCCATTAGGAAGCAAAAAGCTAGATAGTAGTAACAAACCTGCTGGAGGAAGCATCCAAAAAGAGATAGCGTTAAGTAAAGGAAACGCCATATCGCGCGCTCCAATCATTAACGGTACTAAGTAATTAGCAAGACCTGCATTAAACGGTATAATCCACAAAAAAATCATTATCGTTCCATGCATCGTAAATAGACTGTTATAAAGAGGACGGTCTACTAAATTAGATGCAGGCGTGATCAGTTCCGCGCGGATAAGCATTGCTAACAATCCACCAACGAGAAAGAAAAAGAAAGTCATCAGCATGTACTGAACACCGATAACTTTATGGTCGGTACTAAAGCGCAAGTATTGCCATTGCTCCGACTCAGACCTAGATAAATTTTCAATATTATGTGTCATTATTAATATTCCTTTCTTTTGCAATGGCTGTTTGGGCAGGTGCGACAGTATACCAACCGCTTTTAAACAATGTTTTCTGAGGTTGAGTATATTCAGCTACAGCTTGATTACTAGTTATTGGTTGATTGGCAGCTTTGGACAGCCATTGATTATATTTTTCTCTTGATTCTACATATACAGGCGCCTCCATCAAGGCAAAATAAGTACCGCTAAATTGAGAATCTTTGAGTGTATATTTACCTTCACGTATAGGTGTAACTACAAGGTCAATATCGCGCTTTGGTACAATATCTTGCTTAAGACGAAATTCTGGCACGTAAAAACCATGAATAACTTCCTGTGCATTTAAATTTAGGCGAGTCCTGCGATTTACTGGTAAATGTAATTCATTACTAGTAATATTATTGGGATAACGGAAAGACCATTCCCACTGTTTAGCAAAAACATCAACCGTTTGGTCGGCAGGCTTAGCTTTATCTTGAGTTGGCGCCGCAGCTAGTGCAGGTTCTTCTAGTAAATGTAAATGTACTATCGGTCCAAGATTTAATACATCCAACTGCTGATAAATTTTAAAACCTTGAAAAGCAATCCACAAAACTAATAAAGTTGGAGTTACCGTCCATAAAATTTCAAGCCTGACATCACCTCTAGAAGGATGTCCTTCAGTATAATCATGCTTAGACGCTCGAAAGAAAATTGCCGAATACAGCATCATCCCTACAAGCCCAACCAAGACAAACGTTCCAACTGACGTTAAAAAGCTAAATATCTGGTCAACTTTTTGTGCTTCTTCGGTTGCTTGAGGTGGCATCCAAGTATATGCAAGCGAACCAACCCAGCGACTAATAACAAGCAGCACCGTAATACAAACAGCTATTAATAAATATTGCAAAAATCTAGACATATCACATTATTATTAAGGTAGTAATTCTGGACTTTTACCTTCCCTCACCAACCCCGCAGCAGTAACGTGTATTCCAAACTCATCACCTAAATGGGCGCCTAAAGTACCGTGAACGAACAAGATACCTAATATCATCACACCAGCTAGCAAGTAACTCCACTGCACTTGACGTGTTGAATTTTGGCGCCATCGAAAGCGTTGTAAACCTCTCCATACAGTCATCGCCACAATAATCGCTAATAGAAAAATACCTCCTAAACCATGTAAAACCATCGTCAAACTTGACGTTAACCCCCAAGCACTCTTTCCACCTACAGATGGCGCCAATAGCAACTCAAAAAAGCCTGCTGCAACTGTAAAAAATGTGACAACAGCCGCTGCAAGTAAGTTATACCAGCCAACATCAAAAAAGCCAGAACGAATAGCAGTTAGACCTAGGAACTTAAAGATGGGTTTTTCTAAAGGAAAAAGCGCTCCTGCAATGTCAAAAATAATTGCGATAATTAGCAACCCCAATGTTAGATGTACCAAATTTGCATGTATAGGAAACTCATAAGGTAATCCATTGGCACCCAATTTTAAACCTAATTGGTCAATAAATTGCGAGTTCATGGCGAAACTCCCTGTTTCATTGCCTGCACAACAGGCTCAATATGTAAACCGTATACCCAAACTAATCTGCTTCCCAAATATGTTTGTAAAAGCACTAAACAAGTTAAAAAGGTTGCAACACCTAAATAAGCGGGAGGTACTTTTAAAGGGTTGCGGTTACGAATCACTAAGCGCCAAGCAGTGATTGCAACAACAATAGCAGCAAGCGACCAACCCATAACCGTATGAAAATTGAGTGTTGGACGTACTGAAGAATAAACTTGTGCCAAACCAGCTTCAAACTGACCGAATATAACCGCAATAAAAATGGCGCCAGAAGCGACAAACATATTCCAGAAACTCACCTCAAATAAACGGTGCTTGTGGGTGAAATAGCCTACTACATCGCATAAGAAAGAAAAAAGCACCATTGCAATTACAAAGTGAACAACGATGGGGTGTATGGGGTCGGGGTATGGTAAACCTTGGCTATTTAGAGGCAGGGAGGGCATGTTATTATCCTGACAATATCAAGTAAAAAGTCACTGCTTGCAATCAAGGCTTTTTTAATTCAATTGATAAATTTGACTGCCTCCTCTTCATCATTTCAATTTAACAATACGTCCTAACTTTAAGTAGAAATGTTAAGTAATGTAGCTTTAAAATCAAGTTTGAATTTTAGTTTAAAGCTTAATGCTATCTTCAACGATTCCTCCTATAGATAGATTTAAAAACTTTCTACTCATTTTCTACTCATATTGATTGATGTATCGAGATTTATTACAATTCACATGTTGCCTGCTTGTAATATATAACTATAATGTATCTATCTTGAGGCTGAGATAATTTTCAAAAACTATTATTTAATAATAAATACAGATTTGGCACAAGAATGTCACAACAAAGACATGGAATTGTAATATGCAAATATGTAATTAAACTGTAAAATGTGTAATACTTTCTTAATATACTTGAAGACTACATAATATATGTTCAAATCAAAATTATTATCTGCAAACTTTCGTTAATACAAACTAGTATTAAGAATTGTTTCAAAAGCAAGTATAAAAAAATACAAAAAAATGAAGTATGAAAGAAATATAATTTTATATACCTTTAGATAGAGCAAGTAGGTATTATTTATCTTTAAAAACAAAGAAGGCGGCAGTACAATAATCTTTTTAATACTGACATTATGGTAAAATCCAATGAGATAAAAATAGATAAATCCGCTGACACTCAGTATCCCATCCATGATTTATTGCGCTTGCGTTGGAGTCCTTTAGCTTTTTCAGAGCGCGTGGTAGAACCAGAAAAGTTATGTAGTGTATTAGATGCAGCGCAATGGGCAGCTTCATCTTTTAATGAGCAACCGTGGAGCTTTATTGTTGCAACTAAAGATAACCAAGCTGAATTTGAGCGTTTACTAAGTTGTTTAGCAGAAGGTAATCAGGAATGGGCACGAAATGCTCCAGTGTTAATGATATCAGTAGCGAAGCTTAACTTTGAGCGAAACGGTGTAGAAAATCGCCATGCATTTCATGATGTTGGCGCCGCAGTTGGCAATGCTGCAATACAAGCAACCGCATTAGGACTACATATACATCAAATGGCAGGGTTTGATGTTCCTAAAGCAAAAGAACTTTATAGTATACCTGATGGATATGACCCAGTTGAAGCAATTGCGCTAGGTTATTTAGGAAATCCAAAAACCCTGTCAGAAAGATTGTTGCAACGAGAGCAAGCTCCACGCACACGCAAATCTCTAGAACAATTTGTCTTTTCTGGCAGTTGGAATCAAGTTTCACCATTAGTAAAACAATAAATTGAGTGAAAAAGTCATATGCAGTATCGACAACTTGGTAGTGGTGATCTTAATGTTTCGGAAATTAGCTTAGGGTCATGGTTGACTTATGGGGGTGGTGTCGAACGGCAACAGGCAGAAGTTTGCATTCACAAAGCTTTTGATGTTGGTATTAATTTTATTGACACCGCAAATGTATATGGTAGAGGCGCCGCAGAATCACTTTTGGGTGAAGTTTTACAGGGTATTGACCGCAAATCCTACGTTTTAGCAACCAAAGTTTATTTCCCCATGTCCCCCACTGACCAAGGACTATCTGCTGCCCAAATTTATAAACAAATCGATGCATCATTACAAAGATTACGCACCGATTACGTAGATTTGTACCAGTGTCACCGCTATGACGTAAATACCCCGTTGGAAGAAACAATGGAAGCGTTGACCAATGTTGTAAGGCAAGGCAAAGCTCGCTACATTGGGTTTAGTGAATGGAACCCAGGACAAATTCAAGCAGCATTAAATATGAAAAATGTGGAGCGATTTGTATCAAGTCAACCACAATATTCAATGTTATGGCGTAAACCTGAAGCTGAAGTGTTTCCATTATGTGCAGCAAATGGCATTGGTCAAATAGTTTGGTCTCCACTTGCTCAAGGAGTTCTGACTGGCAAATACAAACCCGGAGAAGTTCCACCTCAAGATTCCCGCGCGGCAAATAGCCAAATGAATGCTTTTATGGGTGATATCACAACCGAGCGAGTACTTAGTGCTGTTCAGAATCTTAAGCCAATTGCTCAAGGTTTAAATATTTCGATGGCTCAACTTGCTTTGGCATGGGTGTTAAGAGATTCGCGCGTGTCTTCTGCTATTATTGGCGCCAGTCGTCCTGAACAAGTTGTAGATAACGCTGCTGCATCAGATGTGAAGTTGAGCGATGATGTGTTGCGAAAAATTGACGAAGTGCTGGCGCCTGCTTTACCTCATGCAACAGCAGCTTGATTAATTTTCTTGTAGTAATTTTCTTGTAGTAATTTTCTTGTGGGGTGGACATCCTTGCCCGCCCCTGAATATGAAACGGGCATCCTTGCCCGTTCCACAAGATAGTTAATAAGATAGCTAATTTACTTCACTACAGTAATAGCTTCACTTTTAATTAAGAAAGTGAGGGAATGTTTTTTATTGTATAGCTGAACACATAAAAGCTTCATAATTTTATCATCCTTAAGGAATAAGACAAAGTAGGATTCCGACATGTAAATTTTTAAAGGAAGAACACTAACATTACAAATAAAAAATCTCTGACTGTACAAGTTGTGAAAAATAGTTAAATTTTTGGAATATTAATCAAAAAGCTTTAAAGTTTATTGTAAATTTATCTTTTTAAAGGCTTATACATATTTAACTACTTATCAACTTGAAGCTGGAGGTTATTTGTTAAATGAAGGAATTTGAGTAGATGAGTCAAAAGACTATTAAACTGATTAAACAGTCTGGTGTAATTCCCTATAGAATTAGAGATGAAAAAATAGAAGTTTTACTGATTACTACTAGTAGTGGTTTAAATTGGATAGTTCCTAAAGGAAATATTTCTAAGGGAATGAGTCTACAAGATTCAGCGGCTAAAGAAGCTTGGGAAGAAGCAGGGGTTCTAGGTTTGGTAGATAATCAAGAATTAGGATATTACAAGTATTATAAACAAGGCAAGGTTTATAAAGTTAAAATGTATTTGTTGTTAGTTAGAGCAGTATCAGGAAATTATCCAGAAGCGAATTTGAGAAGGCGCCGATGGGTAGATGTTCAAAAAGCTATTAGCCTTGTCAAAGAAACATCGCTCAAACCAATCCTTGAAAACATTGCATGTAGAGACGTAATTAATCACGTCTCTACGCGAATATAATTTTACAAATTATAAATAATTTAAATTTTAGAGGAATATTATTATGGCTCAAGATATATTCGATTTACCAGGTCCACCAGTTCATTCAATTGTCGGACATTTACTGGAATTGTCGCAAGATCCGTTAGATTTTTTAACTAATTGCCGTGAATATGGTGATATCGTGCCATTACGGTTAGGATTAACACCTAATTGTTTACTAACGAATCCTGAATATATAGAATTCGTTTTAAAAAATCGCGATGATTTTATTAAAAGCCCTGGTTTTAGGGTTTTGAAGTCTCTACTTGGTGAAGGTTTATTAACAGCTGAGGGGGAATCTTGGTTTTGGCAGCGGCGCCTTGCTCAACCTGTATTTCATCAAAAACGAATAAATAACTATGGTGAAATAATGGTTGAGTATACCAACCAAATGTTAGAAAGCTGGCACGATGGTGAAATTCATGATATCCATGCGGATATGATGCGTTTAACGCTTAAAATTGTTATGAAGTGCATTTTTAATACTAACGTGGACTCTGGTGAAACAAAAGTTGTTGCAAATGCACTTGATGTAGCTATGCAATGGTTTGAAAGCAAGCGGCGCCAGAATTTTTTAGTTTGGGAATGGTTTCCTAGACCTGAGAATGTTCGGTATCGTCAAGCGATAGTAGAAATGGATGATGCTATTTATAAATTAATTAATGAACGCCGCAAGAGTAAAGAGACGAGCAATGATTTACTTTCAATGTTGATGGACGCGAAAGATGAAGAAACTGGTCAGCAAATGGATGATAAGTTACTACGAGACGAAGTAGCAACTTTAATGTTGGCAGGACACGAAACAACCGCAAACGCTTTATCTTGGACGTGGATGCTGTTATCACAACACAGTAGCGCGCGAGAGAAATTACAAGCCGAGTTACATCAAGTCTTGCAAGGGAAGCCACCAAAAGTAGAAGACCTCCCTAAGTTAGCTTATACACAGCAAGTTGTAAAAGAGTCGATGCGGTTATATCCTCCTGTCGCAATATTCGGGAGAGAAGCAGCAAAAGATTCCCAAATTGGTGACTATATAATTCATCGTGGCACAGTAATTATGATTAGCCAGTGGGTGATGCATCGTCATCCTAAGTATTTTGATAATCCTGATGCGTTCCAACCTGAGCGCTGGACAGAAGAGTTTGAAAAGCAACTACCTAGAGGAGTATATATTCCCTTTGGCGATGGTCCTCGCATTTGTATTGGTAAAGGGTTTGCTCAAATGGAAGCTGCTTTATTATTAGCTACTATTGCTCAACGTTTTCAAATAGATTTGGTGCCAGGTTACCCTATTATTCCGCAACCTTCAATTACTTTACGTCCAGAATCTGGGATTAAGGTGAGACTGACACAAATTATGCAAGAACAATCACAAGACGGAAAAAATCGAGAAGTGCTTATTCGGTCTTAAATTAAACTTTCTGTGGTTCGCGCATCATTGCTGGGGCGCCTGCTGCAATTCAGGTGCCATTAAATGGGGAATACGAAACATGGAATGCGCGCGCGAACGAAGAAGAGCAAGGGAATAGTATTCTGCCTGCCGAAAAACTCGCGCTGATTCACAAGGCTGCACTTGCAAATTGTGACGCTAAAGATCGTTTAGTCGATAGACAAATTACCGATCCTAGAGTTTGTACCTTTAAGACCCAATCACTGCGTTGCTCTAACAATCGCGAACAAGAAAACTGTTTAACAGTAGCTCAAATTGCCGTCGTTGATAAATTATATAGTAGTCCAGTGGCTCGTGAAGGCAGACGGCTCTACCCAGGCAGTCAAGCAATTGGATCAGAACTCGCGTGGGCAGGTTCAAGCATCGGCACAAATGGAATGGCGCCTTTTGCAGCGCAGATATCTAACAGCTATTTGAAATATCTTGCCTTTCCCAAAAGTCCACCGCCCTCCTTAGATATCTTAATATTGGAATCAATCTGTAGATAGAATAAATTATTTAAACGCTAGTAGTAACTTTACTAATATAATGAGTGGCACCAATTAGAAAGGCATTTATGTTAACTAATTTGGGTAGCTTAGAGTTAGCTATGGTAATCTGTTATTATACACTAAAATCTACACTAAAATATTAGTTTTAGTGTAGATTTATATTTATTAAGGGCAATGTTTATGCGTGCGGTAGTTATTGAAGAGTATGGTAGTGCTGAAGTTTTGCAGTTAAAAGAAATTTCTGATTTAGAACCGAGTCGAGGAGAGGTTCGGGTAAAAGTTTATGCATCCGCGCTTAATCGTGCTGATATTGAACAACGTAAAGGTAATTATCCACCACCAATTTCACCTGAGTATGAAATTCCTGGTTTGGAATTTGCAGGAGTTGTTGACAAGTTAGGAGCAGAAGTTAGTAATTGGCGCCTAGGCGACAGGGTGTTTGGACTATTAAGTGCAGGTGGATACGCCGAGCAAGTTATAGTTCATGAGCGAATGTTAATGCCGATTCCTGCTAATCTTAGCTTTGAACAAGCAGCTGCAATTCCAGAGGTTTTTTTCACTGCTTATGATGCTTTAATTGACAAAGGCAATTTTCAAGCTGGTGATAGAGTGTTAATTCATGCAGGCGCCAGTGGTGTTGGTACGGCAGCAATACAACTAGCACATGTTATGGGCGCCAGTATAATTATGACAACAAGCCGTAGTGCTTGGAAACTAGAGAAATGTTTACAGTTAGGTGCTAACTGCGCGATTGATACTGCTGCATATGAGTATGACAAAGTTGTATTAAACGCAACTGAATCAAAGGGAGTTGATATTGTTCTCGATTTTGTTGGGGCAGCTTATTTGGAGAAAAATTTGAACGCAGCAGCAATCGAAGGTCGAATCGTACAAATTTCAACGCTAAGTGGTTCTACTGCCCAAATTAATCTAAAACTTATTATGAGTAAGCGGTTGCGATTACATGGAACTTTAGGAAGATGAATTTATTCTCAAAGCTTGATTATGTGAAATGAGGGCACCATTAATAAGCCTTCAATCAATATTAAGGAAAATATAATATCTTATGTTGAAGCTTCATTATTTACTGAATTACTTAAGTCAATCACTCGTAAATCCAGTGTTGGTTGCTACGTTGATGGTAACAGTATTGATGAGTGCTTGTAAAAAAGCTGACCCAACAGCAAATGCACAAAGTCCACCACCATCTCCTGTAAAAGTTCAAAAAGTAGGAACTGGAACGGTTGAGGAAAGTTCTGATTTTGTCGGTTCTTTGGAAGCGCAGCAAAAAGTGACGCTACAACCCCAAACTCAAGGCCGTATCGAAGCAATTTATGTATCTTCTGGTCAGCGTGTACAAGAAGGAACGAAAATTGTATCGTTGAGTTTAGACCAGACGCAGGCAAATGTTGCTAGTTCTCGTGCATCTCTTAGTGCTGCACAAGCTGCATTAGCGACAGCACAAGCACAACTTCAACAAGCTGAAGCTCAACGTACTAAAGCAGCTTCAAATGTTCAACTTCAGCGAGTGCAGTTTAATAGTACTCAACAATTAGTTACCCAAGGAGCGCAGGCAAGATTACAATTAGATGTTGCTAGAAATAATTTACAAACAGCAATAGCTGATTTGCAAGCGTTAGATAAACAAGTCGCAGCAGCTAGAGCAGCAATTCGGGAGGCACAAGCAAATGTTCGCTCTTCTCAAGCGCAAATAGCTGCCGCACAAGTTAATGTTAATTTTAAACAAGTGGTGGCGCCTATTACTGGTGTCGTAGGTACTTTTCCTGTCAAAGTTGGAGATTATGTTAGCACTGGGCAAACTATTACGACGTTAACGCAAAACGATGCACTTGACTTGAATCTTTCTATACCTTCAAATCGATTTAATCAATTACGAGTTGGAATACCTGTTGAGTTAATTGACCCTACATCACAACAACGAATTGGTAAGGGTTATGTTAATTATATTTCTCCAAATGTGGATGTAAATCAGCAGTCTATTTTGAGTAAGGCACGTTTTTCCAATTCACAAGGACGATTACGTGATGGGCAGTATGTTCAAGCACGAGTAATTTGGAATCGGCAACCAGGTATTTTAATTCCTACTGTCGCAGTAACTCGGATTGGAGGTCAAAGTTTTGTTTTTGTTACTGAAAATAAAACTGTAAATGGTAAGCCGACTCAAATTGTACATCAGCGTTTAGTGCGTCTGGGTGATATACAAGGCAGCAATTATCAAGTGACTAGCGGACTCCAGGGAGGCGAAACTATTGTCACGTCTGGCATTCTCAAACTGAGAGAAGGCGCCCCAATTCAACCTCAATCTTAAATTTAGGATAGGACACCCTAAGAATTATGTCGATTGCGAACACATTTATTAAACGTCCAGTATTAACTACTGTTTGTACCCTACTAATTCTGATTGTGGGGGGTGTATGTATTCCTTTGTTGCCGCTCAATTATTTGCCAGATATTGCACCAATTCGTGTTCAGGTATCAGCTTCGTATACTGGGGCAGATGTGGAAACTGTTGAAAATGCAGTGACAACTGTGCTTGAGCGCCAAATTAACGGTGTCGAAGGAATGCAGTACATGCAATCCAATAGTTCTTCAGGTAGTAGTCAAATTTCAGTATATTTTGGGTCGCAGACTGATAAAAATATTGACCAAGTTAACGTCCAAAATCGCATTGCGCGCGCCACACCTCGTTTACCAACGACTGTACAACAATTTGGTGTAACCGCACAAACGGCATCAACAAGTATTTTGTTAGTGTATGCGGTTTATCCAGAAAATAATGAGTATGACGCACTGTTTATTAGTAACTATATTGACTTAAACTTGCGGGATGCATTGCTAAGAACACCAGGGGTTGGAGACTTAACTATTTTTGGTGAAAAGCAGTATGCAATGAGGTTATGGCTAGACCCAAATGCTCTTGCAAGTAGAGGGTTGACTGTTACAGATGTGACGACGGCATTAAGGTCGCAGAATATACTTGCAGGCGCCGGGACTTTAGGACAATCACCTGTACCTAATGGTCAAAGTTATGAAATTCCGCTACGGGTGAATGGTCAGTTTAAAGATGCGTCAGATTTTGAGAATTTAGTTATTAAAACTGGAACTAATGGTAGTTTAATCAAACTTAAAGATGTTGGTCGTGCAGAACTTGGTTCGGAAACCTACGCTAGTAATGCGAGAAATAACGGTAAACCTGCTATTGGATTAGCAATTTATCAGTCACCAGGCAGTAATGCGCTTGATGTTTCTAAAAATGTCCAAGCGCAAATGGAAGAATTAATGAAAGACTTTCCACCTGGGTTAAAAGCTAAGATAGTTTATGATACTGTTGGGTTTGTACAAGCGTCACTTGAAGAAGTGGTAAAAACCTTGGTAGAAGCAATCGCGCTTGTTGTATTGGTGATTTATCTATTTCTACAAAACTGGCGAGCAACTATTATTCCTATTGTTGCCATTCCTGTTTCACTAATTGGCGCCTTAGCATTTGCTTACATATTTAAATTTTCATTAAATAATTTAACTTTATTTGGATTAATTTTAGCTACCGGACTAGTCGTTGATGATGCAATTATTGTAGTTGAGGCAGTCGCGAGTAAAATAGAGCAAGGAATTAGACCGTTTCAAGCATCGGTTGAAGCAATGCAAGAGCTGACTGGAGCAGTAATTGCTACATCACTTGTATTAATGGCAGTGTTTATTCCAGTGGCATTTTTTCCGGGTTCAACCGGGAAAATGTACCAGCAGTTTGCGTTAGTAATTGCGTTTTCAATTGCGATTTCTACGTTTAATGCGCTCTCCTTTAGTCCTAGTATGTCTGCAATTTTACTGCGTCCACCTCAACAAAAACGCGGTTTGCTGGGTAGATTTTTTAATAAATTTAATCAATTATTGCGATGGATAATTGACCGTTATATATGGCTTGTAAAATTTCTAATTCGACTTCGTTATGTAGTAGTTGGAGTATTTGTAGTCGGTTTGGCGGCAACTTATTTTATGTTCACTCACGTTCCAACCGGATTTGTGCCAACTGAAGACCAAGGGATTCTTTTAGGAATTATTCAAGGGCCGGATGGAGTTGCGCTTAATTATACTGATCAAGTAATTACAAAACTCGAACAAATTCTGCAAAATGAACCAGAAGTTGAAAATGTTTTTGCAACTTCAGGATTTGGATTTGCGGGGAGTGGGTCTAACCGAGGTGTCTTTTTCGCGAAGCTCAAACCGTGGGAAGAGCGTCAACAGCCTAATCAAACATCGTCTGCAATTTTAG
Organism: Calothrix sp. HK-06; assembly: GCF_001904745.1. Taxonomy (GTDB): domain Bacteria; phylum Cyanobacteriota; class Cyanobacteriia; order Cyanobacteriales; family Nostocaceae; genus Dulcicalothrix. The sequence goes on from NZ_MRCD01000037.1 coordinate 67,640, forward strand.
CCCGGATTAATAGTCAGTTTCAAAAAATACCTGAAGCGATTATTACCGCAGTTAATCCTCCACCAATTCAAGGCTTTAGTACATTAGGTGGTTTTGAGTTGCAGCTTGAAGACCGTACTAATGGGCGCCTAACAATCAATGATTTTTTTGCTAACGCCCAAGCAATTATAGCAAACGCGAATCAGAAACCAGCACTTGCAGGTGGAGTATTTACACAGTTTACAGCTAGTACCCCACAGTTTGAAATTGACTTCGACCGTGCCCGTCTCGAAGCACTTAATATCGACTTTCAACAAGCCGTTTCCACACTAGGCGCCGCAATAGGTTCGCAATATGTTAATGATTTTACATTAGGAAGACAAAGCTATCGGGTTTATGTTCAGGCAGAAGGTAATTACCGTCGTTCACCAAATGATATTCGCCAACTTTATATAAGGTCAGCAAACAATCAAATGGTTCGGTTGAGTGAAATAGCAACACTTACACCAATTACAGGCCCGTCTGTAATTAGTCATTATAATGGGTTCCGCTCGATTAGTTTACAAGGCAGAGAAAAGCAAGGTTATAGTAGTGGACAAGCAATTGCGGCAATGCAACAAGCTGTGAACGAAGCAGCGACACCAGGTGTTGGAAGTGACTGGACGGGAACCGCGCGTGAAGAATTATCAGCAGGTAACTTAGGAATTTTGATATTTGGCTTCGGCATTATTATGGTGTTTCTTACACTTGCCGCTCAGTATGAAAGTTATATTGACCCTGTAATTATTTTGCTGACAGTACCTTTAGCATTATTAGGTGCATTAAGCGCACTTTCACTACGCGGATTAGTTAATGATGTATATGCGAACGTAGCGTTAGTAATGCTCATTGGACTCGCAAGTAAAAACGCGATTTTAATTGTTGAATTTGCCAATCAAGCGCTTGAAGGAGGTATGACAATTACACAAGCAGCATTGACCGCATCAGAAGAAAGATTTCGACCGATTGTCATGACATCTAGTGCATCATTACTAGGATTCTTTCCCCTTGTAATTGCAACAGGAGCAGGTTCAGCATCACGCTGGTCACTAGGTACAGCATTGTTTGGAGGACTACTTGTATCTACAATTCTAAGTTTGCTCATCGTTCCGGTATTATACGTGATTATCAAATCTTTAGAAGAGCGCTTCTTAAAACGTAAACCATCAAATCGCACTAAACCTCCTGCCTCAAATCAACATGGAGATGCACCAAGAGCAATGGCTCAACAAAGTTCAGCTATAGCAACGCAAAATGCTGATGGGGCGCCTAAACATGAAACCAAGTAGATAATCATATTACAACAGGTTAAGATTAAGCTGTGACTTTGTAGAGCTTGAGATAATGAAAGTACATTGATCAAGGCAGTTAGTTGTGCAATAAAGGAAAGCCATGAACATCAAACTAATCGCTTTCTCTGGTATTATCACCGCATTTTTAGGTGCAGGAATTGGTATTGTTGCTGCTAAACTGCTTCCTTCCCCCTACACAAGTTCAATGTATCGTAATTTAGATGAAAAATATGCTCTTGTTGGTGCAGTTGTAGGTTTACTGATTGGTTCCAGTCAGGAAATGATACGAGAACTTAAACAGGAACGGGATGAGGAAGAAGAATTGCTGCGTGATTTAGACAATGTTATTCGCTCAAATAGTAACAAAAAACTTTGATTTTAAGTAGTAACGCACCAGTATAGAGGATTTAGTGCATTACTACTTAGATTAAATATGTTACTCAGAAGGTAAATTATTTGGGTCAATACCTTGAGATAACAAATAAGCTACCAGTCGTTCTTTCTGCTGACGTTCCTGTTCGGCACGTTGGCTTTCTTGTTCGGCACGTAAACGTTCCTGTTCGGCACGTTGGCTTTCTTGTTCGGCACGCTGATTTTCTAGTTCAACTCGTTCAACAGCCCAGAGTAATAAATTGCCGTCTGCGTCCCACCAGCGTAACCAGTAACCTGTTCTTTGTTCTTTTGTTCCTTGCCACGTTCCTAAATATAGACCTAACGAGTCAATCCAATGGCGCCCATTTTCATCGGGTTGTTTTAATTCATAGTGTCCGTTTTCAAGCTGGTAAAATTCTAACAAACCCCCATCATGGTCAAAAATTACATAAATAGGGACTTGTAAAATTTGTTCGTAAAAGAACCATTTCCCTGGTGGGTGAGTTCGTTTAACAGAATATTCTTCGCCATCTTTGTCTGATAAAAATTCCATTACAATCGCAGGTACATCACCTTCTAAATTGGGTGTGTAGCTTTTGCGGTCGCTCAAAATCTCGTTAACTGATGGAACGTATAGCCAGTCAGGCGCCTTTATGACTAATAGCCCGTTTACAGTTGCACACAGCCCGAAATTAGAGGCTATCAGCATCTGTGCTAGAATCAGACCATAAATTTCTAAACATTCGCGTAAGGCACCAGCCACAAGTGGGTGACCTGTACTTTCCACCGGTTCATCCTCCAACTGAAAATCGTTGGGCAACGCTTCCCAAGTTATTACCAGTCCAGTTGAAGATTTGGCTTCACCAAGTTGGGTTGCCATAGGTAGTGTATGTAAACTAGTTTTTCTTTATTCTAATCGCAAATTTTACCTTATACTTTGTAAAACAGGCAGGATACCTGTTCCACATTGTGCTTTAATGTGCAACGGTGCCACCAGTAGGTTTAACTTTCTTAAAGAATAAAATAGCAATCCCACTAACTAATAAAGCAATACCAATAAAATAAAAACAATCATTAAATGCCATTACAAATGCTTCACGACGAACTATATTATCTATGGCTTTAATTGCTTGGTCCTGGGCAGTGCTTAAATCGGCGCCGCGACTAGTAAAATATTGTGTAAGCTGATTGATTCTTTCTTGGGTTTGTGAATTATATAATGAGACAGAATCACCAAGTCGATTTGAATGAAATTGTTCGCGGGTTGTTAATAAAGTTGCTAACGCAGCAATTCCAATTGAACCACCTAAGTTACGCATCATATTAAATAAACCGCTCGCTGAACCTGCGTCTTTTGGTGGTAAACCTGCTGTGGCAATTGAAGTTAATGGTACCATAATTAATGGTTGTCCCATTGCCCGGACTAGCTGTGACCAAATTAGTTGGTCATACCCTGTTTGATAAGTTAAGCGCGCGTTCATAAAAGCGCTCACTGAAAACAAAGCAACTCCAAGCGCAACCATAAAGCGTACATCAATACGCTGCATGAGCTTGGGAATAAATGGAATAATAAATAGCTGTGGTACACCTGCCCAAATTAATACTTGACCGATTTGTAAAGCATTATATCTTTGGATTTGGGCAAGATATAAAGGTAATACATATATAGAACCGTATAATCCTACACCTAAAGAAACATTAACAACACTTGCTAAACCAAAGTTACGATTTTTGATTAGTCTTAAATTTATAAATGGTTGTTTGCGCGTTAACTCAATGGCAAAGAATAATGCCAAAAATATAACAGCTAGTATACTTAGACGCACAATTAACTGAGAACCAAACCAATCTTTACGACTACCTTCTTCTAAAACAATTTGTAAAGAACCTAAACCAATTGCCATCGAAGCAATTCCAAACCAGTCACCTTGTTTTAATAATTCATACTGAGGTTTTTGCTGATAAATTCCATACCAAACACCAGCGAGCATTAAGGCGCCAGGAAAGACATTAATATAAAAGCTATAGTGCCAGCTAAAGTTCTCAGTTAACCAACCTCCTAATGTTGGACCAATAGAAGGTGCAAATACGGCAGTTATTCCAAATGCTGCTAGTCCAACTGCTTGTTTAGATGGTGGCAAACTCGTTAACACAACTGTCATTGCACTAGGAATTAAAACTCCTCCAGTAAAGCCTTGCAGCGCGCGGAATAGTATCATTGAATTTAAATTCCACGCAGAAGCGCAACAGATAGAAAAGAAGATAAATAAAGCTGTATTAACTAATAAATATCTTCGCAGTGTAAAGACGCGCGATAACCATCCAGATAAAGGAATAACAATGATTTCGGCGACTAAATATGATGTAGATATCCAAGAACCTTCGTCTAACGATGCTCCTAAACTAGCTTGTATTTCTTGGAGCGATGCGTTAGTAATTTGGATATCGAGTACAGCCATGAATGCTCCCAGCATACTCGCTAATACACCAATCCAGGTTCTTAGGGGTACTTCGGAGGGAGAATTTGGTTTATTTGCGACGCTCATGTTTGTCATGCTTAGTACTCCTTTTTATGAGACGCTTCGGTATCCCGTCTCTACATTGTTTTAATTATTCCTTTTTTTTCGTATATGGGAATGACTAAGCGTCTAAGTGATGGTAACTGTTTGGCTAAGAATATTGAGGCTATAATACAAATAATACCGTCAATAATGAGTGTAGTCGGTGCCCCAATTCTTTCTGCTAATGCTCCTCCTAATAAGTTACCAAATGGTGTCATTCCTAAGAAGGACATTGTAAATAAACTCATCACTCGACCACGTTTGTCTTCCTCTACAATTGTTTGTAATACTGTATTACTAGACGCAACTTGTAGAATTGTGCCAAGTCCAACGAATAACATTGTGAGTAATGATAGCGGTAAATGGCGAGAAATAGAAAATGCCATTAGTCCCAGTCCGAGAATACTTGCTGCTAAAACAATTACTTTACCTAGTCCAGCTACGGTTTTTCTTGTAACTAAATATATACCACCTGCTAAGGCGCCTATTCCCGATGCAGCCATCAAAAAGCCTAGAGTTTCGGCGCCACCTCCAAGAATTTTCTCAGCATAAATAGGTACAAGGACGGTATATTGAATACCAAATAAACTAATTATGGCAGCATGTAGTAATATGGCTCGAATTGGTGGAAAACCAAAGGCGTAAATAAAACCTTCTTTGATTCTTTGTATTGGACTAACATCAGATTTGGGAATTCGTTTTTCCTGAATTCGCATTGCCAGTAACCCAATAATGACAGCAATGTAGCTAACACCATCTATCAAAAAGCAATATCCTGCACCAACACGCGCTAATATTAAACCACCAATTGCAGGCCCTATCAAGCGGGCGCCGTTGAACATGGTGGAATTAACAGCAATAGCATTTGCTAAATCTTCCCGCTTCTCAATTAATTCAGGTACAAACGCTTGACGTGCAGGAGCATCAAAAGCATTAATAAAACCTTGAACCAAGCTCAAAGCAATTATTTGCCAAATTTGAATTGCTTCCGTCAATGCTAGTGCTGCTAGTGCTAGTGACTGCAACATTGCTAAAACTTGAGTACCAATTAAAGTTTTGTGACGAGAAAATCTATCAGCAAATACACCACCAAAAGGTGATAGAAAAAAACTAGGTATCTGGCTTGTAAATGCGACGACTCCCAGCATTAAAGGGGAATCAGTCAGACGATAAACTAACCAAACAGTGGCAAGTTGAGTCATCCAAGATCCAATTAGCGAGATACCTTGTCCGGTAAAAAATAAGCGGTAGTTACGTGAACGAAAAGCTGGTAATAGCACCGTAGTTTAAAAAAATTATTTAACTTCTACACTAACTTCTGCTGACATCCCTGGCGTAATCCTTGAGTCATATCCTTGAATACTCGCAGGGTCGAAAACTATTTTGACAGGAATGCGTTGAACTATTTTTGTAAAGTTACCTGTCGCATTATCTGGTGGTAACAAAGCAAATTGGGCGCCGGATGCTGGTGAAATGCTATCTACTTTACCTTTGAATGTGTGATGTGGGAACGAGTCGAGCTTGATTTCTACTGGTTGCCCAGGTTTCATATCTTCTAGTTGGGTTTCTTTGAAGTTTGCTGTTACCCAATATTCGTTGTTCACAACTGCCATTAGAGGTGTTCCCGCTTGCACTCGGTTGCCAACTTCAACGTTTTTTCGACCAATTCGCCCTGCTGCAGGTGCCGTAATATTAGTGTACGAAAGTTGTAATTGTGCGTCTTTGAGCGATGCTTGTGCTTGATTAATAGATGCTCTAGCAGCTTCGTACTGTCCTTGGTTGACGTTGGTTTGTTGTCCACCTGCTGTAGCTTGTTGGAGTCCACCTTTGGATGCTGCTAGTTTAGCTTGTGCGCTAGTTACTCCTTCTTGCGCTTGTGCTAACCGTGACTGTGCTGCCGCTACTCCTACTCTTGCTGATGCTAGTTTTGCTTGTGCTTGTTGTACTGCTTGCTGTGCTGCACTCTTTTGCGCTACAGCTACATCATAAGCTGCTCTTGCTGTGTCTAGCTGTTGACGTGGAATGGCACCTTGTTGGAACAATGCATTATAACGATTAAAATCTGCTTGAGCTTTTTGTAAGTTAGCATTTGCCTGTGCCACTTGTGCTTGAGCAGCAGGTATGCCAGCTTGAGCTTGTGCCACATCTGCTTGTGCCGCAGGTATTCCAGCTTTCGCTTCTTCAACGGCAGCTTGTGCTGTTGAAATGGCAGCTAAGGCGCCACTAACATCACCCTGTGCTTGCGCTGTTTTAGCAGTAGTTGTTTGCGAAGCTAAAGCTATATTTGCTTGTGCTGCTTGAGCTTGACGCTGTGCTGCAGTAAGTGCCGCGTCTGCTTGAGTAACTTTGTTTTGATAGTCGCGCGGGTCTAATTTTACTAATAATTGTCCCTGCTGTACGAGTTGGTTATCATTTACCAACACTTCACTCACTGTACCAGGAATTTTACTGCTGACTTGGTGAATATGTCCTGCAACAGTTGCGTTATCTGTCTCTTGATGCGTTGATGCAAACTGCCAATATCGATATCCAAACCCACCCGCAACAACGGCGCCGACTCCTAACCCTGCCAGTATAAACTTTAACGGCTTTTTACCTTTTCGAGGCGCCGCCTTCTCCTCTTGAGGTACTTCAGGAGCAACAAATGGTGCTTCGGATGGCGCCTTCGTCTCAACAGCACGCGCTTCTAACTCTTGCATATTTGTAACCATATCCTTCTCGATTACAATCACAGAACTCTTATTACGTCCGTTTCCGTTTCCATTGAAGTCGTTTGTTTTTGTGGCTTCCATAAGTTTCACCTACCTGATTCCCGCTTGTTGATTTGAAGAAAATAATTTATTTTGAACTCTTTTATTTAGTGTGCTAAATATATTTATTCTACAATTATATATCTATTCATTTCGTGTACGTAATATTTTTACAAAATATTTTTAGGGTTTACATCACCCAATTAGCAGAAGTTACCGTATAACTAGTTCAGCTTAAAGGAGGTTTAAGGATTTACGCACACCCACACTAAGATAGATTAGCTATAGCTTTGTTAAGGATTTGCGAAAAAATTTCGCGCTCAGATGGAGAAATACCTTGCATGACTTGTTCGCGCAAATCAACTCCAAGGGGAGGTAAAATCGTCTCGAACTCGCGTCCAGCATCGGTTAGCCAAATGCGCCAAATGCGACGGTCTTTTGGGTCACGTTCGCGTCTTACTAAACCGCGCTCTTCCATCCGGTCGAGTACACCAGTTAAAGTGCCACCTACCTGCTGTAACTTGTCACCAATACTAGAAGTCGGCAAACCATCCTCTTGCCATAAACAACATAAAACTAACCAGTGAAAAGGTGTAAGTCCATATGGCTCCAACTTTTCGGTAAACTTCCGCGTTAAGAGTTGTGAAAGCAGCTTAATACGATAACCGAGACCATGCGGCGCCAGTACTTGCTGCCACGATGCAATTGCTTGCCCACTACCTGATGTCATTACCATGTGTGATTACTTAGCATACGTAATATAATCATAGCACAATAATTGTATAGACGGATTAGCCAAAATCACCCAAAATCATATAAACCCACCCCGCCATAATGTAGGGGCGGGTTAACCCATCAACATCAACATCAACATCATTACAATATATATAAACCCGCCCCCATCGATACGGCGCCAACAATAAATGTATTGGTTAACCCGTCCCCATCGATACGGCGCCAACAATAAATGTATTGGTTAACCCGCCCCCATCGATACAGGTTCAACAATAAATGTATTGGTTAACCCGTCCCCATCGATACGGCGCCAACCAAAAAAAATCACCAATGAAGAGTTATAGAAATATGATTATCTGGGTCAACCTGGGCATTAATTTGCTTAGTAAATTTAGAATTAACACTCTTGTTCAGGTTATCTTTATCCCACATAACCGGATTATCAACAATGTATTGACGAATTTTGGCTAGCGCATCTTCGTTGCGAATAATATGTTCGTAATAGCCGCGTTGCCAAACAGAGATTCCTTTAACTTTGCGTAACTGATTTATTCTTGTGGCTGAAGATGTTTTCAAGGCTCTAACAATTTCTGGTAAACCTTGGTGCCTAATTTTTGAGGTGTCCACAGCTTCTGCTGTTTCCTCTTTCAAGACTATAATGCAGTGGATGTGATTAGGCATGATGATAAATGCGTCTAATTCAACATGAGGATAAATTTTTGGTAAATAGTCCCAGTTGGTTTTGACGGACTCTCCGTAAAGGTTTAAATGCATTTCACCGTTTTGAATATGTCCTAATAAATGTTCACGCTTTGAGACACAAATTGTTACAAAGTATTTTCCTGGTTGTGTGTAGTCGTATCCTTGTAAGCGAATTGAGCGACGATGGTGTACGCGAGGATTATATGCCATTTTTGATACATCTTAATTGAATGTATTTATGATGGCGTGCTACGATTTGTTTATATAATCGTAAATTTACTAAATATTATTGATTCAGAATAAATAAGCATTTTTGGGGTAGATTTATTTTCTTTTTATATTGACGTTATTTCAATTGCTCATATTTACGTATATTTTGGGTGGTGGTAATGTTTTTTGGTTAAGCCCATACGTATGTTGGTTGGCGCCGTATTGATGGGGGCGGGTTTATTTATATTATAATGAATTCGATGTTTGTGGGTTAACCCGCCCCAGAAATGTTGAATGTTAATAAAAACTCAATAAAAATAGCTCAAATTATGGTAG
>NZ_MRCD01000038.1 GCF_001904745.1 Calothrix sp. HK-06
TGAGATGTTCTTTGTATATTATTCCCTAGCAATAGAAGGTACTAACAGTACAATAGTACATAATTAATAATTAGTAAAAATACTGAGATTCCTATTATCATTATTATAAATAAACAAAATTATTACTCATTGTCATCAAAACATATTTGGGATGCAATACGGAAATATTCGGAAGCTGCTTTCAAATTATCTTCCCTGTTTCCATAAATACGATGTTGGTAAGCAGTAGCCATATTTCGTAAAGTTTCTGCCCATTCTTTTGGGAAATGCTCGCGTTCATATATTTCCAACGCAACGCGATAACATTCAATAGAAACTTCTACATTAACTGCTTTATCACCTAAAATACGTTTCAAATATACTTTGCCAAGGTAATTTTGCACTCCTGCCCATTTTAGTGAGTACTTATCACGACGATATGCTCGCAGCGCAACTTCATAACCTGCAATTGCAATTTCTACATTATAAGCAGGTTCTCCACTAGTAAAATCTTGAACCAAATTACTAAAATTAACTATGTCGGTAACAATACTTAAAGCTATTTCTGGATTTACCGCAATTAATGTAGAAGTTGCCCAATTATCCAGAGCTTGAGCGAAGTTAATGTTGAGCTTATCTAAATTTTCTTCTAGCAGTTTATAAATAACTTGTGTGTCACCGTTACTATTCGCTGTTAACCGCAACACGTCACCAAGAAAATCTATGTACTCTGAAGGCAATAAATTTGTATTTACATTCGAGTTGGCATTACTGAGTGCTTGAGTTAAAGGAACTGCAATTGTTTGTAAAAATTCAGCTGCCTTTTTTTCGCCAATGTCAATAAACATCGCTGCAACCTGTCGCAGTGTCAGTATAAATTTTGTATCGATTATGTCTTGATGCAAACGCAAAATTTCTGTTTCGGCGCCGCTAGGACAATTGAGCAACTCCTCAATGACTTGCATGTAAACAGAATATGCTTTCTCTTCGTTATCAAATTGCTCTTGTTGTGGCACCAGCATTTGTTTCAGTTCCTGCACTAAGTCCAGCAGGAAATTAGCTGTGCCAAAATTACCTCTTTGTGTTGCTCTAGCTGCAACTCGCTCCATCAGTTCAATTAAATTAGTGTCAACGAGTTCTAAATGTGCTTGTAGCAAAGCCAACTCTTCTCCATTCGGGCATCGAAGCAATTCGCGAATCAATGTTAAATAAGCCCGGAGACGGTTTCTGTCCATTCAGGGCCAACCTCAGTGATTAGTTAATTATAGATATAAATTTATACAAGTTATCGTAAAGACTCTAGGACTGGTTGATACATTTAGGGAAATCACTAATTCCCCATTTTCTCCAAACAGGTTTATATGGGAACATGACCGCTAAGATAAAAGTAATAGTGTTGCGATTTGTTAAGATTTTTGGAGTTAGGTTTTTTAGCAGGGGCGGGTTTACCCATATCCTGGTAAGTAACCGAAAATCTAGGTGAACCCGCCCGTACTATAGTTAGGAATGTATTATGGCTCCCGCAGTTTCGATTCAAAATTTAAAAAAGCGCTATGGTGCAACTGAAGCTGTCAAGGATGTGTCCTTTCAGGTGCAGTCAGGAGAAATTTTTGGTTTGCTCGGTCCTAACGGTGCAGGGAAAACAACTACTTTGCGTATATTGTGTACTTTGACGGCGCCTGATGCTGGTAAAGTAGAAGTCTCTGGCATTTCGGTAGTAGAGAATCCAAAAGCTGTACGACAACGTTTAGGATATGTCGCGCAAGAAGCAGCACCAGATAAAATATTAACAGGTCGCGAACTGCTACAATTACAAGCTGCACTTTACCATTTACCTGCGGCAGTAACAAAGCAGCGAATCGACACAGTACTTACTTTACTAGGTTTACAAGAATACGCCGATAAAAAGACTGGCACGTATTCTGGAGGTTTACGTAAGCGTTTAGACTTAGCAGCAGGGTTACTACATGCACCCGATGTATTAGTACTAGACGAACCAACAGTAGGACTCGATATTGAAAGTCGGTTTGTTGTTTGGGAATTTTTACGAAAGCTGCGCGAAGCTGGGACAACAGTATTAATAACTAGTCATTATTTAGAAGAAATAGACGCATTAGCTGACCGAGTGGCAATTATTGACCGTGGTGTGGTCATTGCTCAAGGAACCCCATCTGAGTTAAAGGATAAAATAGGAGGAGATAGAATAACGCTGCGTATTCGTGAATTCTCTCCACAAGAAGAAGCAGAAAAAGCAAAAAATTTACTCAAATCTTTGCCATTTGTACAAAATGTAATTATAAATAGCGCGCAAGGTAATTCGCTTAATTTAGTTGTAACTCCGCAAAACGATACCTTAATCACAATTCAACAAGCTTTAAACAACGCTGGTTTACCCATGTTTGGTATTGCCCAGTCACGTCCTAGTCTAGATGACGTTTACCTTGCTGCAACAGGAAGCACGCTTATGGACGCAGAACTTGCAGCAGCAGCAAACCGTGACCCCAAAGCAGAAAAAAAACAAAACATGCGCTAGCAGTAAGGGCGGGTTAACCAAAAATTTACACTCAACACTAACATATCCTGAACCTGCCCTTTTCCCAAATCCAAAATCTAAAAACCCAAAATCCTTATGAGTGGCACCATACTACCTCCAAAATCAGATATTAACTGGCAGCAAGTAGCATCACCGCAACTCTATGCTAGTAAGTCATCGAATAACACCTTCGGTGAAATAGTTCAAGAAACTTTAGCGCTAACAAAACGCTTATTCATCCAACTGCAACGGCGCCCCAGTACTTTATTTGCTGGTATCATTCAACCTGTAATGTGGTTAGTACTATTTGGCGCCTTGTTTCAAAATGCACCAAAAGGTATATTTGGCAGTACAACCAATTACGGTCAATTTCTCGCAGCAGGTATCATTGTTTTTACCGCATTTGCAGGGGCGCTCAACGCTGGACTTCCTGTAATGTTTGACCGTGAGTTTGGATTCTTAAATCGACTATTGGTAGCACCTTTAGCATCACGGTTTTCAATCGTCTTCGCGTCAGCAATCTTTATTATTAGTCAAAGCTTACTCCAAACTGCCGTTATTATTGGCGCCGCATCATTTTTAGGTGCAGGTCTACCTAACGCAGCAGGTTTAAGTGCAATAGTACTAATTGTGTTTGCGTTAGCGCTTGGTGTAACTGCTTTAAGCCTAGGTTTAGCATTTACTTTACCAGGACATATTGAACTTATCGCCGTCATTTTCGTTAGTACCCTACCGATGTTATTCGCTTCGACTGCATTGGCGCCATTATCATTTATGCCCACATGGTTACGAACAATTGCGACCCTTAACCCTCTTAGCTACGCTATTGAACCAATACGCTACCTCTACACTCATAGCAACTGGGGATTAAATAGTGTTGTAATGCAGTCATTTTGGGGTGATGTTACCTTTGGTGGCGCCTTACTAGTGCTGGTAGGTTTCGCAGTTGTAGCATTATTGAGCATACAACCTCGACTTCGCCGGACACTTTCGTAAAATAGAAACAATCACTATCTATAGTACTTGAGGGGCCCAATGAAAATCCGATTATTAGCACTTTTGTCTTTAGCTGGACTAGGTTTAGCAAGCGTAGCACAACCAAGCAACGCACAAACTGCACAAAATGTACCTGCGAGCCAAAGCACCAATCCACAAAACTATGACACACCTAGTGACCCATTCTCACGAGGTGTTGAGCAAAGTCCGTTCAATATGTTCCAATTAATTCATAACGCCCAGCTTGGTATTAACAATTACGACCCAGAATTTTTCAAACAACAAAGCCAAGAAATAGATGATGCTGCTACAGCATTCCGCAAGCGGCAGCAGCTAATGATGCGAACAGGAACACAAAATACAGGAAATATAGTCCAACCACTACCACAACAAGGTTCACAAGTAATTAAGCTTGAACCCAGCAAATAGGAATTGTGTATTTTTAAACAATTGTCTTGTGGGGTGGGCATCCTTGCCTGCCCTACTTTTTTAAAATTATTTTAATATCATTTATCCTATATAAATTCCCAATGATTGCAGAAAACGATGAAAGCTATGAGTTGCATATTCTAAAAAACGTTATAAATATTTACCTCGACCGCGTACTGCCCAAGACAGAAGAAGCTTTAGACTCATTTGCCTCTAAACGTGATGATACTGTATGGGAAATAGCCACAGGTATTTATAACCAGAGTGGATATAAAGTTAAATTTTCTATAGTACGTGATATTATCGATTCTCGGATTGAAGCATCAAAGATACAACTATTAGCAGACAAGAACGCTGCCTACGAGCGTTTACAGTTAGAACAAGCAGAGGAAGGTCAACGAGTAGCAGAAGCAAACAAGCTTTACCAAAATCGTTTAATTCAGTTAGCTAAGAAATTAAACGAGTCAGGTAGACATAAAATAATGCCCAACCTCTTCCTTAAAGTTCAAGACATAGTAAGTGATAAGTTAAACGTTGAGCAAGATACGATAGCCTTAAATAGCCACATTATATCTGATTTGGGTGCTGATGGGCTTGATATAACAGAGCTTGCGATGGCATTAGAAGAAGAGTTTGACATTGAAATACCGGAGGATATATTAAGCTCGATTAGTATACCTACGTGGATATGGTCTCAGCCGTCTAGCAGTTCTTTTGATAATTCAGAACCAACAGCTTGTACTGTTGGAGAAATTGTAGATTTTATCCACAAACACTTACTCGAAAGGGACACCAATAAATAAATTGGAGAAGCTTAATATAATAAGTTTTTATTTGTTGGCGCCTTTAACAAAGCTAGTATGTACACACTTGGCTATAATTACCCTTTGTGTTCTTTGTGTCCTTTGTGGTTCATAAAAAAGAAACCACAAAGGTAACAAAGGCAACTGGAGCATAAGTCCCAGTAAGTGTACTATAAACGGGTTAAAACTTCACTTTTAAAGCAAGCGAAATCTTTAAGATGCTACCCTGCGGGAAAACTCCGTTTACGTTCCTCAGCATGACAGTTTCGCAGTATATCAGCGGGATTTTTTAATTAAAGACCTAATGCTTGTAAAACATCACTAGCGTGAGTGGAAGTGTTAACGCTGGCATCAACGTGAGTAATTTTGCCGTTACCATCGATTACATAGGTAACACGCTTTGCATATCCACCACCATCAACGTCATAAGCGCTGATAAGTGAATGGTCGGTGTCTGCCAACAGAGGAAAATTCAAATTGTACTTTTGAGTAAATGCTTGGTGAGAACTTTCATCATCAGCACTAACTCCCAATACAACTACATCTTTATTTTGATAATTTGGTTGAGCATCGCGGAAACTGCAAGCTTGTTTGGTGCAACCTGGAGTATCGTCTTTGGGATAGAAATATAAGACTACAGTTTTACCTTTGAAATCTGACAGCGAGACAGTATTACCGTTGGTGTCTTTGGCGGTAAATGCAGGTGCATCTGTACCAACTGCTAAAGCCATAATTAAACTACCCTGTTTGCTGATTGTTTATGCATTTAAAATTTTACAATAATTTACAATGTTTTAAGATGAGGCCTTACAACGGATTTAACGGATGTAACGGATGAGTTATTGATTACAAACAAAGTCCGGTTATCTAAAATAACCTATCCGTTACATCCGTTCATCATCCGTTGCCAATAACTCCTAATTTTTATGTCTGTTATTGATTATCAAAACCAAAAACCTTTCGTTTATACAGGTCAGACTCTTGAACGCGCGCTGCGGTCGCTGGTTTGTTCGCCTTTTATGTTTTCTTTGTTTGATGCGATGCGTCAAGACAGGGTGGCAATCAGTGAAATTACTGGTACTAAGGGTGTTGAGAATAGTTATACTAAACGCCCTTTGTCGGAATTAATTACGGATAATGAACTTGTTTGGCTAATTCAAGTTGGTGTATTACGACGCGAAGTTGATGGTCAGGGTATAACCGATAGTTTTCGTTTGACTCCTTTAGGGCGCCAATTAGTTGAGCAATCTTTGACTAAACCCTGGCGCCAACCAACGTTTCTGGATATTTTTTATGAAGTTGTGACTCGCTACTTGAGATTACCCTTTTAGAATTAAGGGGGAATGAGTTATTAAAGAAGGATACACGGGAATAATAAGTACGGAAACGTCAATCCCATTCATCAAATCTTTAATATAGTTGAGTTGTCACTCGTTATCTAATTGTGACGATTGGCATCTCACATGGTTTGCGACCACTCCCTCTACTAAAAACTAATAGATTATTAACTTATGAAAGCAATTATGGTTGTGGGCACTACGTCCCACGCGGGGAAATCTCTATTAACAGCTGCTATTTGTCGGATTTTGTCGCGACGTGGTTGGCGAGTGGCGCCTTTTAAAGGTCAGAATATGGCTCTAAATGCATACGTAACAGCCAGTGGTGGTGAAATGGGCTATGCTCAAGCTGTTCAAGCTTGGGCCGCTGGTGTTATTCCTTGGGTGGAAATGAATCCTATATTGCTTAAACCCCAAGGCGATATGACTTCACAGGTCATTATGAAGGGCAAACCCGTTGGTAAAGTTACTGCTGCTGAATATTATGAACAGTATTTTGATTTAGGCTGGCGGTGTATCGAAGAATCTTTACAGCATTTGCAAACCGAATTCGATTTGTTAGTGTGCGAAGGTGCCGGAAGTCCTGCGGAAATTAATCTTAAGCACCGCGACTTAACCAATATGCGAGTCGCTAAACATTTGAACGCATCCACTATATTAGTTGTTGATATCGATAGAGGCGGCGCCTTTGCTCATGTTATTGGTACTCTGGAACTATTAGAACCAGATGAGCGCGCATTAATTAAAGGCATTGTAATCAATAAGTTTCGAGGACAGCGTTCGTTACTTGAATCAGGAATTAAATGGGTTGAGGAACGCACGGGTATTCCAGTAATTGGGGTAATTCCTTACCTAGAACTTGTATTTCCTGCCGAAGATTCGTTGGACTTACTCGAACGTAAACCGCATAAACATGGCAGTGACCTTAATATTGCAGTAATTCGTTTGCCTCGCATTTCTAACTTTACCGATTTTGATCCACTCGAATCAGAACCAAGTGTATCAGTAAAATATCTAAGTCCAAAGCAAGATTTAGGACATCCTGATGCAGTAATTATACCTGGCACAAAAACGACTATTGCCGACTTACTAATTATGCAAAAAAGCGGCATGGCAGAAGCTATTCAACACTACGCTGCCTCTGGTGGAACGGTTTTAGGAATTTGCGGAGGATACCAAATTTTAGGACAAATGATAGCCGACCCTGAAGGCATTGAGGGTCAAGCAGGTAGATTCCAAGGGTTAGGATTATTACCATTAAAGACAGTTATTACTGGACAAAAAATTGCTCGTCAGCGTCAAGTAACTTCAAATTTCCCACACCTGGGTTTACCTGTTACCGGATTTGAAATTCACCAGGGACGTTCACGCACAGAAATTCCACCCAACGATAACCAAGGGTACCAAGCTTTATTCGATGACCCCAATTTGGGATTAGTCGATGGTTGTCAATCTGTTTGGGGAACTTATTTACACGGAATATTTGATAATGGCCCTTGGCGCCGAGCTTGGTTAAACCGTTTACGTCAACAACGTGGTTTAAAATCATTACCTACAGGTGTTGCAAATTACCGCGAACAGCGGGAAAATCTATTAGATTCGCTTGCAAACGAAGTTGAACGGCATTTAGATTTATCAGCGTTCTTGTGATTAAGTAAACAAACCCATGAGTATTCGTGTTCGTTTTCTACCCGATGATATAACTATTGATGCCGAAGTGGGAGAACCTCTACTTGATGTTGCCGACCGTGCGGGAGTATTTATAGCCACTGGGTGTTTAATGGGTTCATGCCACGCTTGCACAGTAGACTACGAAGACGGAAAAACTGTGCGTGCGTGTATATCATCCGTACCACCCGGACGTGAAGAATTAACTATTAACTTATTTAGTGACCCCACTTGGTAAGCGCATACTCTTTAAACCGTTGTAAATCAGCATCAAGAGTAGATTCTACAACCTTCCCTAAAAACAAATTATCCATAATCTTACCGATAACCCCAGGAATGGCATAAGCAACCGTCATTTTGACGATACTACTGGTTTTACGGTCATAAAATCGAATGGCGCCACGATTTGGTAGTCCATCAATAGATTGCCATTCGATTATTTGTAGTGGTATTTTTTTTAGAATGCGAGAACGCCAACTAAACTCTAACCCGTTTGAGCTAAGTTTCCATATTGATATATCTGGGTCGTCTTCGGGTACTTTTACCGAATCAATCCATTTCATCCAACGTGGCATTTGTTCTAAATCTGACCAGAGACTCCATACGAAATCTATTGGCGCCTCTACTTCTACCTGCACGGTATGCTCTAACCAGTCTGGCATTATTTTTTAATGGGGGAAAGGGGGAATATTTTGGTGGGCAGTGCCCACACTACAGTTTTTTCAATTTTTCACTGTTTCTAATATTGCTTTGGCTGCTTGTCTTCCTGATAGCGTGGCGCCCTCCATACTATCAATATAGTCTTGCTGTGTGTAACTTCCGGCTAAGAAGAAGTTAACAATTGGTGTTTTTTGGTTGGGACGATACATATCCATTCCCGGCGCCTCACGATATAGTGATTGTGCTAGTTTTACTACGTTTGACCAGGTTAATTTTAATTCCCGTGATGAAGGAAATAATTTATGGATTTGGTTGAGAGAGTGTTCAACTATTTCTTCGTTACTTTGCTTTATAAATGGGTCACCCGGTGTTAATACTAACTGTATTAACGAACCTTGCCCTTCACGATAAAAACTGTCGGGACTAGTTAACGCTAAGTCGGCAAAGCACGAAAAGTCAACGTCGGCAGAATATAATAAGTTATCGATTCCGGCTGCAAGTTCTCGTGAAGTACGCTGTTTCGCATCTTCTAGTTCTGTAACCCAACCGTCAAACCGTAATTGTACAGTCGCAACAGGTACAGCATCTAACTTGTAAATGTTATCAAACTCTGACCATTTACGCCAATCAGAGGGTATTAATCGCTTAATTCCTGGTACATCACAAGCTGCTACATAAGCATCAGCAATAATACTTTCTTCGCTATCACCGTTTGCTACTTTTATTTCGGTGATGCGTGTTTGTCCTTCTATTTCTGTATATACAATATCTCTTACTTGCCGACGAGTGTAAATTTTGGCGCCTCTCTTTTCCAGATAATTCAAAATCGGCTTATGCATGAAATCGTAGGGCGAACCTTTCAGCATTCTTAGTTTTGATGCTTCTGTACGAACGGCGAATAGCTGAAAAATTGTCAACATACACCGTGCGGAAATATTCTCTGTATCAATAAATCCTAGTGCTAAGGCAATTGGATCCCACAGCTTTCGCAAACTGTTGTTGTTACCACCGTGACTGCGGAACCAATCAGCAAAACTAATTTTGTCTAAGTCACGAATAGTTCGCATGGCGCCATCAAAATCTACTAGTCCCTGTACTACTGGACTTGTGCCTAATGCCATCGCGTTGCGGAATTTGTCATATGCCGAAAGTTGCGATGTTGTAAAAAATGCTTTTAATCCATTTAGAGGGGCGCCACTAAAGAAACGGAAATCAAGCGCGCCAACACGTCCACCTTCGTTAATAAAGGTATGAGTATGTTGCTTGGCTAAAAAATTATCCAAAGCACCGACTTTCTGCATCAAATCGAACAGTTGATAGTAGCAGCCAAAAAAGACGTGCAAACCCATCTCAATGTGGTTGCCATCCGAATCAACCCAACTGCCCACTTTTCCGCCCACAAATGGACGCGATTCAAAAATTTGGACTTCACAGCCCGCATCAGCTAAATCTACAGCGGTTGCTAGCCCAGCTAAACCAGCACCTACAATTGCAACGCGCATTCCGTACTTCCTTTTCCAGTTATCTTTACAAATTTTAACTTGGGTTGGTGTCAGAAATGGCAATTCGTCGCTATAAGTTCTTACCGCATCGTGGCTACGTGCGCGTAGGAGGGTGAAATAGATATAAAAATTTTAGAAGTTTAAGTGTGTGAGGAGGCGCTAACTGGAGTTACTCAAAAATTAGTAGATATTTAGAACGAAATTTGAACGTTCCAAGACTTGTTATCGATTCGCGCTGACGTTGTTCGTCGCTTCCTCGCTAATTGGTAAGCCTCGAATCAGTTCTCGGATGACATCGGTTGCAGGTCTACCAGTCTGCTGACAGTACAGCTCTAGTCTTTCTGCTTCCTGTGCCGCTAAATTAACAGTTATGCGTTTGACAGCCCATTTCTTATTAGTCATTTTTGTTATGCTTCTTTGAACCAAATTCAGTTGTAGTTTGTAATCGCGCGAGTGAAGAATATATCATGTTTATGTGTTTATGTGCAGTAGAGCATTTTATATTACTAGTTTCATCAATAAAATAAATTTGGGGTTAGCAGAATACTTATCATATCCTAATAAAGTATAAAATTTGGGATTCATTGTAGGTGATTGTGACAAAAAAATTATTGCACACTGACTATTACGACAGGAGAAACTATCAACAGGATAAAACAATCCTGCTTGAACAAAATTTTATAAATTAACTTGATATTGTTACTGTTAAGCAAATAACGAATTTACAAAATCCTCATCAAACTCATCGCTTCCCTTACGAAAATCATGTTCTCCAAAAACTTCGGGAGAAAACATTTGCCATAAGACTTGATAGTATGGCATCAGTGTATCGACTTGTTGGGTGGTTAAGCGCTGACGTATTTCTTCTCTTTGAAGTGGCATGTATAAATGGTCATGAATTACTTTGAAGTACGCACTTATTATCGAACGTTTCAAAGGTGATAAAGTATCTAGCAGCATTTGGCTTGTGTAGTGAAATTGCATACGTACAAATCCAATCACACGTGGGTTTTGTTTAGTATACTTTTTTCGTATTTCTCCAACGCTATAACCTATTACTGTTGCTAACTGGCTCGGCGCGACTTGCTTAGTATAAATACTCAATACTTTTTCTGATAACGGTTCACCAGTGCGTGCTAACCGCATTACCGTAAACAATTGCCGTAGCGGCGCCTGTTGAGTGTAAACTTTCAAAGTTTTTTCGTAAATCTTAAATGATTCTGCGGTTATCTCCCACGGGTTAATGAGTTCGGGGTCAATCTTATGACGTTTTGCTTCAGTTGCTAGTAATATCTCAACACGGTTCCAGGCTTGGTGGCTAACCGTCCATAAAGAACTATATAGCGACTGCGCGGTTTTTTTACGCCCATCTTGAGATACAACATTGTTTAGGCTTTCTCTCTCTGGTTCGGATTGCTGATACAACCCGTTATACAGATTTTGTAAATACTTTTTTGCCCATTGCGATGCTAAAGATGGGGTGGCACCTTTAGGAGTTACACCCAACCTATGCTCGTTCGACTCTTCCAATATTTTTTTCATTATTACCCTGGTCTTTCTAGATATCACAAGCTAAAAATGATTCTTAACCTGATTATTCAATTGTATATCTTGTCTCTTATTCACTTATATTCTTTAAGTAATCTTGATTTATTGTGTAAACTATTCTAATAGTTTTACTTCATGAAATATTTGTAAAGAATATGGTTATTTAGTTAAATTTTTAATCATATCTCTTGACAGTAGACATAATGCATAATATGTAATATTTTTTACAATTATTTTACAATAATACTAACTCTCTTAATAAAGAGTAACTATCTTTGGTTACTATTTATGGTAGAGATTAATGAATTAATATTTTTAGCCAAAATTTATAAGTTTATAAGCTTGAATGTCAAAAAATATACGACATCAAGTTCAATCTAGTTTTATGAAAAAGTTTATAGCACTTAGCAACATACGCCTATAGCTTGTTAAAACCTTTGTCGAAAGTTTTAGTGAATGTATAAAAGTTTAGTCAAAATTTAATCAAAATTTAGAAACTATCTGGAAAAATATCTGGGCTGAACATTTCCCATAAAATTTCAAGGTAAGGTTTAAACAGGGTTTTCTGTCTATCTCCCAATCTGGCGCCAACTTCTTGACGTAGCAAATGAATCATCGTTCGTATCAGTTCCCACTGAACCCTAAGTGCAGGATAAAGCATTACACATAATGGAAACAGTTCGTGTTGAATTGAGCCAATACTATCTTCTAGTACACACACCCATAAATAAACTTGAAACATTTCGACATCGCGGATGCTGGCAATTTTTACAACTGGGTCGGAAAGTAAGCCACTGTGCGTATGGTATCTTGGGTAAACCATAATAACGCGCTCGCATATCGACCGTGCGATGTCACTACTGATGGGTAATAATTGTTGAACTACTTGTAAAGTTGGTGAACTTGCGTCATGTTTGGCAGATGCTTCATATGCTCTTTGTAAAGGCATATACAAAAAATCATCAACCACTTTAAAGTAACTATTGACTATCTGCTGCTCTGAGTTAGGAATTTGTTTGAGCAAGATTTGCCCTGTGTAATGTATCTGCATCGATACAAACCCAATCACTCGCGCGTCGGTCTCAGTGTAATTCGAGCGTATTTTACCTAAATATCTACCTATTGTTCTAGCTAAGTTTTCAGGTGGTAACTTTTGAGCATAAGACTCGATAGCTTTGTTGTATATACCAAAAGAATCTTGGGAAATTTGCCACGGGTCAATTAAGGTGCGGTCGATTTCGTGACGGTGTACTTCTCTACCAATTAGCTTCTCTGTTTGTGACCAAGCATCAATACTAGCTTGGCGTAGCAAATTATGCATTTTTCTAGTAGTAGCTTCACGTGTATTTACACGCTCGTTTATGTCATCCGCTTTATCCAAACCTTGGACATATTTTTTAGCCCACATTTTCGCTAAATGAATTACTGGCGAAACTCCTGGCTCACGCTTCCCTTGCGAACCAGAAACCGATGCTGTATTAAACATAACTGAATTCAGAAGTTATACTACCATGCTAAGAGTAATTTATATTACTAAATATAGGTGTTGCAACAGTGATTTCTCTGAACCTTGTGTAGAGACGCAATTAATTGCGTCTCTACTCATATTGAAGTTCGGGCATTAGTTGTAAAGTTCCGATGCCTAATTGTTGGGGTGAGAGGGATACGCCTTCAAACAATGCCATCATGTCACGCAGTTGAGGGTTGCCGCGACTGGCGCCTGTTAACCCTTTGGCAATTATTAGTCCGCAGTAACCTTTGGTATTTTTGCAACGTTGGTTCCACTTTCTACGAGCTTCTACATGGGTGGGATCGTCGTCTTCAAATTCTCCAAACAAAAATAATTCACCGTTCTTGGTTTGTAGTAAACCTAGGTCGTATACTTCTGTTCCCATAGGGTCGGCGCCAGGGTTAAAACAAATTGCTTTCAGTCCACCTGCTTCTTCAATACTCTCGATAACAGTTTTTGCTTTGGGACGTGAGGTTTGTATTAATATCACAGGTAAACCATCACCAACTGGCTTTATATCATCACCTGCTTTTTGGTATTTAACGCCTTTTTGAAGATAATCTAACATTTCCCACGATACGACCCCTAAACTTAAAAACGAATCGTCTGGTATCAAATCATCGCGAAGCGAACGAAACATTGGTGTGTCATATATATCTTCTTCGTCTTCTGTATCAAAACCAGCCATTTCTTCCAATTCGGCTGCTAATTCTGGCATTGTCGCAACATTGACGCTAATAGATTTTGTCTGTTCTGACTCTGGTAATGCTATTCGGTAACCACGACTCAAAGATGGAAAAATCTCTTCGCTAAGTTGGCGCCGATGGTCACGAACAAACTTAATTAAGCTTTCAAGTGCTACATGTACAACTAACGCTTCTTCATCATACAGTACAGAGCGTAACCCCTCTAAAGGATGAATATTACCAAAAGTCGGGCTGATTTCTGAAATTGGTAACTCCGCAAGGTCTTCGTACTCGTCGTCATCATCCTCATCCTCGAAGTCAGAGTTGCGCTCAAAAGTCAAAAATAAACAATCTTGCTTTAAAAATGCTTCTTCTAAATTTTGCGTATCGTCATCCTTTAAAACAGCGGCACGAAAGCGTTTAAGTGATTCACTTGACCTATATAGTAAAATTCCATACTCCATCCCTAACATGCCCATTACCGAGGCATATAGAGTTCCAATATCCCATTGGTTAATTTCAATGGATATAATTTGCTGCTCTTGTAGAAAGTCCCACGGGCTAGCTTCCCATATTGCGTAAGCTTTCGAGTGCAAAAGTTCTGCATACTGCGGTGGTAAATCAGGAATTTGACTGTCAATAATTTCGGAAAACCCACGAAATAGCTCATCTATTAAAGGAAGTTCGGCTGTATAATCTATTGCAATTTCTAAATCTTGTAAAACACCACGCAGGTAAAATTGTATTTCGCGGTCGCGCACTACAATCCGCAACGGACGCGATGGTTTGGCTGGACTGTGAGGATTTTCCATCGCGCGCATTAGCGTCCGAACGATTGCCTCTGGACCAGCGTCACATGCTACCACATCCATGCCCCGCACAATTCCTTGTGAACCATCAACCCAAAGAATACAGTCGCCTTTATCATCCTCGGACTTTTGGTGCGATGACAATGGACGACGATCGCCCTCCCATACGGAAGGAATTTGGGGTAACTTCTTCAGCCGACGACTGGTAGAGCGATTAAAACTTGTCATATACAACCGTGAATCAAAACAAGCGATTTGTAACGAGAGCAATTTTGGGAATGGAGAAGCCAAACCTGTATAAAGTCAGTAATGGTGCTGAGTATAAGCTGTTATAAGGGCAATTTAACTCAAATGGCAGACTTTGAACACACTGAATCTCTCAATTCTAGAATAAAAATATAAGAAACGAATGGACAACCAGTATTTACAACTCGGCTGCCTGTAACCCAATAGAAAGCTAGAATAAAGATAAAAACTACGCTTTCTTGCGCTCTAACCCATAAACTCAGTCTTCTAAATTTAAGGAGTTCAATCATCATATGACACAAGCAACCCAATCCCAACAACGAGGAATCCAATTAAGTGAAGCTGCACTACGTCAAGTCAAATCTTTACGCGACAAACAAGATAAGGACTTGTGTTTGAGGGTGGGAGTACGTCAAGGTGGCTGCTCCGGAATGTCTTATATGATGGATTTTGAAGATGCAAGTCAAATTACACCCCATGATGACGTTTTTGACTATGAGGGCTTCAAAATAGTTTGCGACCGTAAAAGCTTATTATATCTTTACGGCTTAATGCTCGATTACAGCGATGCCATGATTGGTGGTGGTTTTCAGTTTACCAACCCCAATGCCGCACAAACCTGTGGTTGTGGTAAGTCATTTGGCGTATAATCCTCCAATGGATTTAACAATTACCTTCAGTAATTGCGTTTACGCAGTGTACCGAAGGTAATTGAATGGCTGTGTTTTTGTGAGTAATTGACCAATTTTGTATGACTCAAACTTTAGAATCACTATTTGATTCAGGACTAGAACGTTATAAAGCTGGGGAAAGTCCAGCTACTTTAATTCCTGTTTTCAAAGACATATGCGACCGCTCCCCTAAAAGCAGTGCTGCATGGACTTGTCTATCTTGGCTGTATCTTCTTGACAATAAGGCGAAAGAAGCATGTAAGGCTGCTCAAAAAGCTGTCAAAATTAATCCCCAAGACCCACAAGCGAGGGTTAACCTAGCTGTGGCAATGTTAGAAACTGGACAAAAAGGACTTCGGCAGCACGTCGAGTTTGCACAGCAACTAATTTTTGTTAATGAAGAATGGCGCTCTGAACTTGAAGAAAGCATTAAAGATGGTCTTTCTAGAAAGCCTGATTGGAAAAGCTTAACAAAAGTTAAAGATTGGATATTTGAATAGAAGATATTTTGGATAAAAGTGACGTATAGGGTAAGGGCGCCTACATTCCTATTACCCTGTACCTCATTAACCTTGATTCTTATATACCTTTTATGAAAGAAAAATTTTTAAACGGGTTAAATTTTATACTTGTAGCTGATGTATTTTTAGTATTTTTTGGATTTGCTTGGTTTGCGGTTGCTGTGATTGGTGATGCAACTGGTGTTCCACTGGGTCTTGATTTGTGGCATCAACTTTGGCAACCTGTATTCAACCCTGCTATTGGTATTTTGATGGGTGGCGCCATTCTAAGTGGCGTTATCAGTTGGGTTTCTAAGAATGTTTTTGTTAAGAAAATGTAAAACAGGGTTAAACAAATTAAACAGGCAGGGATGCCTGTTCCACAAGAGAGTTTATTTGAGTATTTCTACTAAGGCTGGTTCTAAATTTGGATACTGGTAGTTAAAGCCAGATGATAATGTGCGCTTAGGTATTACCTGTTGCCCTTCTAAAACTACTATTGCTCCATCTCCTAATAATGCTTCTAGTGCAAAAGATGGTACAGGTAGCCATGAAGGGCGCCCCATTACTTTTCCCATTGTTTCGCATAGCTGTGACATCCGAACTGGGTTAGGCGCAGTAGCATTATATACTCCTTCCATTTCGGGTTTTGTCAGTGCCTGAATTATTAAATTCACTACGTCATCAAGGTGAATCCATGAAAACCACTGCTTGCCGCTTCCTAGTGGCCCACCTGCAAACAACTTGAACGGTGTAATCATTTTACTCAAGGCGCCGCCGTTACCTAAAACAATTCCCAAACGTAAAATAACTAATCTGACACCAGCGTTTTTGACAAGTTGCGCTTCAGATTCCCACTCTTGACACACGGATGCTAAAAAGTCATTACCTGGGGAGTTTGTTTCATCAAAGCTTGCTGTCTCACTAGTGCCATAGAAACCAATTGCCGAAGCATTCACTAGTACATTTGGTTTAGGATTTGCATTTGTAATTGCCTCAACAATTTTTGCAGTCCCAAGCTTACGACTATTGAGAATTTCTTGTTTACGGGCAGGAGACCAACGTCCTTCTGCTATTGGTTCACCAGATAAATTAACAACTGCATCGCACCCAGATATCGCATTTTGCCATTCTCCTGATGTCGTTAAATTTGCCGTCATTACCTCCACATTCGGGAATGAACTCTTAGGAAACACTCTTTGAGCATGAGTAGCATTCCGGGTAAGTACTACTACACTATTATTTTCTCTGGTAAGTCGTTCTACCAAACGACTACCTACAAATCCTGTTGCTCCAGCAATCGCGACTTTCATTTTTACAACCTAACCTTACCAAATCATTATTTTAGAGGAGGTTTTTTTGAATTGATATAAAAATTACTTGCTTCTTCGCGGTGTTAGTTATTATAAGAGGACGGAGTGTTGCGAGGTTTGCGGCTATTATGGCTCGCTATACATGTTCATTTGTTCTTTCTGTTTCTATAGATTACCTTCTACCTACACTTATAGACCTTCTACAAAGTACGGGTTTGAATGTGCAATATCACAATGCTGATTACATTATGGCGCGCGAATTTCCTGGAAGTGTTCCGTTTTCTAAGTTAGTCACAGTAGAATTACTCATCGATAAGACTACTGCCACCGAAACGGAAACTCGTATGAATTTAGTGACTAAGAACGAAGAACTTCCACTTCAACTCGAAAATCACTGCCGACAAGTGTTTCAATATATTAAGCAAGAAATCGAAACTAGCCGTCATTGGAATTTGATTGATAGTATTGCTGGCTAAAATTCTAGGTTGGGGAGGCACCGCGTTGCCGGGGTTCCCCCGGTTGTAGCGAGTGCCGTTGGAGCCAACAGCGGAACCCAACAAACATACATTAATATGTTGGGTTCCGTTCCTCCATTCAACCTACTAGTCGTCAAAGTCATCGGTCATGCCAGGATTTATAAGAGTAATATCATACTCGCTGGCATCGGTTTGTCCTGTCCGCATTGAATCTTTGAGTAGATAGTATATTGCTCGCACCTGGGGTCCAAAAACTACTTCGTCTTCGTTTCTCAAGTCGTGTGCAGGTAGCTTGCGTCCATTTATCACCAACCCGTTCGCACTCGGTTTCCCTTTGCTGTCTCCATCTACTATTCGATAATAATAACTTTGACTATTATCGTCGCGTGGTAATCTTACCAATACGGCATGGCGCCGCGACACAAATTGTGAGTTTAGACAAATATCGCAATCTCTGTCTCTGCCAATCGAATATACAGGACGCTCAAGTGTGACTTCTTTGCGTCCTTGGTCATCTTCGATAATTAATAAGTGGCTTTCGTTTATTTCTGCTGCCATCGAAAAATCGTTGCCAAAATCGGTTGAACTTTGATGAGTAAAAATTGGTTGAGTATTATTTACTGCCATGCTCTGTGCTTCTAGCTACTGTATAATTTATTATTTAAAAACTTATTTGCTATTGGGTACTGCAAATAAAAGTAGCGCACTTAATTTGTTGTATATATTGGACAAAAAACTGCACATTGACCTAGTTTAACCTCACATTAGTCAAACTAGGTAATACGTTTTGTAATAAGGATTGTTACAGACGTTTAACTGCGGGAATGTCGTAATAACAGAGAATTTGACACAACACTAACAGAACTGAAAGCCATTAAAGCGGCAGCACCAGCTGGGTTTAAAACGAAACCTAGCTTTGGAAGTAAAACACCCGCAGCAAGTGGTATCCCTATCGTATTATACGCAAAAGCCCAGAATAAATTTTGGCGAATTTTGTTAAAAGTGGCACGACTTAATTTTATTGACTCTACCACATCGGTTAAACAATTACGCATTAGTACAATTGATGCGGTCTCTATTGCTACATCTGTTCCAGAGTGGAGTGCAATTCCAACATCTGCTTGTGATAAAGCTGGTGCGTCATTAATGCCATCACCTACCATTGCGACTTGGTTTGATTGCTGTAGCACTTGAATTGCCTCGGCTTTTTTGGCTGGGGGTATTCCTGCAACAATGTTGGTGGCGCCTATACCCAGTTCAGTAGCTATAGTGTTAACAGCTTCAATACGGTCACCGCTTAAAATCATTACCCGCAAACCCAAGGAGCGAAGTTGAAGGACGGTACTTTTTGCTTCAGGTCTGAGGGTATCGGCAACTGCGATGATTCCAGCTATTTTATTGTCGTAAGCTAAATAGACTACCGTTTTCCCAGCATTGGCTAGTACACGCGCTTTATCTTGCGTATTTTCATCAACTGTAATACCCTGCCAAGTAACCCATTCATAGTTGCCCAAGAATACTATTTTATTTTCTACTACTGCCGAAATTCCAAAACCTGGTTCGGTACGAAAATCTACTGCATCGGGAATAGTTAACTGTTTTTCTATTGCTGCGGTTTGAATTGCTATTGCAAGAGGATGACAAGTACCACTTTCTACTGCTGCTGCTAATTTCAGAAGATTGTCTGCTTCTATTTCTTCTAATACAATACAGTCTGTTACCGTAGGTTTTCCACTAGTTAGCGTACCTGTTTTATCAAAAACTATAGTATCAAGCTTGTGAACTTTTTCTAAAACATCTCCCCCTTTTATCAATAAACCTTTTTCGGCGCCCATTGCTGTACCAACTAAAATAGCTGTTGGGGTTGCAAGTCCTAACGCACAAGGACAAGCAACTACCATTACGGCAATCGCAAGTTTTAGACTTAATAATAAAGGAGAGTGATGAGTGAGTCGTGCTGAGTGAGTCGTGCTGAGTAATGAGTGATGAGTGAGTGGTGTAATTACGCTAGCAATATCTGGCCAAATATGGGCGCCGAAAAAGTACCAAAATAGAAAAGTTAACAGTGCGGCAGTTAGAACAAAGTAAGTAAAGTAACCAGCAACAGTATCAGCGAGTTTTTGTATGGGAGCTTTACGAGTTTGTGCGGCTTCTACTAAAGCTATGATTTGGGCTATTGTAGTGTCGGCGCCAGTACGAGTTGCACAAATTATAATTGCACCAGATTGGTTAAACGTAGCAGCTGTAACGTTATCTCCTGGTTGCTTAATTACAGGCATAGATTCCCCTGTTAACATCGACTCATCAACAGTCGTCTGTCCTTGTACCACTTCACCATCGACTGGTATCTTCTCTCCTGGTAAAACCTGTAACCATTCTCCAATTTTTACCTGTTCGGCAGGAATTTCTACTACATTGTTAGAAACAACAAAGTTAGACGACGAATTTCCATCTTTCGGTTTTCCAATCAAACGTGCAACTTGTGGCTGAAGTTCTAATAAATTTGTAAAAGCAGTAGCAGCTTTATGGCGGGCACGTTGTTCTAAAGTTCTTCCTAATAAAATAAACGCCAGCATCATTACTGGTTCGTCAAAAAAGCATTCCCATCCCATCTGCGGGAATAACAACGCGATTAAACTCGCTGTGTAAGCTGTAACACTTCCCAAACTGATGAGAGTGTTCATGTTAGGCGCCCTTCGACGTATACCCAACCAGCCATCGATTAAAATTGAACGACCAGGAATAAGAAGCGTCAGTGTAGCTAGTCCACAGTGAAACCAAATATTATCCAATCCTGGTATAAACGCATCAAAGACGTTGCTGAAATGCCCCAAACTTGAAACGACGAGCAAAAACCCAGCTATAAATAAATTTAAGTTGGCAGAACGTACTTCTTGAATTTGGTTTTGTTTACTTGGAGCAGCACGTGAGTAACGCGGTTGAGATGGAAAACCTGCTTGAGTCAAATGCGAAGCTAATGCCGAAGCATCAACACCACTCGACTCAACCACAGCAACCGAAGTTGCCAAGTTCACACTACTATTAACAACTCCTGGATATTGAGTTAGTGTGCGCTCGACATTACGAACACATCCAGCACACTTCATTCCTGTAATATCGAGAGTTATTTTTTCTAATGGTTCGTTTTGGGTATTTTCGTTGGGTAAATCAGTTTTTGAAACAAGTTGCATGGAAAATGGGTGGATTTGCTACAAATTTTGACGCTATTTAATAGCATCTCTTATTTGAGGGTAAGCTATATCCACGCCTTTGACATATTGTCAAACTAATTAACTTTTCTTTAAATTATCTAGACTCTTCTAGGATGGGCCGGAAAGCCCGTTCTTGACTATATCCCGGCGCCGCCAAAAAGTTACATAAATCAAAGCTAAAGCTTGTAGCGGGATCAAGATGAACTCACCCCGCAAAAAACTATTTACTTGTAAATTTGATACAGTACCGAAGTAACCCATGCTACACAGCACTAAAATACCCAATATTAGCTTTTTGTTCTTAAGTAACATCATATTGAATAACCTATATATAAAATCAATATTTTAGTAAAGAAGATTCCCGACCTTTTAATAAGCCGGGAATTTGACTTTAAAACCAACCTTGTTTGTTTGCGAAATAAGTGTCAACAAACTCTTCATGACTTTTGTTGAGATAAATCATTCCTTCGACTAATCCGACGAGTTGCATAACTATAAAGGGAATGCCATAAGCAAAAATGGCGCCGAGTATAGAAACAACTAGCATTATCGAGCCTTCGGCAGAGTAACCCAAAACAAATTTATGAATACCTAATCCACCAAAAATAATACCGCAGTAGCCAGATAACAGTTGTTTTGTAGCGTGGCTAGGGGTGAGATTTGCCATAATTAAGTACTGCTCCTTAGTGTTTATATATAATTTGACGATAGCTAGACAATGCGATGCCAATCTACGACTAAAAGGACTAGAAAATAAACCATAAAGTCTATGTGAACGTAGCTTAAAAATTACGCTCGCTTATGTAGTCGATTTTTAGTCGATTTTTAGTCGATTTTTTATTTGTTTTATTTGATGAGAAGATAAGAGCAGATTCCTGCTACTAATAAATATGAACGTGAGTAGAAACACATGTTCGTGAACTATATAGCCGAATTTAGGGCGCCTAAATATAAACAAAAACGCTCTAAACATATTTATAGGGAACCACGCTGCATTACTCTAAAGCTTGCAACTATCAGGTTTTTATGTAATTACAATTTAATTTGATAATAAATCAAGCTATAGCATGAAGAATGAGAACAAGATTAATCTTGCTCAAAACAAGCCAGGACGCAGAATCTTCAAAACTACTACTGTATATTACTTTCTACAACTCATTCGCTTTATTTCCGGACTTTTCTAACTTGTTTGCGTTAATACTAGTAATCAGACGTTATCGCTATCAAAATTATTTCGGAAAACCCGAACAAAATCAATATCGATTTCACCACGCGCTTATTACCAGTACTAAAACCGCAATCGAAACTCAGTTATATTTATTAGCTCGGAATATCAGCCAAATTTTAGTGAAGCAGACAATCAGGTATTTCTGAAGCAAATAGCTCGACACTACTATTATAGTAGATGCTTTGCTAAATTCGGTTTATACTTTTAACGTATTTTTTGGGATTGAATAGTAATTAACTTAACAATCGTTATCACTTACATACATAATTTACTTGTGTTTTTTCTTGTTGAAATATATTAATGCAAATGTTTTTGCTTTTGTCAAGGGTTTTAGGGCATACATTTAGCTGTTACTGCTGCCTAGTACGAATAAAGTCAGCAGTGTACCACTGTTCCAAAGGCTATGCAGCATCATTGGCGCCAGTAGATTTCGCGAACGAGTATAGACTATCCCTAATACGATCCCCAAGGAGGTTAGAGGTAATATTTCTGACAAGCTGAGGTGAGCAGCAGCAAAAATAAAACTGCTGACTATAATAGATGCCCATACAGGCATATAGCGAGTTAGCGATGGTAATAGAAAACCACGAAACAAAAATTCTTCAAACAATGGAGCAGCAATAGCAGCTGTTGTGAAAAATATACCTAGGGCAACAGAATCCTTTGCTTCGAGAGCGAGTTGCAGCAAGGGATTACTTCCACCCTGTCCTTGCCAAATTTGTTGATTAACCAACGACACGAAAAGCACAATAGGTATAGCAACGCAGTAACCACCTAATCCCCACAATATCCACTTGCCACTGAAGCGAAACCGAAACCAATCGTCATTGAGTGGTAAAAAGGGTTTGATAGAGAAATATAAAACTGATATTGAACCCGCAGCAAGAAGAATATAGCTAATTAGTACATACACAGCTTGAAAACGGATATTACCAGCAGGACGAGGAAGAGGTAATAGAGAAAAAGCGAGGGGAACTAAAACTTGCCCCATAAAGAAGAAGCCACCAACGAAAACTTGTAAAATCGTCTCAGAATTCCAAGGTGTCGTCCAAGCTAGTGTGCTGTTGGTTGCTAGTATTGAGTCTTTTCCTTTTAACAAGCGTTGAACCAAAAGGAAAATCAATGTCACGAAACCAATTAGTCCAGCTAAGTTAGGAACTACCCCAACAATGCTTAACTGTAGTAAGGCTTTTTCTGCCTGTTGTTGCTGTAATACTTCGAGAGTTTTGAGTGCGTCGCTACGTTCTTGAAGTGTATATAGTTGGGTTAGTGCGCGGATTTTGAACCAGCCATTGAGTTGACTTTGAATCGATTCTTCAGCTAATGGTAGTAATTGCTTTGGGGTACCCCATAATCCTGATAATACCCGCGCTGTTTGGCTCATGTCTGGAAAAGTTAGCTTGCGTTGCTCGACTTGTTCCCAGGTTGCGAGTGCTAAATCTGTTTTAGAAAGTTCTGCTTGTAGTACTCCTAAACGTAGTTCGAGTTCTGTTAGTAATTTTTGTTGTTCGTCGAGTGACTTTAATAAAAGTTTTAAGTCTAATTCGTTTTGAGGAGCTAGTTTTGAGTTTACTTCGTTTGGCTGCTGTGCAATGGGTTGACGCAGTTTCTCAATTCCCTGTTTAGTCGTTTCTATCGCTGTTTTAGCTTTTTGACGTGCTTTTTCGTATTGTTCTGCTGCGCTTTCTGTGGGGTTGGCACCTAATATAGCATTTTGCGCTCCCTGGTAGTTTTTGTCATCTTTGTCTGGTTTCCAAGCTGCTGCTTCTAAAACTATATCGGTTTGGTAAAGTTCTAAGCGGCTTTGATACTGAGGTTCTTGTAAAGTTTCATATAGTCTTGACCCTGATGTCAAAATTGCCAATACCGTTAATAAAATTAATATTATTCGCTTGATTGTCATTACTCTTCCTCACTCCAAACATCATACTCAACCGCATTATCGCTTATATAGTGCGGTTGGTGCCTATAGAAAAAGTAAGGGGTTGCTACTTTAAGGGAAAGAGACGATGTGAAAAGGCGCCTTTTACATTGGTAATATGATTCAGGGAATGAGATTTACCACCAAAAATGCTTCCACCTGCTGCGATTATTGTACTTAACCAAAATAGTGTTGCACTTGGACGCCGAATCGCAAGTGCTTTACCTAGTGCTACCGTTTACGGTTTAATAAAGCGCACTACAGGAGTTGATAGGGGTTTTGATAATTTTGGGGATACGCTACGCGAGTTGTTTGCTAGTGGAACCCCCATAGTTGGTGTTTGTGCTGCGGGAATTTTAATTCGTTCGCTTGCTCCCATTATCTCTGACAAACGCCAAGAGCCTCCTATTTTAGCTGTTGCTGAAGATGGTAGTGCGGTTGTACCTCTGTTAGGTGGACTCCAGGGGGTTAATGATATGGCAAGACTTATTGCAGCAGTGCTTGAAGTTCCACCAGCAATTACCACAACAGGAGATATTCGCTTCCGTACTGCACTACTCGCTCCCCCAAAAGGATATTACTTAGCAAATCCTGAAGCCGCAAAGGGTTTTATTTCAGATTTGCTCGCTGGTGCAAAAGTCAAGTTGGAAGGAAATGCGCTCTTAAACCTAAATTGGTTAGTTAACAGCAAACTACCTTTCGATGCGAATGGAGATTTAGAGATTCGCGTAACTGAATATAAGACAGATTATACTCCTGACTGTTTAGTGTATCATCCTGCTACGTTGGCTATTGGCGCCAGTGTAAACGGTGTACACGATATAGATGCGGTAGTGTTAGTTAGGGAATTACTTGTAAATGCTGGACTTAGTGAAAAATCGGTAGCAGGTGTGTTTGTTTTAAATAAAGATGCTGCTCAACCTGCGATTAATCAAATTGCGCGCGTTTTAGATGTACCGCTTCGGCTGTTGGAGTTAGAAAGTATACAAGGGGTTCAAGGAGAAAATATAGAGTCTCAAGCTAAAATGGCTGAGTTATTAGCGCTGACTGCAACGGGTTCATCTGGTAAGTTATTAACGCAAGTATCAAATGATTCTATTGAGATATCTATAGCTTTGTCTTCTTCTATTATTGATGTTGATACAATTGGCAAGTCTAGAGGGAAATTATTTATTGTTGGGACTGGGCCTGGTGCTAGTGGGTGGATGTCTCCTGAAGTTAAACGTATACTCAATGAGGCAACTGATTTAGTTGGTTATAGTTTTTACTTGGATTTAGCAGGCGCCTTACGTCCAGAACAACGGCGCCATGATTCTGATAATCGGGAAGAATTGGCGCGGGCAAAGATGGCTTTAGACTTGGCAGCAGAGGGACGCAATGTTGCTGTTG
Organism: Calothrix sp. HK-06; assembly: GCF_001904745.1. Classification (GTDB taxonomy): domain Bacteria; phylum Cyanobacteriota; class Cyanobacteriia; order Cyanobacteriales; family Nostocaceae; genus Dulcicalothrix. The sequence goes on from NZ_MRCD01000038.1 coordinate 25,417, forward strand.
TTTCTTCTGGAGACCCTGGTATTTACGCAATGGCTGCGGCTATATTTGAGGTGTTGGAGTCAAATGCTGTTCCAGAATGGCAGCATGTACAAGTTCAGGTTGCTCCGGGTATTTCGGCTTTACAAGCTGCTGCTGCTAAAATTGGGGCGCCGATAGGGCATGATTTTTGTGTTATCTCTTTATCTGATATTCTTAAGCCTTGGTCGATTATTGAAAGTCGTATTATTGCTGCTGCTAGTTCTGATATGGTTATCACTTTTTATAACCCTGCATCGAAACAACGTACTTGGCAGTTAGCTTCTGCACGCGACATTTTACTAAAATATCGTTTGCCAGAAACTCCTGTGGTTCTTGCTCGTAATCTTGGTAGGGTAGGAGAGTCGGTGTTGGTTAGGAGTCTTAGAGATTTATCTGTTTCGGAAGTCGATATGCGTACTTTGGTTTTGGTGGGGTCGAGTAAAACACGTGTGGTTAAGCATTCTGAGGGAGTTTGGGTTTATACACCTCGTGAGTACACTGAGAGTTAGTTTATGTAACCACAGAGACACGGAGAACACAGAGGAAGAGAAGAAACAGAAGAAGGGTAATATCTATGAATGATGCTATATCTGAGAATCACATTCAAGCGTTAAAGTTTATTATTCCAGTTTTTGAGGAACATAATATTACATATCGTATTACAGGAGGGTTAGCTGGCAATCTTTACGGTTCGCATTGGGAGTTACATGATATTGACATTGAGGTGGCACGAAAGGATATTGAGTTAGTTGCTGAATTGTTTAAGGAGTATATAGCTATTGATTTAATGCGAATTGTTGATGATGAGTTTGATTTATTTATGATGACGTTAGTTATTTTTGGAGTGGACGTTGAAATCAATCAAGCTGAGGAAGCATTTGTTTATCACAATGACACACCCGTTAAATTAGATGATGATTTGTCTGTATTTAATACTTTTTATTATGAAGGGTTAAAATTGAAAGTTAAGCCTTTAAAAGAAATTATTGAATATAAACAGTTGCTCGGTCGTCACCAAGATGTAATTGATTTGATTACATTAACTTAATTAACTTAATATAATTCTTAATGTTGCCAATGAAAGTATTTATCGTCCACGCTCATCCCGAAAAACAAAGTTTTAATGCTGGATTAACTCAACATGCAAAAGCTATTCTTGAACAAACAGGTAATGAGGTAACTATTTCTGATTTGTATGCTATGAACTTTAATCCTGTGTCTGACCGCCGTAACTTTACTTCAGAAAAAGACTCTGATTATTTTAAACAGCAAATTGAAGATAATTATGCAACTGAAAATGATGGTTTTTCTGAAGATATTAAAGCCGAAATGGAAAAGTTATTTTGGTGCGATGTACTTATTTTTCAATTCCCGCTCTGGTGGTTTGGTTTACCAGCAATATTAAAGGGATGGGTGGATAAAGTATTTGCAGCAGGTAAGATTTATGGTGGTGGCAAATGGTATGATAATGGTGTTTTTAAGGGTAAAAAAGCGATGTTGTCGCTAACTACAGGTGGAAAATTACCCATGTATACTGAAATTGGTTTACACGGTGATATTCATACTATTCTTTATCCCATCAATCACGGAATTTTGCGATATGTTGGTTTTGATGTATTACCTCCTTTTGTTGTATTTGGCGCCACTAAAATTAACGACGAACGACGTAAGGGTTATTTAAGAGAATATGAGAAAAGATTAGTCAGCATTGATGGGACGTATCCAATTATTTACCCAGCATTAGCTGATTTTGACGAAAATTTTCAATTAAATAGCTAGAAACCTGGTTTCTTTATTGATAAAATGTAATAAAAGTAGCGATTTTGCGTAGAAACCAGGTTTCTTATTTTATTATGCATGGCAAATTAATCGTTTTTGAAGGGGTAGAAGGATGTGGCAAAACTACCCAAATTCAATTAACTAGCGAATGGTTGCAAAGTATAGGTGTGCCAGTTATGGTTACACGCGAACCTGGGGGTACTAATTTAGGAATACATCTGCGAAGATTATTACTCGAAGCTAATAATAACGCCATTGATCCCCGTACTGAACTTTTATTATATGCTGCTGACCGCGCCCAACATGTCGAACAAGAACTCAAACCAAATTTGGCAGCAGGAAAATATGTATTATGCGACCGCTTTATTTATTCCACCATTGCATATCAAGGTTATGGTCGCAACTTAAATATGGATTTAATTGATCAATTAAATACAATTGCTACTGCTGGTTTGGAAAGTGATTTAGTGTTGTGGTTTGATATTGACGTTGAAACCGGACTTGCACGTAAACGTAAAAGTGGAGAAGCAGCAGACAGAATCGAGCTTGAATTAATTGACTTTCACTATCGTGTACAACAAGGATACACAACTCTATCTACCATGTACCCTGAAAAAATTGTTAGAATCAATGCAAACCAGGACAAAAATACTACACAAACTCAAATTCAGCAAATTTGCACTCAACGTCTTCAAGACCTATCTATAAAATGACAGATTTTTTTGCACCTCTAATTGGACAACAACAGGCAGTAGAGTTACTTAAACAAGCTGTAGCCAAAAATAGAATTGCGAGCGCGTACTTATTTGCAGGCGCCGATGGAGTTGGGCGAAGTTTAGCGGCGCGTTGCTTTGTTGAATTATTATTTTCACACTCTATTAATAATATATCGAGTGACTCGACGACTAAACGTTTACAGCAAGGTAATCATCCTGATGTACTCTGGGTGCAACCAACATACCAGCACCAAGGACAGCGCTATACTCCACAAGAAGCAGCAGAAAAAAAAATTAAACGCAAGGCACCACCAGTTATTCGGCTAGAACAAGTCCGTGAAATTACAACATTTCTAAGTCGTCCCCCAATGCTGGCGCCCAGAAGTGCTGTAGTAATAGAACAAGCCGAAACAATGGCAGAATCTGCCGCAAATGCTTTACTCAAAACTCTTGAAGAACCAGGAAAAGCAACATTAATTTTAATGGCACCTAACTTAGATGCCATACTACCAACTATTGTGTCGCGATGCCAACGCATACCATTTCATCGCTTAGACACAGCAGGTATGACGCAAGTACTAATAAAAACAGGACATCAAGAAATATTGCAGCATCAAGCAGTCATGAATATAGCTGCTGGAAGTCCCGGAGAAGCAATAGAATCATACCAACAAATGCAAGCTATAAATTCCGACTTATTAAAATCTGTTACTAAGGCACCAGCAAACCTTCGTCACTGTTTAGAATTAGCCAAACAAATCGACAAAGAATTAGAAACCGAAGCTCAATTATGGTTGGTTGACTATTTGCAACAAATGTACTGGCAACAGCGACATCAACCAAATATTATTAAGCTACTCGAACAAACTAGAAAAAATCTACTTTGCTACGCTCAACCGCGTTTAGTTTGGGAATGTACATTTTTGAAGATGCTGGGGTAAGGGGCGGGTTTAGGAAATTTTTATATTATAAGTAGGTTATGGGTTAACCCGCCCGTACAGGAGTTATCTGTAATAATATATTTTGCGCTTTCTTTTTTTGGGTTTTTGTACTGGACGCATTGCTTCGCGTCCAAGTACAAACATACCTGCTACACCAAGATTAACAAACCAAATATATTGGTACCAATATCTTGCGATTTGTTCGATGGGGCTTAGTTCTGGATGGAGTGTATTTAAGTACAGCAACAAAATCATTACCATCAACGCACTGAACCCAACAAAACCTAAACCAACTTGAATCCTTGCTGGTCGCAGTTCCCAGTCTGATATTTGCTCTACATCTATTTCTGCTAGCTGATTTAATGTACTATCTGCTACAGTATTCACTTCTTCGAGGCGCCTGCTAAGGGGTGCAGGTAAAATTGGAGTAATGGCAGCAACAGTTGGACGACGTATTAACGCTTCAGCATCTCGTAATATCTCTAAAGATTTACGAGGTGTTGGTTCGGCAAATTCAATACTGGGTGTAGGGGTTTCGTCGGTGTTTTGGGGTTCAAAGTCCATTTATTTACGATGCTGTTTTTTGTAGTTCATTTAATCGTGCTAGAACTTCTTTACTATGAATATTTGGATTGACCTTAACAAAAGTTTCGCGTAATGTTCCTTCTGGGTCAATAATAAAACTGTGACGCATTGAGAAAAAGTTCATCCATGAACCGTAGGCTTTACTTACTGTACCTGTGGTGTCAGCGAGTAGGGGAAATTTTAATCCTTCTGAGTCGCAAAACTCAGCGTGTGAGTCTATGTCGTCTGCACTTACCCCAATAACTTCGGCATTTTTTTGCATGTACTTAGGTAAATCTTCTTGAAAGCGACGCGCTTCAATGGTGCATCCTGATGTAAAGTCTTTTGGGTAGAAATAAAGTACTACCCATTTACCACGCAAATCTCTTAGTGCGATTTTCCCATTACCTGTATTAGTCGGTAGTGTAAAATCGGGTGCGGGTTGATTAATTTCTGGCAATTTACCACCTAGTGCGTGGGCTACTGGCGCTCGTCTAAACCAAGATAAGAAAGTGAAACAGCCAACCAGAAGTATATTTAGAAAATTGCGACGAGAAATCATTTATACATTACCACATTCACATCTTCATATAAGTTTACAATACTGTAGGGACGTGATTGTGGAGACGTGATTGTGGAGACGCGATTAATCCCGTCTCTACTGTATGGATTCAAAATATTGACTTTCGAGAAGGAATGTTCCGCGTGTGAAGCGTATACCCCAGTATCCACCTGGGCGACGGTCAACTATAATACCTTCCTCACCGATTTGAATGACATCAGGAGGACGCAGCATTGGCATTGTGTCAGCAGTTTTAACATATTGTGGTAGTGCGACAACGCGAACTTTACTACCAACCGTGAGTTCTTCAGACATTCTGATATATAAGGGCGCCTTTCCCTAAAATTACGAATATCTACCAAAATAGCAGGTTATATCAAGAATTAGACAAAGCCCGCTCCTGTATTAAGAGCGGGTTATCCGGCAGTAAATTTGCACTATTAAATTATCTAGGTCCCCCACTAGGATTTTGGCGACTTTGACTTTGATAGTACTGTTTAATTTGATTCTGTTGTTGTGGTGTTAAAACAGTTTCAAAAATTCTCTTTTGCGAACCAGCAACTATTTGCTGAAGTCTTCTGCCTTGGTCTTGTGATAATTGCAAGCTTTGAGTAATTTGCTGGGGGTTCTGACGTGCTTGCAGCGATTTTTTCAACCGCTCACGTTGCTGTGGTGTTAATACAGCTTCTATTTGCTTGCGAACTTCAGCGTTGATTACTCGAACTTGGTCTTGTTGTTTCTTATTGAGTTGGATTTGTGGTGGAGGAGCAATCGCTGGCTGCTGTTGGGCTTGAGCTAACTGCTGTACTGGTTTTGCGTTCGCACTAAAAGGGATTGCTGTTAAACTCAACGCAATCGCTCCGGCTAAAATTGATAAGCTTTTAAATTTCATTTATTGCCTCGTGGATTTCTCCTATTGCTTTCACTATTATAGAAAGCTATTGCAAAAAAGCATGTCAGGGAAAACCACAAATCTACTTAATTTTGAACAAAATTTTATCTATTGTTCAAATTTTTCTTAATTTATTTGAGCAATAATAACGTTAACTATAAAACTTCCGGTTTCAAGGAAATTACTTAGAAACCGGGTTTCAATTCTAACGATTTTGTTGCTGACCACGCTCACGCCTATTTTGACGCATTTGCTGTATCTTTTGTTTCTGTTCAGCGGTAAACACGGCTTCCATTTGAGTTTTAGAGGTTTCTCTAATTTTCTTAATTTGCGCGCGTTGGTCTTCACTGAGATTTAAAGCTTTAAATCCTCCCCGACGAGCTTGACGGTTTTGCTTTGCTGCTTGCCATTGAGTAAGCTGTTCAGGGGTAAGAACTTTTTCAATTGCTGCACGTGTATCTTGACGAATCTTTGTCAGGTCTGCTTTCTGTGCATCCGTCAATCCCAATTCTTCTGCGAACTTTCCACGGTTGGGTTTCGCATCTGTTGTTTGAGCTACAATTTGCGATTGAGAGGTTTGTATGTTGGCTTTAGCGACAAAAGGTATAGCGGTTAAGCTTAAAGCAACAATTCCTAGGAGGACTGACGATTTTAATTTCATGTGGTTGTTTTTAAACATAATCTTGTTTGACATCTATCATCATAGGCAAATGTTTAAAGACATAATATTTGAAAAAAGTCATGATTTTGACCATGACTTACGTCATGGGTTAAGGTGTGACGAATGTAACTCTCTTTTGTTGCCGATGATAAGTTATTAATTTAGGTATATGTAGTTATGATTGAAATTTTTAATACTCAATTAATTCTATTTTTATATATGGAAGGGTCAAATGAGTAACTCGATTCAATTTAAAAATCACCCGTTTCGATTTCTGCTTTATCTAGAGTGGACGCTGTTGACTGTTGCTATCTTCAGTTCACTGGCGCCGACTCCGTGGATAAGACGCTCACAAGATTTTCCTGAGTTGACAATTTGCAGCTTAATAATTTTTGGTTTAATGGGGTTACGATTACCAAAAGGTACTCAATCAAGTAAAATCATCTATACTGCTTGCGAAGTATGCTTAATTTTAATTACAATATTGTTTGGCGGTCGTGCTTCACGACTATTTCCATTTATATATTTAATTTTAGTAACTCGTAGCTGTTTAATTTTTCAACTACCCGGTCGATTAGTTGTAACTTCATTGTCGTTTAGTTTATTTTTGTTCACAATATTTCGCAAATTTAATAAATTTCCTGTATCACCAGTAGGGCAAGAGCGATTCAAATTTTTCACTTTAAGTTTTGTCGTATTATTTGCGCTAGCCCTGATTTTTGTACTATTATTAATGAATACAATTGTGTCAGAACGTCAAAGTCGTGAAAAACTCGCAGCAGCAAACCAAAAATTAAAGCAATATGCAATGAAAGTTGAATATCAAGCAACTTTAGAAGAACGTAACCGTATCGCACAAGAAATTCACGACTCTTTAGGACATTCATTAACAGCACTTAATTTACAACTAGAAGCTGCATTAAAGCTCTCGCAGTCAAATCCAGTTAAAGCACACGATTTTTTAGCACGGGCAAAAGAGTTAGGTTCTAAAGCATTACAAGATGTGCGACAATCAGTATCAGCATTACGCTTACACCCTTGGCAAGGTGATTCATTAGAATCGGCTATTATATTACTTCTCGAAGATGTGGAACGCACAACTAACGTTAAACCAGAATATATAATTAATTTAAATACTCCACTATCAGGCGAATTGAGTATTACTGTATATCGAATTATTCAAGAATCTGTGACGAATATTTGTAAATACGCTAATGCCACAAAAATAAATTTACAACTATTAAATATTGATTCACAATTACATTTAAAAATTCAAGATAATGGAATTGGATTTGATTTAAATGAAGCTACTAAAGGGTTCGGGTTGCATAGTATGCGTCAGCGTACTGAAGCTGTGGGAGGCAACTTTAATATTGAAACTTCTCCAAGTAACGGTTGTCAAATTCAAGTAATAATCGAATTAATGTGATATATTAATTATGATTTACGTAAAGAAACCCGGTTACTAGCATTATTTTATAAAATTTACTTTGATGTTTTGCATGAATGAATTAGAGCGTTACCTATTTGATTTACAAGGATTCATCGTTATTGAAAATGCTTTATCTAGCTCCCAAATCGCTGAATTAAATTCATACCTAGACAAGCAAAAGGAGTTACATAAATCACCAAATGCGACGAGATATAGATTTGATTGCTTGCTGGGTTGGGGTAAACCATTTCGCGATATTATTAATAACCCACGTGTTACTCCTTATCTTTCTGAACTATTGGGTCACGAGTTTCGTTTAGACCATGACTACGTTCATATTATCGGTCAAGGAGTCGGGCCAGTTGGGTCATCGCTTCACGGTGGTGGAAATCCTTATGACCCTTGCCAGTATTACGAGTTTAAACACGGCAAAATGTACAATGGTCTAACTGCTGTTGCTTATGAGTTAAGCGATGTAAATCAGGGTGATGGTGGATTTGGTTGTGTCCCTGGTAGTCACAAAAGTAACTATCCGTTCCCCCAAGCATGGCAAAATTTAGAAGCTCCACATGGCTGTGTTAAAACAGTAACGGCAAAAGCTGGAAACGCAATTATTTTTACCGAAGCTTTGACTCACGGTACACTACCCTGGCAAGGTAAAAACGAACGTCGCACCCTATTTTACAAATATTCACCTCAATCTACAGCCTGGGCGAGATACTATTACAATCCTGATAACTTCCCTGATTTAAACGCTTCACAGCGTCGTATTCTCAGAATACCAGGTATTTCCACTTAATTGAGTATTATTAGCTTTGCATAAACGGCGCCTAAATAACCCTATTAGTAATTGGATATATCAAAATTACTACTAGGGTAATCGAATGCAATCTTTCCCAACTAAATCACACATATCTGTACAAACAGATTATAATAACGCCTCTTATGCTAATTTATACATAAATGCTAGTTTGGTAGTAGCAATTATAGGATTATTGGTAACAGTAAGAATAATAATAAATAAAGAACGACGTACTCAAAAAACACAACAGCAAATTAAAAAACTTGAAAAAATCTATTTACTTGAATGTAAAGGTAATAATCTCAGGTAGGTAATTGATGTAACGGATTGACTTGTTGTATGGTGGGTTTCGGCCCACCTTACTGTCATGGAGTATTAGGGATATACAGCATCGGCAATGAGGACGGGTCTATTTTTGTATTGTGCTTCCAACTGTTGTTTGACGTTTGGGTTCCAAGAGAAGTTATATTCTTGCTCTATTTCGTTCGCAATAAATGGACGTACTTCACCAACTACTGCGACTTTCTGACCTTTGTTAATCGCGACTTTGGGAGATGTAGTCATCAAAATAGGTAGGTCTTTACCTTTAATAAGTTGGTCTGCTTGCAATGTCATTACAGAGTTTTTAAGTTCAGAGACCTGACCTGTGACTGATATGGTTTTGCCGTAGAACTGTTTTGGTGCTTGGGATACTTCATTTGGTTGAGGCGCCAAAGTGATGTTTTCGGCAACCAATACAGGGTCTCCGACATAATCACTGTACAAGTCCTCATTCAAGTTCACCTTAAACTCGCGTTCAATATCTGAAATCACGAAGTCTCTTACCTTACCTGTAATTTGTACATCTACATTATTCGCAGGTAAATTAAACGGTGTTCCTGATGCATTCACAACCAAAAGCGGTTCTTGTTGCGAAAACAGCCCATCTTTGAGTTTGAAAGAATTTACTCCTAACTTTTCAATTGGTCTACTTCTTACCGTTACTGTTTTACCTATGAAGTCTCTAGGACTCCTAACTACTTGAGCTGCATTAACTGGTCGAGCAGGTGAGTAAGTGCTTTCTTGACCGTAGTTCCCAGCTTGTGCGGTAAACGCAAGAATGACCAGAGACGAGATTACACCTATATCCCATATACTCTGAACAAAACCACGTCGTTTTGGACTTCTATCTGTTTCAATTTGGGTAGTCATAGTCTCAAAAATTATTGGGTAGTTAAGAATTAACGACGACAACGATATACAGTAAGTTTGTAAAGTCTTACTGCAATAGGTCACGTTAACCCCTGGTTAACTTGTTACACACTGTTTTACGGATAGTGAGGCAACTATTGAGTACGGTATGAAGAAAAAGATTGCACCCGTTGCGTCTGTACTCAATTTGGTTAAACTCTCACTGTGTTCATTTAATAGGGCTACTAATTCTATTTTTTTAAGTAACTGCTCACACCATGCGATATGCTTCGCTCCGGTTTTACCGCAAAAGCTTCATATTCCTTTAACTTGAGTTTATTAAAGTGTTACCATCCCCTTCGGTTCAGGCTCCTAATATTCAAGATACAGGATGGAATGAAACCCGCACTCTTCCAACGGAATGGAAAGGGCTTCTATCCTAAGTATGAACATAATAATGTAAAGTCATGAAATATTTTATAAAAAAAAATTAAAGTTTTTTGCCTCACTTTAATCTCAGCTTATTTACTTTGCACAGAGAAAAATACCTAATTTAGTTTCTAGTTTATGCCCTCAGCAGAAACCGGGCTTCTTTCAACTAGCGATAAATATGTTAAATAATGTAAAGAGTTATTTAATGCTTACATACAAGTACACGTAAAGCTATGACCGCGACCTCACCACGGATAAATATTAATGTATCAAATACATCTACGTTAGAAAATTCAAATAACGCATCTGTCGCAAGTATGAATGCAGGTGGTAGTAGCGCAAATTACTTTGATGTTTTAGAAGCATGGTATCCGGTACATTATGTTCGCGATTTAGATAAACTGGCGCCGACTAAGTTTACTTTGTTAGGGCAAGATATAGTGATTTGGTGGGATAATATAACGCAAAGCTGGAGTGTATTAGAAGATAAATGTCCACATAGATTGGCGCCGCTTTCAGAAGGTCGAATCAATCAAGATGGACTTTTAGAGTGTCCTTATCATGGTTGGACTTTTGCCCCAAGTGGAGAATGTCAAGCTATTCCACAGCAAACAGCATCTGGACAAGCACACACCTCAAAGCGTACGTGTGTAAAATCATTACCTACAAGCGTTTATCAAGGACTTTTATTTGTCTACCCAGGCAAACCAGAAAATGCATCTATTACTAAAGTTCCCATCGTTGAACCATTAGACGAAACAGTAGACGACTGGGTGTGTATTGATACATTTCGAGATTTACCCTACGATGCACTAACTCTTATGGAAAACGTGCTAGATGCTAGTCATGTACCATATACGCATCACCGCTCGGTAGGAAATAGAGCCAACGCGGCGCCAGTAGAACTCGAAGTTGTGGAAGCAGGTAAGCATGGATTTACAGGTAAATGGGAAGAAGGACCACGACGAGGTACGCTAGGGCGCCAAGATACAACTTTTGTGGCGCCGGGTTTAATGTGGCATGATATAACTTCCAAACAATTCGGGAGAACGATGACCGTCGTTTATGCCACCCCAATTCGTAAAGGTGAGTGTAGATTGTTCGCACGCTTCCCATTCAAATTTTCTTCACCAATACCGCGCTTAATTTTCAAGGTTACACCACGCTGGTATTCACACATTGGGCAAAATAGCGTTTTGGAAGATGACCAAATTTTCCTACATTTCCAAGAACGCTATCTTGAACAAGCAGGAGGAAGTGCAAATTATACCAAAGCTTTTTACTTACCTACTGCCGCTGATGCTTTTGTGACTCAATTGCGCCAATGGGTAAACGAGTATAAAGTCGAATTTTTTCCAGGACAAACACTGGCGCCTTCCAATAAAACGCGCGAACAGTTCATGGAGAGGTATCATTCACATACAGTACATTGTGGTAGTTGTAGTAAAGCATTGGCGAATATTAAAAAAATTCGCACTGCAATTGGATTTATAGGCGCCATCTCATGGGCATTAATACCAGTACTAAACCAATTTACCTCCACCACAGCAGCTACACGCATTGCATCACTAACTTTTTTGGTTATTGGTTTCACATGGTACCGACTTGGTAAACTCGAACAACAATTATACCAAGGGCGCCTAATTCCTCCCCGTAACCTACCCGAAAAACCCAAAAAGTAAAATTTCGTGGAACAGGCATCCTTGCCTGTTCTAACTACGCCTGTTCTAACTACTTCTTCCAAGGCAATTTCGTTCCCATCTCTGTGTACGCAGAAAAAACAAGATAAACGATAAACACAAAAACACTAGCTACAAATATAACAACGTCGTTATCCATATGAATTAAGTATTAACGGATACAATAAAACTTTAACATCAACAAAACTCAAGAAATATATAAAACCCTATCCTTTGATAGATTAAGCATATAGCAATTATGCGTTGAATAAGAAGTAATGCTTGTTGCATTTTCAAACCATGATTAAATTTGAAAATGCAATTAGATAGATAAAATTTTACTGCAATAAAGGGTATTATCTCACATGATTAACACAACTGCATTACGCGAAGCCGAGCGCTACTGTGCTTTAGGAATTGGAACTTTGTTTTTAGTTCTTGGTATAGTTGGATTTATTCCAGCTTTTGTTTCTATACCTGGAACTGATGTTTCTTTTGTTCCAGCACAGGATGCACATAATGCTTATGCTGCTGGTTTTGGATATGTCTTTGGGCTATTTCCTACTAACTTTTTGCACAACCTTGTTCATTGTACTGTTGGTTTATTGGGAATTACCTCTTATTTAACTCACCACGGCGCTAGACAATTTAATCGTATCTTCTTTGTTGCTTATGTCGTAATTGCGATAATGGGTTTACTGCCATTTGCAAAGACATCCTTTGGTTTGATGCCATTATTTGGCTATAACGTAATTTTAAACGCACTTAGCGCGCTTGCTGCTGCTTATTACGGAATTGTTATTCCAGCAAAAGTTGCAGGTGAACCTGTATCTGACAATATTTAATTTCTGAACAAATGGCATTGTAGAGACGTTACATGTAACGTCTCTACATTATGATTTTTTAACCAGGATTGGAACCCATGACTTGTTGTAGGAGTGCAACTACATCGCTACGGCTAAGTTTTTCTTTACCATGTGCAATGGCTTCTAGGGTGCCGTAAGCTAATGTTAGAGTTATTTGGCAAAAGTCTAGTGCTGGACTATCGGGGGGAAGGGAAGCATTGTAAGCCGAGGCTAGAGCTAAATTTTTACGTGCGTATGCTTGCAATTTGTTCGCATCCCAACCTTTGGGCGTAAAGGTGACACCACGCAGTGAGTCTTCGCTATAATTGCGAATGATATTCACGGCTTGTAATCCTCTACCAAACCCAATTGCTAAAGTTCTGTTGGTTTGCGTACCATCGTACCAAGCCCATAAATCTGATAGCAATAACCCAACGGCGCCTGCAACCCCAAATGTGTAACGGTCTAAGTCTGACTCGTCGTCTATTTTCCAGTTTCGTTCTGCCCAATATGCCATGCGGTCTGACATTGCAGCAGTGGCATCCCATATTCGAGGTGCAATACTTTCTGGCGCCAATATCAACCATTCGCGCAGTCGAAGAGTCACTTCAGGTAATTTATTCTCGTATCCAACAAATCCCTCTGTAAAAGCATCAACTGCAAAACCATCAACTCCTGCTTGTAAAGTCAAACTAATATTTCGCAACAGTTGGGATTTTGTTTGGTTATCAAGCTCTGAATCATCTTCGATTTGGTCAATAGCACGCATACACAAATACGCCGAAGCAACTGCTTCCTGCAATCTGAGTGGTAAACGCACTATGGGGATATAAAAAGTCCGGCTAGTTTCCTTTAATAACTCTAAAGCGTCTGTACGTAAATCCATTCGTTACACTCCTCTGGTTATTTTCCCCCACTTGCAGTTTCCTGCCTTCTGAATATTATTTATACATATTTAAGTAAAAATTAAGCATTTTAAGTTAATTATAAAGTTTACTTATCTTTGTCTTCTAGGTTACAGTTCATTTCATTTCTGAATATCAATCCCAATTATGATTACTCGGCAGCAACCTATAAACATTACTGTCTTTTAACAAAAGCAAGATACTAAAAAAATAAACTTTAGCTTGTTTTTTACTGTATAAAATAATATCCAGAAACCCGGTTTCTACTCGAAATCGTTGTTTGATTGCAAGATATTAATAAAGAAACCGGGTTTCTTCGGTTTCTGGCTATGAAGTAGATGCATGTTATATTTCAAAATGCAACCACATTTACAATAGCTTTAAAGAATTATTTTATACAACAATCGTTTACTAAAGTTGTGATAAGTTTTGAGTGAGATGTCAACATGTCAAGTAATTGGTTATTTAATCTGTTTCTAAACTATATGCATGAACTCCTTTGTAGATAACATAAAATTTATAAAAGTTTCCCAGAGCATATCATGGTTTTCCATACTTGGGAATATTTTTAATGTATCGTACTGTAATTTAATTGTGGTATGATTACTCTATTTGTAAGTAACAAGCAATTCTCGTCATATGTAATCAACACGTAAAAATAGTATTATATTTTACATAATAAAAAATCTTTTGTAGCTAGCTAACACTGTATATATGTTAATAATTTATACAAGCTAGCCACAAAATAAGTAACGGTATTATGTATTTGATTAAGTCATAAGCGCTTGGTAGCGACCAAGAGCTAATAAAGGAAAGTACTGTTGGTACAAGTGGTATTTCAGATAGAAGTGACAGGGGAAACCGGTTCCTGTAAAATCATCTTCGTTCCAAGTTCCGGACTCCTGCTGAGTTGCGACTAAATAATCTATACCACGCTTAATAGCATCTGTTGAGTACTTACCAGTTGCTTCACCTGCTGCCATTAAACCTAGTAATGCCCAAGCGGTTTGTGATGCAGTGCTACGTCCTTTACCTTTTAAAGAAGGGTCGTTATAGCTGCGGCAGGTTTCACCCCAACCACCATCTGTGTTTTGACAACTTATCAACCAAGCGGCGCCACGTTGAAGGCTTGTTCTTTTAGACGGCGCTATACTAGCTAAAGCACAAAGGGCGCCGCTAGTACCGTAAATGTAATTAACTCCCCAACGACCAAACCAACAACCTTCGGCTTCTTGTTCTTTGAGTAAATAATCAAGCGCGCGGTCAAAATTGTGTTGATTAATTGATAAATCGCAGCAACCAAGCATTTCTAAAACACGCGCGGTTACATCTGCTGTGTTGGGGTCTATCATGGCTTTGAGGTCGCCATAAGGAATCATATTGAGCCAATTAGCATCATTATTAAGATCAAATGCCGCCCAACCACCTTGTTTACACTGCATTGTTGTCACCCAATCAATAGCCCGCATGATTGCTGCTGTTTTTTGTTTCTCATTTGGGAGCTTTGCTAGTGCTAATGACATCACAACGACTGCTGTGTCATCTACATCAGGATAGAACTTATTATCGAATTCAAATGCCCAGGCGCCTGGTTTGCCTTGGCGATTTTTAACTGCCCAATCACCATATTCCAAAATTTGCTTAGAAAGTAGCCATTCACCCGCACTAACAATATCTGGATGGTCTGGCTCTAAACCTGACTCAATGAGCGCGCGTATTACCCAAGCAGTGTCCCAAACAGGCGAAACACAAGGTTGTACACGATAACTATCGGCGGTTTCTATAGCAAAATTATCAAGCGCTTTGAAACCACGCACAATTATTGGGTCGTTGACATCATAATTCAACGCACGCAACGCCAAAAGTGAATTGAGCATTGCTGGAATAATTCCACCCCAGTCACCTGTAACTTCCTGACGTTCTAAAACCCATCTTTCTGCAGCTTGAATACCCTCTTCGCGGAACGGTACTAAACCCAAACTTTCGCCAAGTTTAAAAGCTTCATCCGCCACTAAAAAAATATCAGTCCAATCATTGCTACGCGGTAACTCATACTTAACATTATCTATACCTTCTGTATATAGCTCATTAAGGCTAATACCAGGATTAGTAACGTACACAGGTTTTTTATCTATGACAATCAGTAAAGGCACTGTACTAGACCGTGCCCAACTTGACATTTCATAAATATTAAATATGAAATTATCTGGAAGCAACATTACCCAAGGAGGTAGCGAAGGTATACCGCGCCAGCTATAACAGCCAATTAATGCTAGATGCAGCTTGGTAAAAACTCGCGTTTTGCTGATGCCGCCTAACTCTAAGATAAAATCGCGCGCTAACTTCAATGCTGGGTCAGTTTCTGGAACCCCCAATAATTTGAGCGCCATATAAGCTTCTACAGAGGTGCTTAAATCTCCACCATCACCATAAAAAAGTTCCCAGCTACCATTAGGACGTTGTTGGGAACGGAGATATTTTTCAATTTTATGTAGGGGTCGATAGTTATCGGTACCCCAAATCTTGTGGAGGAGGACGACCTCAGCAGTTATAGTGACATTAGATTCTAATTCAGCCCACCAGTAGCCATCTGGGTATTGAATCGATAAAAGATAATTTTGACTCGCTGCAATTGCTGCTGGGACTTTTGATAAAGTAACCCGATTTTGAATTTGCATGAAGTACTACTCAGACTTAACAATAGTATGGATGCGGCAATGAAAAATGCAAGTGCTATCTCTAACTAGAGAGAAAACGTATTCTCCCATGTAAAAGCAGTGATAAGCAAGGGTACTATGACACTTATTGAATTGGTTGCTACATTTTTACCAGTTTTGATTTGGATAGGATTACTGATTTTTCGAGGTGCCTTCTGGCAAGTGTCAGAAGTCATAGAGGATATGAGTATAGGAGATTGTCACCCTACAGTTTGTGCTGTAATTCCTGCGCGTAATGAAGCTGATTTATTAGGGAAAACCTTAAAATCTATACTTTGTCAAGATTACTCAAGCACATTTAATATTGTTTTAGTTGATGACAACAGCAGCGATGGTACAGCATCCGTAGCATTGAAAACTGCTGAAAATCTTAACAAAATTCAACAACTACATATAATTAACGCTTTGCCACTGGCACCGGGTTGGTCTGGTAAACTCTGGGCAGTTGAACAGGGTATTCGTAAAGCTAGTACATTTAACCCAGATTACTATCTTTTGGCAGATGCAGATATTGAGCATGATTCCAGCAATCTCAACAGACTTGTTACAAAAGCAGTTCAACAAAACTTAGACCTAGCGTCTGTAATGGTGCGGTTACGCTGCGAAAGCTTTTGGGAAAAATTATTAATACCAGCGTTTGTATTCTTCTTTCAAAAACTTTATCCTTTCCAGTGGGTAAACGACCCTAATAAATCAACTGCTGCTGCTGCTGGTGGTTGTATATTAATTCGTCGTGATGCACTAGAACGCATCGGTGGAATTCAAAGTGTCAAACAAGCTCTAATTGATGATTGTGCATTAGCAGGTGCCGTGAAATCAACTCAAAATCATCCTATTTGGTTAGGCTTAAGTTCCTTAACGCACAGCTTACGGCAGTATAATTCCTTAGATACAATTTGGGATATGGTGGCGAGAACTGCTTATACTCAACTTAATTACTCCCCAATATTACTAATTGGGACTTTGTTGGGAATGACTTTAGTGTATTTAATATCACCAATAGCTTTAGTATTTGGTTTCGTAACGAGTAACTGGTTAATTGTAGGATTTGGTTTACTAGGGTGGTTACTAATGGCTCTAGCCTACTACCCAACAATTCGCTTTTACCAATGCTTACCTATTTACGCTTTTTGCTTACCCCTAATAGCATTTTTATACACTCTAATGACTATAGATTCAGCTTTGCGGCATTGGCAAGGACGGGGAGGTGCCTGGAAAGGTAGAGTTTATGAAATATGAACTAAATGTTTCGTTACATCTTCTAAAACCTTCAACCCTCGTAAAGAACCATATATTAAACGACTAGCAGCAATGGGTTGACGTAACATCCCTAAAGCCAACGGTAAAGGTAAAATGGCGCCTTCTGGACTAAAGGCCGAGTTTAAATTAGGCAAATCATGTTTACACCCATCACTAACTACCCGTAACATAGCTACTTTGAAACCAATCGAACTTAAAAACTCCAGCGCACTAAAACCTTCCATATCAACAACACAGGCGCCTGATTTTCCCAATGAAATCTTCTCATCCTTGGAAAAAACAATACTATCACTAGTTAACGCCTTAACTATCGATACTTTCTGTTTCAAGCATGATTTTAATTGATTTATATAATCATTATCACAGTATAAAACTTGATTTTGAGAAATACAAGATTCATAAAGCACAACATCCCCCACATGGTAATCAGGCTTTAAACTTCCACATAAACCCATTACCAATGCATATGGCTGAGAATCTTTAAGTAAATTCACATACTTATACCATTCTTGTAAATATTTAGTTACAGCTTTACCGCCTACAGGAATAGATATAACCTGTGAACTTGTGTTATTAACACGGCTCAAACCGTTACATACCGCTTTATATTCGGCGCCTTGTGGAACAAAAATGAAAACTCTCATGCCCTCCCCCTCCTCTTCGTTTTCGTCCTCGCCACCATCATTGAACCATTGCCCTCACTTCACGCTCAACATCTAGCGCTTTTGCCCAAAAAGTTATAGAGTGCAAACGAGCTAGTTCTTCATCGTTAAGATGGGGAAAAGATAATCTACTAAGGTCAGAATCAACTTAAATATACATGATATTAAAAATGACTTTTAGTATACGTAATTTTTTATGAAGATAGTTTATCAAAAAAATAAAAGAAATCTGTCATCTATCTAAAGACTTATTTTGAATAAATTTAATAGTTAACGATGGTAAAAGTGAATCCTCCTAAATCCGCACGCGACCGTTTTAATATATCTAGAGTCGCAATTAAAAATTCTTGGTTAACGCTATCGTTTTGGATTGCTGTGACGGTGGCTGGAATTTTGGCGTTTAGTTCGCTGAAGTACGCTTTATTCCCAGATATTACTTTTCCTGTAGTAGTGGTGAATGCAAATGCACCCCTGACTAGCGCAGAAGATACGGAAGCTAAGTTAACTAAAGTTATTGAGCAGCGTCTTCAATCGCTGGAAAATATAGATGATGTTCGTTCGTCAACTTATCCTGGGCAAGCTGTTGTTAGTGTTGCGTTTGCGGTGGGAACAGATTTAGAGGAGTCTAGACTCGCCGTTGATAATGCCGTAAAGCAGGTTAAGCTTATTAATGGTTCTCAATATCAAGTTATTCCATTTAATCTCAATGAATCGGCAGCAATTAGTTATGCTGTAGAGAGTTCAAAGCTTTCTTTAAATGATTTAGCAAAACAAACCAAAGATAAAATAGTTCCATCTGTATCTAAACTGCCAGGGGTTCTCAAAGTTGTTTTGTTAGGAGAAGCTACTTCAGATTTACCCCAACCTGTAACTCAACCAAGTAGCGGCGCCACTAAGGTAAGATTCAATGGTAAAGACGCGCTTGCATTTCAAGTTATTAAACGTGGTGATGCTAATACGCTAGAGGTCGTTAGTAGAGTTGAGCAAGAAGTCTCAAAACTGCGAACAAATTTACCAGATATCAAACTTAATTTAGCATCAACGCAAGCAGAGTTTATTCGTAGAGCGACTCATGCGACAATTGACTCGTTAATTGAAGCGATTGTACTATCGGTAGTTGTAATTTATCCTTTTTTGAGAAGTTGGTCAGCAACACTAATTTCTGCACTTGCAATTCCAATGTCATTGCTGGGAACGTTTATTGTAATGGCATTGTTTGGCTTTAACTTAGAAACAATTACGTTACTCGCACTTGCATTGGTAATAGGTAGTATCATTGACGACGCAATTGTTGATGTGGAAAATATTATGCGCCACATTGACAAAGGTGAAACTCCTCGCCAAGCAGCATTTACAGCTACTTCTGAAATTGGATTGACTGTTACCGCAGCGACGCTAACCGCTGTAGCAGTTTTTCTTCCCATTGGTTTAATGGGTGGTGTCGTCGGTCAATTTTTTAAGCCGTTTGGAATTACTGTATCAGCAGCAATGCTAACTTCGTTGTTGGTAGCACGTACACTTTCACCTGTATTAGCAATTTACTGGATTAAACCAAACTCCAGACGCCGTGCTGCACATAATGAGAATAAAAGCTGGGGTTATTTTGCCCAGCGCTATCAAGATTTATTGCGATGGTCACTCAATCATCGCAAAATAGTAATGGGGTTAGCGGTGTTGAGTTTTGTAATTGGAATAGCAATCATTCCTATTATTCCTAAAGGGTTTATTCCCAAACTTGACAGAGGGGAATTTAATGTTACGTATACAGCCTCGTTAACTAAATTAATAGAGCAAAGTAAACAAGCGGCACAAGATGCTTTGGGAAGTTTTTTAACTCCAAGAGATACGTCATCATTAGCAATATCAAGCGTAAATACATCTACTGACCCCTTGACTTATTCGTTGGAAATAGCCAAGAAACTCGAAGCAGTTGTAAAAACACCCGATGTTGAAACTATATTTACTACCGTAGGTTCGCGTGAAGGTGAACTAAACAAAGGTACACTTTATGTAAAACTGAAAGAAAATCGACAAATAAAAACTGCCGACATTCAAGAACAAGTGCGTGCGCGCTTACCAAAACTTGCCGATGTTACGATTAGCGTTGAGGACATTCAATTTGTTGATACGGGTTCGCAAAAACCTCTGACTGTCGCACTACAAGGTGAAAATCTTAAAAGTCTTTATTCTTCAGCAGCATCTATCGCACAGCGTCTTAAAAAAATACCAGGATTTGTGGATGTAACTTATACGGGTGAAGGTGATACTGCTGACATTTTTCAAATAGAGCGACTTAATAACCAACGTGTTGCTTATATTAGCGCTAATTTAGGTAAAGATTTATCACTAGGTGATGCCACTGATAAACTAGTCGAGTCAGCCAAAACTATAATACCAAAAGACATCAAATTAGATTTAGGAGGAGACTCGGCGCGTCAGAACGAAGTTCTCGGCAGTTTTACTTCAACACTACTTCTATCGGCACTATGTATTATTATCGTGCTGGTTTGCTTGTTTGGAGGTTGGCAAGACCCATTAGTAATTGCTATTTCATTACCCCTAGCGCTCGTTGGCGCCGTAATTGCGCTACTAATTACTAAAAGCGACTTCGGTATGATATCGCTGATTGGCTTTGTTTTCTTATTGGGTATTAGCAACAAGAACGCTATTTTACTCGTTGATTATATTAACCAACTGCGACGTGAGGGTGCCGAAAGAACATCTGCCATTCTTGAAGCTGGACCAGTTAGATTTCGACCGATTATTATGACTACTGTTGCTACTCTTTTAGGTATGCTACCAATTGCACTGGGTATTGGCGCCGGTTCGGAATTACGTTCACCAATGGCAGTCGCTATTGCTGGTGGTTTAATTAGTTCTACGCTATTAAGCTTAATTGTTGTCCCCGTTTTATACGCAATTCTTGACGACTTGTTTAAGCGCAAACAATTTAATCAAAATTAACCATTGACTAAACAATGCATAAAGTTTTCGTCACGGGTGGTACAGGTTTTGTTGGCGCCAACTTAGTGCGCTTGCTAGTTCAGCAAGGGTATTTTGTTTATGCGCTAGCACGTGCTAACAGTAACCTGAGTAATTTAAAAAATATTCACAACGTTGAAATGATCAAAGGTGATTTAAATAGTCCTGACCTTTGGCAGCGAATGGTGGGTTGTCAGTATTTATTTCATGTAGCAGCTCATTATTCGCTGTGGCAAAAAGATAAAGAGTTACTGTATCAAAATAATGTGCTGGGGACGCGCAATATTTTAGCAGCTGCAAATCGAGCAGGTATTAAACGTACAGTATATACAAGTTCGGTTGCAGCAATAGGTACAGGAGAAAGTGCCGTAGATGAAACTCACCAAAGTCCAGTCGAAGACCTTGTTGGTGAATATAAAAAGTCTAAATATTGGTCGGAACAAGAAGCTGTTAGCGCTGCTGCTGCGGGTCAAGATGTAGTAATCGTGAATCCTAGCACTCCTATTGGTCCAATGGATATAAAACCAACTCCAACTGGACACGATATTATATTGCGGTTTTTGCGTCGAAAAATGCCTGCTTACATTAACACAGGTTTAAATCTGATTGACGTGCGGGATGTTGCTTGGGGACACTTACTTGCACTTCACAAAGGAAAATCAGGAGAGCGTTACATTCTGGGAAACGAAAATCTTACACTCAAGCAAATTCTTGACCACCTGGCACAAATTACGAATTTACCTGCACCAAATCGTACAATACCAGCCTGGATTCCTTATAGTGTGGCTTGGGTGGATGAAAAGATTCTCACACGCTTAGGCAAAACACCATCAATACCTGTAGATGGAGTCAAGATGGCACAGCACACGATGTACTACGATGCATCAAAAGCTGTACGTGAACTTGGTTTACCCCAAACACCTGTATATATTGCCCTTAAAGATGCAGTCGAATGGTTTGTAGCTCATGGATATGTGGAAAAAAATTAAAACAAATACTGTTTTCTTTACTTACATTGCTTAGTAATGCTTTGATATATAAACTTACCGGGGAGTGAAAAATGTCAATTAACTTAATGCAAGCGATAGAAATCGGTAAATATCTAGTCGCACAACGTATCAAAGGACGCAAACGTTTTCCACTTGTGTTGATGCTCGAACCGCTGTTTAGGTGTAACTTAGCGTGTTCTGGATGCGGAAAAATCCAACATCCTGCTGAAATACTAAAGCAAAATTTAACACCAGAACAATGCTTTGCAGCTGTAGAAGAATGCGGCGCCCCTGTAGTCTCAATACCAGGTGGCGAACCTTTATTACATCCGCAAATTGATGAAATCGTGCGTGGACTAGTCGCTCGCAAGAAATTTATTTATTTATGTACAAACGGAATATTACTGGAAAAAAGCCTAGATAAATTTACACCTTCACCATATCTAACATTTTCCGTTCACCTCGATGGAATGCGCGACTTACACGATAAATGTGTTGACCGTAAAGGCGTATTTGATACAGCGGTGAAAGCAATTCGTGCAGCAAAAGCGAGAGGTTTTCAAGTAGCAACGAATACAACAATATTTGATGGTACTGAACCAGCAGAAATGCAAGAATTCTTTGATTTTGTCACATCCTTGGGTGTAGATGGAATGACAATTTCCCCAGGATATGGTTATGAATGGGCACCCGACCAAGACCATTTTCTCAAACGCGAACAAACACGCGCATTATTCCGTAAAATATTGGCGCCTTGGAAGGCAGGTCAAAAGAACTGGAGTTTTAATAACAACCCACTGTTCTTAGATTTTCTCACAGGTGACAAAGACTATGAATGTACACCTTGGGGAATGCCATGTTACAGCGTACTAGGATGGCAAAAACCTTGTTACCTACTCAACGAAGGACATTACAAAACCTTCAAAGAACTCCTTGATGAAACCGACTGGAACCAATACGGTCGTGCGAGCGGCAACCCCAAATGCGCCGACTGCATGATGCACTGCGGTTACGAGCCAACAGCAGCTTTGGACTCAATGCAACCCACCAACATCGCGCGGTCAATGAAAGTTCTATGGGGTGGCTAATAAACTAATTATTTTATCAACTCTTGTGGAACAGGCATCCTGCCTGTTCTTTTCCATTATTCAACGGCGGGGCATTCTTACAGCCCACCTCATAAGAATCATCTCTGTGGTAAATAAAATTATACGCACTGCACAGGCTTTTCGGCCTGTGCTACAAGGTGTAACTAAACTATGGCAGCAGTTGCCTTGAGTTCAAAGATTTTTTCTATTACATCTTCAACAACTTTATCAGGAGTTGAGGCGCCGCTCGTTACACCAACGACAATTTCTCCATCAGGCAACCAATTTTCTGTTATTTTCAATTGCCCGTTTAACTCACGGTGTTCGATGGCATTACGTGATTTAATACGTTCGACACAATCAATATGATATGAAGGAATTGTGCGTTCAACGGCAATTTCTTGAAGGTGAGTTGTATTCGATGAGTTAAACCCACCAATTACTATCATTAAATCAAGTTTTTCATCAACTAACTCGAACATCGCATCCTGACGTTCTTGAGTTGCATCACAAATAGTATTAAAGCTTTGGAAATGGTCGTTTAATTCTTGCGGCCCGTATTTTTGCATCATTGTCCGCTCGAATAATTTGCCTATTTGCTCAGTTTCTCCTTTGAGCATGGTAGTTTGATTAGCAATTCCAACTCGTTCTAAATCTACCTCTGGGTCAAATTCTGCTGAACAAGCTTTGCTGAATTTTGTCATAAACTCATCTCTATCACCACCATTTAATATATAGTTGGTGACATATTCAGCTTGCTGTAAGTTCAATACAATTAAATATTTACCTGCAAAGGAACTTGTGGCTACAGTTTCTTCGTGATTGTATTTGCCGTGAATGATTGATGTAAAGTCGCCTTTTTTATGTTTTTCTACGGTGTTCCATACTTTAGAAACCCACGGACAGGTTGTGTCAACTATTTTACAACTTTTGTCGTTAAGTAACTGCATTTCTTGAACACTGGCGCCAAATGCCGGTAATATTACGACATCGCCACTTCCAACTACCGAAAAGTCTTTTTGCCCAGCTTCTACAGTAATAAATTTAACTTGCATTTCGCGCAAACGTTGGTTTACCGAAGGGTTATGAATAATTTCATTAGTAATCCAAATTTGCTCTGTTGGAAAATGCTTGCGTGTTTCATATGCCATCGCAACCGCACGCTCTACTCCCCAACAAAACCCAAATGCTTGGGCTAATCGAATTGTTACATCCGCACGATTAAAATTATAATTGTTATTGCGAATTTCTTGTATTAAATTGCTTTGGAACTCCGATTTTAACTCGGCGGCAACTTCTTCTTGATGACCGAAGCTACGACGGTGATAGTTTTCGGAATGTTGTAGTGAGCGTTTAAATGCTTTAGTATCCATTGATATTTACTTCAAAATCTTCAAAATTTACTATATATATTGTCGCCCTTAGTTGACGATATGAGGAATTGCTCGCAGCGCAGATGGTTGTTACTTTAATTCTATTTCGCTGTATAACTGTAATGCTGAACGCCATACTAAGTAGCCTTGTGGGCTTAAATGTAACCCGTCTGTGCTGAAGTCGGAACGTAGATTTCCTTGACTATCGGCAAACAACGGATGCAAATCCAAATATTTTATACCTTCTTTTGTGGCAATATTCTGTAATTGCTGATTAAGTTCGCGAATTCTATTGTTGGGAATTGCTAAGAGCTTTTGTTTTCCCTCCCACGTTGATTCTTCTGCACCATGCGGCAATATTGACTGAATTACAATTTGAGACTTGGGGTGTGATGCGCGCAAGGTAGTTACTATTTGACGGTAATTATCTAATATTTTGCTATCTTCAACTCCTCGAATTAAGTCATTGATGCCAATCATTACAAAAATTGTTTCTGGCTTGGTCTGGTTAAATAAATTTAAACGTTTTAGTAGTCCAGTACTAGTTTCGCCAGAAATACCTTGATTGAGCCAAGTGCGTTCTTCTGGTAATAATTCTTGGGGGAACCATAAAGACAGAGAGTCTCCAGCTAATACTGTTAAACGCTGTGGGCGTTTATTTGCTGTTACTTCGGCTTCACGTTTTAAAATATCTAACCACTGAGTATAACTAAGTTGATGACGTGTACCAAGGTGTGGTGCCGTATTTGGTAATGCTTCGATGTTTTGTGTGACAGGAGTCGCTCTACGAAAAAGGGCGGTCATACCCTGCTGTCGTAAAAACAGCAAGATAACCGCCAAGACTAGTACGCCATTGGTTAACAGCGAGAAGAAAGCCCAAATTGGAAAGGATTTAGCGGAGGTGGACACGTGCTGCATTGACCGAGTGAGTTACAGATGGTATGCATTGTAATCGCCTATGTCCACTTTTGGCGCCTGTATTTATAAGAAAACCCAAAGATTGGTTGGAGAACTACTTATTTCCAATCGATACCCGTTCTCCAAATTCTTCGTTGTAACCTTCTTCTCCGTGTTCGTTGATATCAATACCTTGGTATTCTGCTTCTTCTTTGACTCGCAGACCAACGGTAGTTTCAACAATTTTGAGAATAACCCAAGTACCAGCACCTGCTACTACATAAGCTATGGCGACTGCGGCAATTTGAATTAGTAATTGTTTGGGGTTTCCGTACAATAAACCATCGGCGCCTGCTGCGTTTACAGCTTTAGTGGCAAATACACCAGTTAAAATTGCTCCAACTGTACCACCAACACCATGCACTGGATATGTATCTAAAGCGTCATCAATTTGGACTTTGTGCTTATAGCTAACTGCGTAGAAACAGACGAAGGATGTAATGCCACCAATTAATATCGATGCTAATGGGGTTACAAATCCTGCGGCTGGTGTAATACCAACTAAGCCAGCAACGGCGCCTGTTGCTACACCCACTGCTGTTGGTTTACCACGTAGCACTTTTTCTAAAATTAACCACATTAACGCTGCTGCTGCTGCTGCCGTATTAGTCGCGACAAAAGCGGCAGTTGCTAAGGAACCAGAAGCTAATGCACTACCAGCGTTAAAACCGAACCAACCAAACCACAATAAACCAGCACCTAATAAAATAAATGGCACGTTATGTGGAGGACTAAGACGCTCTGGATATGTTTTACGTGAACCTAGCATTATTGCTGCAACTAACGCCGAAACCCCAGAACTAATGTGTACTACTGTACCACCTGCAAAGTCAAGGGCACCCATTCCACCATACAGACCTAACATTCCACCTTTTGCCCAAACCATGTGAGCTAGTGGAGAATAAATAAATGTAGACCACAACAGCACAAATAGCGAGTAAGCAGTAAAGCTCATTCGTTCGGCAATGGCGCCTGAAATCAACGCTGGAGTAATAATGGCAAACATGGCTTGATAAATCATGAATGCTTGATGAGGAATTGTGCCTGCATACGACACAACGTCACTATATTTTGGGTCAGCAGCTTTCAAGGCATCTTCATAACCCATATGGGGCAAATATCCAGCGATATCAAGTCCCACATTGCCAAACATCCACTTAACTCCACCGATAATCGCATTACCTGGTGCAAACGCAAAACTATAGCCCCATAAAATCCAGGTAACTCCCACTATCGCCATGAGTACAAAACTCATCATCAGCGTATTTAGCACGTTGCGCGACCGCACAAAGCCACCGTAAAAGAAAGCCAACCCAGGTGTCATTAACAACACCAACGCAGATGATAAAAGCATAAATGCTGTATCCCCTGCTGTTTGAGCGGCTGCGGCTGCGTCTGCCACCTTTTTTAAATCTTCAGCGGTTACTGTTTGAGCCAAGGCATGGCCGGTCAGCGGACCACCAAGGAGCAGTAAAGCAATTGCCCCTATTATAATTACTTTCTTCAACACTTTTTAAAGTTCCCGAGGTCGAACGATTTGTGTCACTTACATAAATATGAGTATTTTTTGATACTTGCGTCTGTATTAAAAGTTACTCAAACAAAAGATTAACAGAAGATTAATAAAAAATATACGCCCTACTGCAGTTGTACCTTGTTAAGAAAATGCGTAATTATACTAAGCTTTGCGTAGATAAATCAACTATGCGCGGCGCCTGCACATAAACCGAGTTGAAGTGCTGAATCCGCGTATTTTGAATTCATTTGACTCCAAATTTTTTTCCTAACTGACAAGCGCAATTTGTTACGGTAGATAGCTTAATCATCTGTAAAATCTATATTAATTCCAGTTAATTATTTTCTAGGTATTTAAATCATTTATTAATATATGGTTCGTAAAAATCAATATTATCACTTTATAACTAAAGGATGATGTTTTTAGCTAACTGTTATGTAGTAGGCACATGTAAAATGCGTTAGTTGCATTAAAATCATAGATAGTGACAAAAAGCTTTTATCTTAAGACTTATTTATAATCTTAGCTGCCTTCATTTGATTACGAATAGTACTTATGCATTAAATGCATCATTAATATGAAGAAACCGGGTTTCTTATTAAAACCCGGTTTCTAGGATTTTGCTATTGATTTCGGCGTTGGTTAGAAACTCGTTCATTTAAATCGAGCGTATAGTTGAGTCTTAGAACATTTACACCAGGTTCGCCAAAAATACCCAGAAATCTATTGTCGGTTGAGCGATTTATTAGTGGTATCACTTCTTCTGGTCGTATCCCGCGCGCTTTTGCTACCCGGTCGAGTTGTGCGCTTGCTGCTCGTAAAGAGATATGGGGGTCTAAACCAGAAGCAGAAGTGTAAATAAAGTCTCCTAGGGGTGATACGCTTTCATCACGTAGTTGATTTGCTGTATCGACGACACGCTTGAGTAAATCAGGATTGCTTGGAGCTAAGTTGCTGGCGCCTGATACTCCTGTTGGTCTACCTTGTTTGCCTTGGCTATAGCGAACTGCGCTAGGACGAGTATGAAAGTAACGCTCGGATGTAAATACTTGACCAATTAAAGATGAGCCGTATGGTTTGTCGTCTAAATTGTAAACAATAGTACCGTTCGCTTTTTCATGCAGCATTGGTAATTGTCCAACGCCAAAAATTAGTAAGGGATATACAATACCTGTTATTAGCCATAAAATCACGCTAATGCGAATGGCTTTAAGAATATTTTGTAACATAATTATTTAATATCTATCGGGACGAAATACTACATCAAATAAATAAATTACTAACCCAAGAGTAATAATGCCAAGTCCAACAAGTGCATAAGTATGACGTGGTTCTAGCTTACCTGTTGCGGCATAAACTACAGGTACAATGACTATATTAAAGCACGTTATAAAAAAAATTATAATCGGTAATTTTTTCCGACTGAAGTAGCTCATGCTAATCCTATGATAGTAATAATAACGTCAAGAAACTTAATGACAATAAATGGTGCAATTACTCCCCCTAACCCATAAATCAATATATTCTGTTGTAATAATTGATTTGCTGTTAGTGGTTGAAATTTTACTCCTTTTAATGCTAAAGGAATTAATGCCGGAATAATCAACGCATTATAAATCAATGCTGATAATACTGCCGAATTTGTACTGGTTAAACGCATAATATTTAAATCCTGTAAGTTTGTACTGGCAAATAATACAGGTATAATGGCAAAATACTTGGCGATATCATTGGCAATTGAAAAGGTTGTTAAGGCGCCACGTGTTATCAATAACTGCTTCCCAATTGCTACTATATCAATAAGCTTGGTAGGGTCTGAGTCTAAGTCCACCATATTAGCTGCTTCTTTAGCTGCTTGAGTCCCTGTATTCATCGCAACACCAACGTTTGCTTGTGCAAGTGCTGGTGCGTCGTTCGTCCCGTCTCCTGTCATTGCGACAAGCTTACCTTGCGCTTGTTCTTGTTGAATAACTTCGATTTTGTCTTCGGGTGTTGCTTCCGCAATAAAATCATCAACTCCAGCTTCACGTGCAATTACCGAAGCAGTTATTCTGTTATCTCCTGTTAACATTACAGTACGCACACCCATACGTCGCAATTGTTCAAAACGCTCGCGAATACCTGGTTTAACAATATCTTTGAGATAAATTACTCCATAAATTTCGCCGTCAACAGCAACAGCAAGCGGAGTTCCTCCTTGTTCAGAAACTCGTTGATAAGCTGTATCTAGTTCGGGTGAGTCATAACCACTACGAGAGCGCACAAATCCTTTTATTGCTCCTACTGCTCCCTTTCGTATTTGACTGCCATCTGGTAAATTTGTCCCGCTCATACGAGTTTTAGCGGAAAATTCTACTCCTTGGGAATAACTAGTGTCAAAATCAATGATGGCGCCTAAACGTTCGGCTAATCGAACTATTGATTTTCCTTCTGGCGTATCGTCAAATATACTTGCCCATAATGCAACTTGAGCTATTTCTTGAATAGTATGGTTGTTAATAGGGATAAATTCTTCTGCCAGTCGATTGCCAAGTGTAATAGTACCTGTTTTATCTAATACTAAAGTATTAACATCGCCACAAGCTTCGACTGCACGTCCAGAAGTAGCAATAACATTGAATTGAGCCACTCTATCCATACCAGCGATACCAATAGCACTGAGCAATCCACCAATGGTGGTAGGAATTAAAGCTACAAGTAAGGCTATCAATACAGGAACGCTAACGGGACTATTAACGTAATAAGCCAACGCAGGCAGTGTTACTATCACAAAGACAAACACTAGTGTTAGAACAGCAAGTAGTACTGTTAGTGCAATTTCGTTGGGTGTTTTGCTACGTTCGGCGCCTTCGACTAAAGCAATCATTCTGTCTATGAAACCTTTACCTGGTTCGGCAGTAATACGAATAATTAACTCGTCAGAAATAATTCGCGTCCCTCCAGTTACAGAACTGGCAATATCTGAGCCAGATTCTTTTAAAACAGGCGCTGATTCACCAGTAATTGCCGATTCATCAACGCTTGCAACCCCCATCGTCACTTCTCCGTCAGCAGGAATAATATCACCGGCTGTGACATAAACGGTATCACCACGTTTCAAAGTTGTAGAAGAAACTTCTGTAATACTGCCATCAGGTGCAAGTTGTTTAGCAATTGTTTCAGATTTGCTAGAACGCAGTGCTGAAGCTTGTGCTTTACCACGTCCTTCTGCAAAAGCTTCGGCAAAGTTAGCAAATAAAACCGTTAAAAATAGAATTACAGTAACTAGTCCATTGAAAAGCTGCAAATTTTTACCCGTGACTGGCCCGAATAAATTTGGGTCAATAGTTACAGCTAAAGTAATTAATGTTCCAATCCATACCATAAACATTACTGGGTTACGGATAGCTACTTTAGGATTCAGCTTGACAAAAGCATCTTTAACCGCGCGCGCGTAAAGCCCTTTATCATTGACTTTCGATTGCTTACGCGGGTTTTTACGGTCACCCGAACGATTACGTTGACGCATAATTTATCTGGCAATTTTAAAGCCTTCGGCGATTGGACCTAGGGCGAGAACAGGGAAAAAGGTTAAAACTCCGAGTATGAGAATAACACCTGTGGTTACAGTTACAAACAGTGAAGTATCAGTTCGTAAGGTTCCTGGGGTTTTGGGAACAGCTTGTTTTTTCCCCATACTTTCGGCGAGTAATAAAATTGCAATAATTGGAATATATCGTCCAATTATCATGCTTACTGCTGCGCTTAAATTCCACCACAACGTATTATCATTCAAGCCTTCCAGCCCTGAACCATTATTAGCACTTGCTGATGCGTATTCATATACTACTTGTGAAATACCGTGAAATCCTGGGTTGCTAATTCCTGCTAATGTCTTGGGAAAAGCAAGGGTAATAGCACTGGGGATCAAGACAGCAATTGGATGAATCAATAGTATGAGACTTGCGAGTACGATTTCACGCTGTTCTATTTTACGTCCCAAAAATTCTGGGGTACGTCCTACCATCAACCCTGTAACAAATACCGTCAAAATTACAAATATAAATAAATATGCTGTTCCTGTACCTTGTCCACCCCAGACAATTTGTAGGAACATATTTAGTAAAGTTGAAAATCCACCTGCTGGCATAAGTGAATCATGCATTCCATTGACGGCGCCGCACATTGTGGCAGTAGTTAGCACCGCCCATAATGCCGTTTGTGCCCAACCAAAACGTATTTCTTTACCTTCTAAATTTGGCTGTTCTATTCCAACGCTACTATTTATAAGTGGATTTCCTTGATATTCGCCAATTGCAGTTATTGCCACTAACACAACAAAGATTACAAATACCATCCAGTACAGTAGCCAAGCTTGTTTAATATTATTGGCAAACACTCCATAGGTATAAATTAGTGCGCTGGGAATGCATACCATTGCAATTATTTCGATTAAGTTTGATATATTATTAGGATTTTCAAATGGATGTGCGGAGTTAGTAGCAAAGAAACCACCACCGTTTTCACCCAATTGTTTAATCATCTCGAACGATGCTATTGGTCCCCTAGCAATATACTGTCTGGCACCTTCAAGAGTTATTACTTCTTGGGTTGGTGCAAATGTTTGTGGTACACCTTGAGTTAGCAGTACTATTGCTCCAACCAGCGAAAGTGGCAGCAATATCCGTGTAATTGCACGAGTTATATCTATATAAAAATTTCCTAGCTTTTTTCCAGTTAAACCACGAATAAAAGCAATGCCAACAGCTAAACCAGTTGCAGCAGAAGTAAACATCAAAAATGTTAAAGCTGCTGTTTGACTGAAATAACTTAAAGTTGTTTCACCTGCATAATGCTGCTGGTCAGTGTTGGTGAGAAATGAAATCGTTGTATGCAGGGCAGTATCCCACCGCATGGCACCAAATTTGTTAGGATTGAGCGGAAGCGTGCGCTGGTTCATCAATAATAGATAAACAAAGCTACCCATAAATATATTGGTATAAAAGACTGCCCGTGCGTACTGCCAACCTGTCATATCGTCACGGCGCCCAATACCTCCAAGAATATATATAATTCTTTCGAGTGAATTTATGATTGGGTCGAGCAGTGTTCGTTGTCCCATAAACACCCTAGCGATGTACCTGCCAAGTAAGGGTGTTATGGCAATCACTATAAGTAGCGTTAACGCTATTTGTAATAATCCTTGTAGTAACATTTATCTAGCTAATAGTTAATATTGGATATGAATAAATTGGATTTATTTATTTGGCGCTCGCAGCAGATTATAACGGTAATGTTGGATTATATAGGGTTTTTTAGTTTAAGATTCTCGACTTCTTTAAAGTCGGGAATCTTAACACCCGCAACGCAATGTTAAAAAACATTTATACTATATCAAACACGGTTCTTCAACAATTGGCGCCGGAAGTGGAAATTCTTCACCGCGTTGACATGCATCAAATTGCTCTTCAAAACGAGTCCAACTGGTAGCAATTGAGCGTTGTAACCTGCCAACGGGTGCTTCCTTGTATAAAGGCATACGCTCCTCAATTAGGGTTTTGAGCCGTGGATCCAACGCATTATAACTATCCAGTTTTACACCTGTATAGTTTAAAACAAGAAAGCCAGGTTTACCCTTCATTTTCATCCAAGGTTCCCAAGGTCCCATGCGGTAATAAGACAGTGAGACAGTACCAGAGTCTTCAGGTTTTAAAAAGTTCTCAGTTAGCAACCTTGTTGGGAAAAGATATTTGTAAGAATCTGCTGATTGAATATATTTCTCTGGAGAATAATCAGCAAATTTCGGATTTGTTGCTAAAGGGTTGGGTTTTTTCCAGTTAAAATCTAGAGAAATCGCACAAACTTCGGGAGCAATATCAGCTTGAATTTGAGGAGGAATAGCCCATTCTTGGTAATCGTATGAACGGTGTAAGACGTTCCTAGTCTCCCCGCTCCAAGGATTTTGCCAATTTTTTAGCACTGAGTCCGTTTGAGGGTCTAGATAAAGCGTGATTTTACGGCTAACTAACGTCCAACACCCGGTTGCTTTATCTTGAACACATCGTGATATATCAACACCAAGGAAGTTAAATAAGTGAACAGGTTGCTCATCATCGAGAGGATGGGCATACATGGCACCCGTTGCTTCTAAGTAATGAGTTTGACTATCATTGCTACAGCGAACTTTCACAAATTGCTCATCCGTAATAATTGACTTTGATAAGCTCATATTTATACCTACGATAGGGCTGGCAGCTAGATAATATTCAATGGGTCAACATCGATTGTTAAACTTACTGAGTCCGGACAGATTTGGCGAATTTCATCCCAGTTTGGTAACTGTGGTAGAGCATCGGGTGCAAATTTTACCATAATTTGCCAACGGTACCGATTTGCTACACGCATAATACTAGCAGGCGCCGGACCAAGTATCTCATAACTGTCCCCACCACGTAAAAATGCTGCGATAATTTCGGAAGCATTCGCTACTTGTACCGCATCCACACTACTCAAACGTAACAAAATTAACCGTCCAAACGGAGGATAGTTAAGTGCTTGCCGTTGCTCTAATTCAATAGCAGTAAAGGCTCTATAATCATGCCCACGTACTGCTTCAATAACCGGATGTTCTGGTGTATACGTTTGTAAAATTACACGTCCAGGTTCTTCGCCGCGTCCTGCACGTCCTGCTACCTGTGTTAAAGTTTGAAACGCGCGTTCGCTAGCACGATAATCAGATAAATGTAACAGTCCATCAGCAGCGACAACTCCTACTAAAGTAACCTGTGGCAAGTCTAAACCTTTAGTAAGCATTTGTGTGCCTAACAAAATATCCGCTTCACCATTTATAAATTGTGTCAACAAATTACGATGGGCGCCTTTATTACTTGTAGTATCACTATCAAACCGAATTACACGTAGCTCTGGAAACTCTTTTGCTAGTTCCTGTGCAACTTTTTGTGTACCACTACCAAAAAATTTAAACTTAGGTGAATCACATTGTGGACAGCTTCGCTCATGTGGGGTTACATAATTACAATAATGACACCTTAATAACTGCGGCGCCCCATACTCTGTTTGATGGTACGACAACGATACATCACAATGCGGACACTCCATTACATACCCACAACTACGACACGAAACAAAAGTACTATGCCCACGTCGGTGGATGAATAAAATACCTTGTTGTTTTTTTTCTTGAAGTTGTATTAATGCGTCGGACAGTGTTCTGCTGAACATTGATTTATTGCCCTGCTGTAACTCAGAGCGCATATCAATAATTTCTACAGGTGGAAGTGGACGTGAGTTCACACGTTCGGGCAAAGATAAATAAAGAGTTTTTTGCTGTTGCGAAGCTATTAGTGTTTCTAACGCAGGAGTTGCAGAACCTAAAACCAAGACACAATTTTCAAGTTCTGCACGCCAAGTAGCAACTGTACGCGCATGGTATGTAGGAATGGGAGAATCTTGTTTAAATGATGAATCGTGTTCTTCATCGAGGATAATTAAACCCAAGTTAGATAAAGGGGCAAATATAGCACTACGAGTACCAATTACTACTTGTGGTTCTTTGTTCAACATTTGGCGCCATGCATCGTAACGTTCACCATCACTGAGTCCACTATGATAAACGCTAACTTTGCTACCAAAACGAGCGCGAAATCTATCAGTAAGTTGAGGTGTTAGCCCGATTTCAGGAACTAATACAAGAGCAGATTTTCCATTTTCGAGCAAAGGTGCTATTGCTTGCAAGTAAACTTCGGTTTTTCCTGAACCTGTTACTCCGTGTAGCAAAATAGTTCCTGTTTGGCTTTCTCTAATTTTTGCCAGCGCTTGAGTTTGGTCGTGTGTGAGGGTTTTTGCTGTGTCTGTTCCTGTTAAGCTACCTGCATTTTCATCGCTTTCGCTTCGTAATAGTTCCCTTTCTTCAATAACTATATAGCTTTTATTAGATAAAGATTTTAATGTCGAAGTAGCGGCGCCGGTTATTTGTAATAATTCAGCCAACCATATTTCACCACCACGTCGTCGTAACACTTCCAAAACTTCGCGCTGACGAGTGGTAATATCACCCGTAAAGGAATAAGCAGTTAAAATTACAGCTTTTCGTAATTTAGGACGAACGGTTCTTGCTTGTTCTATGTATTTTTCGACTAAACCTAACTTGGCTAGTTCGCGCACAGCACGAGTTGCTCCCTGAACTTGTCGTTGCAGGAAAACTAAGCTGTAATCTCCTTCTGCTTGGTCTTGCAGAATTCTTAAAATTTTATTGAATGTGACATTATGTACTTGCTTCGTTGAGTTCTGGAATATCAATAAGCAAAGAATCGATATTAAATATTCACTGTCAATTAAGTTTTGTAAATAAAATAAGAGTAATACGATACAAGATTCTAAAGAAAAACCCTTTTTTTTAGCTTGATTAAATTTCTGAAATAGTGGCTGAGATTGTTCTTCGACGGAATTTGTTAAAGTTGAAACTGCGGCGCCTGCAATGGTTAAACGGACGCGACGCTGTGACTTCGCGAGCAGTTTAGGTGGGAGTGCAGCGCGAATCACCTGAATTAAGGGTGTGTAATAATATTGTGATACCCGCTCCATCAGCTTCCAATAACTTTCTTGGAAGAAATGCTTATGAACAACATCTTCAACTTGCTTGATTTTGTTCGTTTCTATACCTGATGGAGGGTTATTAATTACACGTATCGCGATGCCACCTACAACACAGGCGCCGAATGGCACGCTCAAAATATCACCGGGTTTAATATCCAACTCGGTTGGTATGAAATATGGGTAAAGTTTGTGTCCGTCCTTCGTTGCAAATTCAACCAACTCCGGTGGAATATCTACCAAAACTTCTACCAAACGTTGCGTAACGGTATGGTATCTTCCCCCGACTTCGGCAACCTTCAATATGGTTGGGCTAGCAATGCTTGTGGTGTACATATATATTATCTATTTATCAATGAATTATAATCCCAAATCTCATATCCTTCTAGATGATTTACCCTTGCCCCTCTCCCCTTTACCCTTTTCGCTTTTTTGACCTGACCGTTAACCATTAACTAAATCATTAAAAATTGTAGTTATCAATACTTTCGCTTGTCATATTACTTGATAAGTTTCCTATACAAGTCAATTGCTTAAGCTCTCCGTTATTAATTGCATCGCCGCCATTACTTATTCATACTTATTTAGACGCAGATAAAATAACACGATAATGTTCGTAATTGCTTAGATTATTTTTTCTCCATATACTAAATAAGTAATAGCATCTTTTCCCTCCATCGGTAGATATTCAACCTTATTACGATATGAGAAGCTTTTATCTAGTAACTCTGAATGCCAAAGTTTAAACTGTCACATGGCAGCAAGTTAAAAATCATCAGAGAAGCACAGGATACAAAACTGTGTATCTTTGGAGCCACAAAGCATAAACTCTTAGTTATTCAAATAATTATAGAAAAATTTAAGCATTGAGGAGTGGCAAAGGTATTTTTGTGTTAAGTGTATGCAATTTAGATTGAGGAGGATTTAACGTATTTGATGAATTTGAAGCAAAATTGAAACAGAAACTACAAATAAATTTGGATTACAGCACAACGTTTACAACCTGCAAGCGTTGATTAAAAAAAAAATTAACAGTTCGCGTTCAAATTACCCAAAGCGTAAGCTCTGAATAGAACTTGACCTAAGTCAAAACAACTTACGTAGTAAATTTCACTAGTTATAGTGTAAAATCTAAAACTAGTGCTTAAAAGGACGCTAATAATTAACTTTTAGCTAAAGCATCTGTTTGAGAAAATAAACCAGGCGCACTTACTACTACTAAGTTTTTTAAGCGAGATAGTGATACCTGGATACTCCAATCTACGTATTGCATAAATGCAGTAAAGCGCAAAAGTTATGTACCAATCGGAAGCAACCATTCCTCACATAAACCTATGAATATTGCAGAATTGGAAACAATCGAGATTATCGAAAGTGCTACTGATATTGAAGAACCAACGCTCGATATTTTGGAACAAGTAGCTGACGAAGCTTTGATTGCCGACAATGATGAACGTGACGGTGACCAGATGGGAGCAGCTCGTCCTTCTGGATATAACAAAACCGAACATGATGATGCAGTCGGAGCTTTCTTTAAAGAAATGGCACGTTACCCGCTACTTAAACCCGATGAAGAGGTCGAGTTAGCAAGACGAGTCAGATTTTTAGAAGAAGTTCGAGAAATACAAGCATCATTACAAGAGAAGTCAGAGCAACCTGTGACTAAGGCACAAGTTGCAGTGCAATTAGATTTGACAGAAAGACAATTAGAAAGTCGGTTGTATCAAGGTAGAGTCGCTAAACGCAAAATGATTCGCTCGAATTTGCGTTTGGTAGTATCAATAGCAAAACGATATTTAAATCGTGGAGTTCCTTTTCTGGATTTGATACAGGAAGGAGCAATGGGTTTGAACCGCGCGACAGAAAAGTTTGACCCAGATAAAGGATATAAATTTTCAACTTACGCATATTGGTGGATACGTCAAGCTATAACTCGTGCTATAGCAAATGACGCGCGCACAATTCGTTTGCCAATTCACATTGTCGAAAAGCTGAACAAGCTGAAAAAAGCGCAACGCGAACTCAAACAGCAGCTTGGACGTAACCCCAACGAAGTAGAACTTGCTGCCATATTAGAAATACCTCCATCTCAGCTGCGTCAGCTTCAACAATTACGTCGTCAAGCGCTTTCACTCAACCATCGTGTCGGTAAAGAAGAAGATACCGAACTGATGGATTTATTAGAAGATGAAGATAATCAGTCTCCTGAAGCAAAAATGAACGAAAGCATGATGCGTCAGGAGATATGGGAAGTTTTGGCTGATGTATTGACACCGCGTGAAAAAGATGTAATTTCATTGCGGTATGGTTTAACAACGAGTGAGCCATGTACTTTAGAAGAAGTTGGCAATATGTTCAATCTTTCTCGCGAACGTGTTCGTCAAATTCAAAGTAAAGCAATGCGAAAGCTCCGGCGCCCACATATCGCTAAACGCTTGAAAGGTTGGCTGATATAGAGGTATATAATATGTCATGCTGAACGGAGTGAAGCATCTAAAAAGCTTTTAAACAGAAATTTAAAAAGCAAGAATACAATTAAAGATTCTTCGCTGCGCTCAGAATGACATAATTATCAAATTACAATCCTATGCCCAGCCATATAACTATACGTTCTGCACAACCAGAAGATTGCGAAGCAATTTTTTCTCTTATCCAAGCTTTAGCGGAATACGAAAAACTATCACACGCTGTAACCGGAGATGCTCTTGCACTAAAAGAGCATCTTTTTGGTATGCACAAGTTTGCTGAAGCCATTTTAGCGGAATGTGATGGCAAAGCTGTCGGCTATGCTTTATTTCTTTATAACTATTCAACATTTCTTACTAAACCTGGTATTTATCTTGAAGACCTTTTTGTTCTTCCCGAATATCGGCGCCAGGGTATTGGTAAATCACTTATAAGTAAACTCGCACAAATCGCTTTAGAACGTAATTATGGGCGCCTCGAATGGAGTGTTCTAGATTGGAACGAACCTGCGATTGAATTTTACCGTCGCATCGGCGCCGAAATTTTGGGCGAATGGCGAATTTGTCGAGTTACTGGTACAGCTATTAACCACCTTGCCACCCTATCAAACTCAGCCGCCTTAACTTCTTAACCTATGTATTTTATTTTACACTTGTTAATCTTTCTTTTTGAATCTTTATTTTAGATGTCAAGAGATTAACAAACAAAGTAACAAAATTTTACTTAAAATCAAGAATTGTAAAGATTTCTGCGAAGTATGACAGCTTGTCGTTTGACTATAAAAGCCGTGAACAAGACAATACTATGAGGATATAGCACTTACCCATCATTGTTACAGAGGGAACACTTAATGAAAAGAATTGTATCAGTATTGCTGCTAGGAGTAGCAATTTTCACCTTTGCCTTCAGTCGCCCTGCATTGGCTGATGGAGATGCTGTGGCTGGAGGAAAAATCTTCAATGCGAATTGCGCTTCTTGTCACGCAGGTGGTAAAAACTTGGTTAACGCACAAAAAACTCTACAAAAAGATGCTTTAGAAAAGTACAATATGTACTCTGAAGAAGCAATTATTACCCAAGTTACAAAGGGTAAAAATGCTATGCCTGCCTTTGGTGGTCGCTTGAAACCAGAGCAAATTGCTAACGTCGCAAGTTATGTGTTGTCGCAAGCAGATAAAGGCTGGAAATAGTTAATAGTGCTGAGTGTTGAGTGCTGAGTGCGCTCGTATTAACTACGAATATTAATACTTGCTTATAAATCAGGCTCATAGTCATTCAGTTCTAATAAAACATTAGTAGGGGTGCAGCATTGCTGTGCCCCTACAACAATATATATAAGTGTAGGTTGGGGAGCCACCTCCCTTCGGGTTCGCCACTTTGGCGGAGAGCAGCGCCCTTCGGGTTCAGCAGTCCCCTACGGCGGGAAACCCGCCTACAGGGCTGCTTCACCGCCAAGTGGACTCACCGTGCGGGGGTTCCCCCCGTTGAGGAGAGTGACCTTGGAGGAACGGAACCCAACAAACCATTAACTGTAGCTGATGGGTTTAGTATGAATTGCTCATTTAAGTTTATTCATTCGTTACGATTCATTTTAATAAGCATTCTGGTCATTAGCTTGGTATTTTTTCATATCAGTCCAGCAGATGCCAGTACTAACTTATCGGTTTCCGCATCTAATATATTTCGTTCAGGAGTAGAATTACTACAACAAGGAAATTATCAACAAGCAATAGTTAAATTTACAGAAGCAATCAATATTAAAAAAGATTATGCGGCAGCTTATAGTAATCGATGTTTAGCAAACCTTCAATTAGAAGATTACCAAAATGCTGTCAGCGATTGCAATCAAGCTATAAACAAGGCGCCAGAAAATATTGAAGCGTATATTAACAGAGGTATAGCTCATTATCGTCAAGGTAATTATACCGCAGCAATTGAAGACAATAACCAAGTTCTAAGCCGTCAACCTCAAGACTTTCGCGCGTATTATAATCGAGGTGTTGCAACTGCTGCATTACAAGATTATAGAAAAGCAATTACAGATTATCAACGCGCGCTATCACTCGTAAGCAAAACCCCTAGTTATTTACGTGCGGATATATATAATGATTTGGGTTTAGCAAAATTTCTTCTCAATGATTACAAAGCTGCCACTCGAAACTTTACCTTAGCAATTAGCCTTAACCCACAATCTGAACGCGCTTACTTTAACCGAGGCTGTACTTGTGGTAAAAGTGGTGACAATATAGGCGCCGTTAAAGACTTTAGTAACACAGTAAGACTCAATCCTAGTAACGCTCAAGCATATTCTAATCGAGGTATAGCTTATCACAACCTAGGGTATGAACAAGCTGCGATATCTGATTTACAAACAGCAGCGTTATACTTTGATAAAACAGGAGAAGAAACTGCTTATCAAAAAACTTTAGGTTTAATTAAAATAGTCCAAAGACAAATTCCTATAATCGAAGAAACAGTATAGGTTGATCCCCTCTAACCTTTTACTATCATTATGCGAACTAACCTTAGCCCTGCTTATTAAGGGGGGTTGGGGGGATCAAAACGCTTCACAAAGTATTATTAATAGTAGCCATATCTATAGATAATAGCTATGAATATTTTAAGTATTGATACTTAGAATATATTTGAGAAGTCAAAAATTGTCATTCTGAGTGCAGCGTAATGTGTAAACGCAGTTTTCTCGTAGGGTAGCATCAGCCGGAGGCTAGAATCTACGTTTTACACGTATACACCAGATGCTTCACTACGTTCAGCATGACAATTGTAGGATACTTTTAAAACATCCTGTTACTTCATTTCATTTTTGACTGTTGCGAAACCCCAGTCTAACCAAGGAAGTAATGCTTCTATATCACTGGTTTCAACAGTGGCGCCTCCCCAAATGCGTAAACCTGGAGGTGCCGAGCGGTAAGCTGCGATATCGAAAGCAACGTTTTGTTTTTCGAGTAATTTTGCGAGTTTCTTTGCACATTCAGCTTGTTGATCTGGAGTCAAACTAGTAAACCACTCGTCTGAAATTTTTAAACAAATCGATGTACAAGAGCGAATTTCTGGTGTTTCTGCCAAAAATGCAGCCCAGTTACTTTGCTCAACCCATTTTGTAATTGCTGCAAGGTTTGCTTCGCTACGATTAATTAATCCTGAAAGACCACCGATACTTTCTGCCCACTTTAACCCGTCGAGTGCATCTTCTACGCACAACATCGATGGAGTATTAATAGTATCGCCTTTAAAAATACCTTCTATCAGCTTACCTTTTTCGGTCATGCGGAATAATTTTGGTAAAGGTCGAGGTGGTTGGTAAGTCTCTAAGCGCTCAACAGCACGTGGTGATAGTACAATAACACCATGTTGTGCTTCTCCACCAAGTACCTTTTGCCACGAGTAAGTAACAACATCAAGTTTCGACCAGTCTACATCCATTGCGAATACTGCTGAGGTGGCATCGCAAATTGTTAAACCTTTGCGGTCGTCTGGTATCCAGTCTGCATTTGGTACGCGCGCTCCTGATGTGGTACCGTTCCATAAAAATACTACGTCGTGACTAAAATCAACTTGGCTAAAGTCGGGTAAACTACCGTAAGGCGCCTTCATTAAACGCACATCAGATAATTTCAACTCGTCGGTAACATCTTTAACCCATTCCTGACCAAAACTTTCCCATGCGAGAATATCAAGCGGCAACTTACCTAAAAGTGACCACATCGCCATTTCTACGGCGCCTGTATCAGAAGCTGGTACAATTCCCAGACGGTAATTTGCCGGGACACCAAGAATTTTTTTCGATAGTTCGATAACTTCAGCTAATTTGGCTTTCCCATCTGCTGAACGGTGCGAACGTCCCACGCAAGCGCCAGCAAGATTTGAAACAGACCAGCCGGGACGCTTTGCACATGGGCCTGAAGAGAAATGAGGGACGCTAGGTTTAACGGTTGGAAGAGATAGCATTTCTAGCATTGGTCTGATATGTAAGCGAAAAGAGTGCAGGATTACATCATAATCTGTATTCGGGTTATTTTTCCTATCGTCGAAAATACTGTCAAAAATTGCAACAACTTTTATAAGCCCAATCTTATAACAGTATTAGGTCTTATCTTTTCTCATTTATGTAAATTATTTTACTTATATCCCAAGCCGCTATAACATAAACCTGGTTTCTATCAACGAAGAAACCAGGTTTATGCAGCGTAAGTTCTATTTATGATGATTATATTTTTCATACTGGATAATGTTGCTAAATTGCTCTCATGTTATATATACTGTTAGCTGCCGATACACAGCATATATTCTGTCTATTAATATACAGCCTAACCAATAGAAAAATTTATGATGTTGACTTG
The DNA here is from genome assembly GCF_001904745.1 of Calothrix sp. HK-06. Taxonomy (GTDB): domain Bacteria; phylum Cyanobacteriota; class Cyanobacteriia; order Cyanobacteriales; family Nostocaceae; genus Dulcicalothrix. The sequence continues at coordinate 67,777 of NZ_MRCD01000038.1, forward strand.
ATAACATACATGTCACAAATACCTTGAACTCAACATATATAACTGTAATAAACATGATTCTCCAGTTAGATTGTGGAGATAATTATGCAAGAAAAATTGAATCGATATATTGCAAGTTGCTCACCCAAAGCTAAAAGCACATTTCCATATTTACATCGGGCTGTATCTGAAAATGAAAGCGAAAAATTTATCAATTGCTCTAAGTCTCACAAAAAGATGGCGAGGAGCCTACAGGCAATTGTAACTAAAACTAAATTTGATACATCTGATGATGCTTTAGTTGCTCTTGCTTACGAGTACTATCGATTAGCTTCTCTAGCAGAATTGAATGAGTCTAATTCTCAAAGAATGCTAATGATTTTGAGTTTCGCCGAAATTGATGTCACCCTTAGTAATTTGATTAATGCTATTGATGCATTTTTAGCTACTGAGGCAACGTTAAACGATTCTACACTTTTCAGTTCTAATGTGATAGTACTTTAGTTTCAACAAACACAAATACTAAATCTAATACAAACACATTATAAAGGCGCCTAAAGAGTTCTGAAAAAACCAGCTTTGTTGCAAAGCTGGTTTTTTGGCTTACTACCTAAGTTCAGTTTGTCACGAATTATCGAATATCTTCATTTTTAAATAGACACTATCACGAGAGATATGTGTGGGTATTTTTTTCCTATAAAAATTTATTTTTGAGAGGGAAATCCCGATGCTTGGATTCACACCAAACGGTTCTTTACATAAACAAGTAAAACAAATGTACGCGAAATTGGTTATATTCTTTCGTTTGCGTTTGGCTCAAGTTGGACTAAAGGGTCGTTATCAACCAGAAGAAATTCTTTCAGAAGCTGTACTTCGTCTTGAATACGCGCTGAAAATGGGTAAAAATATTTATAATCGAGAAGCCTGGTTAAAAACAACTGGCTTTTTTTATATCTTAGAGCTACGGCGCCATGAAAGCAAATTTGCAACTCTTAATATAGATGTGAATGAAACATCATCTAAATCAGTTTACATTCAGAATTCTCATACTATCGGAGTTGAACAACTTGAAATCGAAGAAACTTATCAACTACTTGGTAAAAGTATACTAGAGTTGCAAGCTAGTGAACGCGAACTCCTAGTGATGCGTTTTTACGATAATATGTCTTGGGATGAAATCGCGCAACTTTATGCAAGTCGAGGTGAAAGTATTTCAGTAACGACACTGCGGCAGCGAGGTTCTCGTGTTCTTAAGTGTCTAAGAAAAATATATCGAGACAAAATGCGCTTGCTACCCCCAGACAAACCAGACGTATAAAAATCTTAATAATTTGTCAAAATTAGGTAGTAAGAATCAGCAAAACAATATTTCAGTTTTTGAATTTAGTGAAATAACGTAGTGTGATCTTCATCCTCCTGGCAGTATAAGTCACAGGCTAGGAAATTATACCTATACTGCCCCCTCAATTCTTAGTATTTGTTAGTTCAGTAAAATGGATTTTGTCATTTAATTGCTCCCTATATCAGAATTTTATAGTTTCTTTTTATAAACTTTACAATAAAGTATCTAAATCAAGGTCACAGTTATATCTATTAAATCATTAACAAACGGAGAGTTAGAAAATCTAAGTTAATGATATTTGAAGAATTTGACCCACGAATGACACCTGAACAGAACCTGTTCGATGACCTGGAAGAATATAATGCTTGCCATAATATAGTCATAGCAAGGAATTCGCAATGCTATGTATCAATGGTAAGACTGAGTACAATATTACGAATACTCATTGAAGATACAGAGCAAAGTAGAACCCAAGCTCAAAACCTAAATCAGAAGTTATTAATTGCATCAAGTAGAGTCTGTCGTAAAATCAAAACTAATTATTCCAGTATAGATTTAAAAGAGCTATTATATGAAGCGAATCATAATAATACTCATTTACTATCTCAATTGGAACATGAAGTTAAAGAAAGAAGACAGGTGAAAAATTTGCTTTCAAAATTAATAAATAACTGTAATTTAAACGTGAATAGTGCTTTATATTCAGAACTGCAAGAAATAGATGAAGAACTGTTTTGGCTAATGCAAGAGTACTATCGGCTTTCTTTATTACCTAATCTTACAGATAGTGATGCAAAACGAATGCTATTAATTTTAGAACTTGCTCAATTTGACTCTCAATTAGACGAATTTATTAATCAAATTGACCTCTCTATTGCTGAGGAAGCAGGGATAACAGAGACTAATGCTTCTGAAGAGAATAGTATTACAAAAAGGTTTAAGGAGATTTTTATTAAGTACCTTGAACAGAGATTATCTGATGAATAGGATTTTGGGTAAGACGTAAATCAAATAAACACGGGCAACAAGTCAAACTGCTTTTCTCACACACCTTCAAATCGGTTTCCTGCTTGCTTAAAGACGAAAACACAACACTCCTATAGGTAATTATGTCACATAAGCAAGCAGTCAGTCATTAATTTGTAGCAAGGTTAGCGAAAAAGCTTGTAACGCCATTTCAATTGATTGTGTCATACACCCATATATTCGTTTATAATGCGTTACTTACAATTTTTCAACCCTTGTGATATTGTCTACCGTAACCAGGAATCAGCAGTATGTCACAAGTAGGCGCAATTAAAAAATCGTTTGAAAATCATTTTCCAGAGTTGAATAGCAAAGAATTACAGTTAGTTCTACGCAACTTTTATCGTCTGCGTCTTCGGCAATATGGACTATTAGGTAAACATGAACCTGATGAAATTCTTAATGAAGCTATCTCGCGCTTATCAAAAGCTGAAGAAGCTGGTAAAAAAGTTTACAAGCTTCTTCCTTGGTTACGTACAACTGGTTTACACATCATTAATGAAATAAGTAGAGAAAAAACTCGATGTCGAATTATAGATAATCAAAACTTTGACTTTGAAGAAACTCTACCCGACGAGCGTTTACAAGACTCTGGTCAAGACAGCGAGCTTTACAAACGCTTGAATCAAGCATTAAAAGAGTTAGACATTCAAGATAGAGAATTATTGATAATGCGATATTATCATCAACTTTCATGGCAAGATATAGCGAAAAAATTATCAGTAAATGGAGTTGAAGTTACTATAGAAGCGTTACGAAAAAGAGGGTCGCGTGCGCTTGGTAAGCTGCGAAAGATTTTCAAAAATAAGTATTTACCAGACTATGAGTATTAATGCATTAAAATGCACAACGGATTTACACCATACTTGAAGCAGAAGCTTGCATTTTAGGACTGTCGGTCAAACTCAAGCAGGTTATTAGTTACCTGTATCGTAATTGCTTGCGCAAATTTCAGGAAACAAGCTTTAATAGTACGTCGTCACATTGCTGAGTAAGTACTTAGACGAACGTCAAGTATTACATCATACCCCTTTATTCAATGATAATCTTGCACAAGTAAGATGCATTTCCTTGATCTATGGGGATTTCAAGCAAAACGTACTGTAGCTTGTATCAATAATTTATGAATAATTGGCATAAAATATTACTATTGAGTTCTCTATCAATATCTATATCCACATATTTATTTGGATGCTCAACAAATTCCGGCGCCACTGACTCGAATTTTGCTCAAAACCCGCAATCGCTTAAACCTGTAAGAATAGAGCCACATGGTGGTTTTTTTGCTTGCAAGGTATACTCCAAAGATAAAAACGCAGCTTCAAATACTTATTACTACTTTCCGGCTAGCACAGAGTCTAAGCTTACAGATCAAGATTACACTGAAATTATTAAGTCAAATAAAGATAAAAGTAAAATTGACTACTTTTCTCTAGATAAAAATAATAACTATGAAAAAATCGTCGTCAAAGCATGTGAAGGTTTGCCTGCATCCTTAGAAAAGAATAGAACTGAAATTGTTTACGTAAAAGGCAATGAAGAGTATCAAGTTACAGGATGGACTATTCGGAAATCTGATAATACATGGACTTTTATTAGTCCGCTTCAGCAAATTTCCAATTAACTCTAGAACCAGAAACCGGGTTTCTACAAAAGAAACCGGGTTTCTTTGTACAACCCTTATGCGGCAGCTACTTCGTAAGTGATGCCGTATATTTGGGAAAGTTGTCCAGTGCTTTGCAGTACATCATGCACTTCTTTGTTTGAAACTTCATTTAGTTCACGCTCTTGTGCTAATGCAATACCTGCAGCAATACCTACACCCTGCCCAACTCCACAGTTAAACTCAACAATTCGACCAGCAAAGCAAGCGTAACCTTCAAACCCTGAACACGGGCTTACTACAGCTAAATTTGGCACCTGCTTGAGTAATGCATGTTGAATGCCAATGTTAAATAAAGGAGTTGTTAACAAAGCCAAATTACTAAAACCTTTATTTACAGGGTGTTCGCCAAAACTACCAATACCACCACGAACATCGAAGTCATAGCCAAAAGTGCCTATAGCTTCATGTGTTGGAACACCACCTGACAGCATATAGGCGCCTGTAAGTGGTTGAATTACATCGGTAATGTTACCTGCGTGACGAATATAAACCTCTTTTGCTGGTTTGACTTCACTGGCGCCAAGCAATTGAAACCACCTGGTAATAAATAAAATTTCATCGAGCATTTTTCGCGTTAGTTGTGCTTTGGCACGGGCAAGTTTTTCAACTTCGTTGGCAGATAAGCCGAACAGCAAAGCATTCCACGACATCCGTACACGTGACAACAAAGCAATATTACCGTTGTCAAGAATTCCTGGACTCGCATTAATATCTAACTTAGTACCGCGAAACGCATGATAAGCAATAGAAAGCGCTTTACTACGAATATCTATATAATCTTTGCCAACAGCCATCGTTTTGAGATAGCCTTTTTTGTCAACTAAGTCTGCCCTCAACTGGTTCGCAAAGTTCGCATCTCCTCCCGCAGCAATATTGATTAAATCCTGTGCTTCCTTATCTTGAAGATTCGTAAAACGTTGTAGGTATTGATACTCAATATTTTGTAATCGTTCAACACTTAAACCTTGGGTTTCAAAGACAAGTGTTACAGCAAGCTCAGAATCTGGTAAACCAATAGTTTCAAATCCTTTGAATTTTCTCACACCAGCAGAAAGCGCTAGCTCACCATTCACAGTGCTATCAATAAAATGTTTAGCAAAATAAGTTTCATCCTTAGTTAACTCAATACCAAGAATCTTTTGTCCTTCTTTAATAACCGATTTAATTTCAACACTACTCAAAATATCAGCGTGTATCTCTCGCAACATCTCGCGCAATACCCAATCTGTCTTACTTGGGTCAAGTGCTACTTGGTCTACCCCCGTGCGTTGTAAAAGTTCTTTGTAAATAGCACATGGGTCACCAAATATATCAAGCTTCCGCTCTTGCCGAATTGTATTAGGAACCGAAGAACGGTCTAGATATGCCAAACCAGAACGAACAACATGACCGCCAACTCCTAATTTAGAACTACCTTTAAACAGCAACAAGCTACGGGGATAGCTGTTAGTGCGACGATAATATTCTCGTGCAGCACAAATAAGTGTCAATATCCCTGGAACTTCATCGCCAAAACAGATAATGTCATAATTACGATTCCCTGACGGTGCAGATGCCTCTACTCCATACATAGTGATTCCCTCATGAACTTATACCCTCTGTACACAATTAACAACACGTTGTTAATTTTTCAGTACGAAATGGGTACCCTTTTGGGGTGATTTTTTACGATGCCTTTATTCTGTACTTAGACAATATTTTATTTACGTATTAATCATTACTAAATATCTAAATGCTATATTCTTTGTACTGTATTGCTCGGCGCCTAACTATCTCTACTAAACGGCAAAAATCTAGTGTAAATTATTACTTTTTATAATCAAATCATTAAATTAAACCTTAACAAATCTTAACAATAAATGTTCTTGTCGGACTGTTCTTGTGGAATGGGCTTTAAGAGTGCCCCGCTCCATATTCTAAAGGCAGGCAAGGACAGCTACCTCATAATGTTCAGTTAAAGAGTTGGAGGTAAAAGCGAGCTTTAACCTAAGCTGCAAATAACATATCCCATCTAACATTAGGCGCCGCTATATTATGCAAGCAATTAAGTTAAGCAAGGGAAAGTATCAATTTTAATAATTATTTTTATCTAACTTTATTTAATAGCTAAAAACAAGATAATTTACACAAATATTGTTTAAAAAAATAATTAGTGTTGCAAATAATTAAAAAATTAGCTGCTGCAAGCGCTTGATAGTAAGACTCTTTTGGTCGGCATATGTAACTCCAAATCTGATGCTATCACAACTGCGGCGCCTCGGAGAAAAGTAAACGGAGACTGAAGCATCCGCGCGTACCGAATGGGTACTAAATTTGCTAATCGTCCTTCATTGGATTTTTCTAGTAAAGTAATTGGGTTGGGACGTGGCGCCGCTTTGAAAGGTTTGGTTGCGTAAGATGAGCGAGGAACAGAAGCACGTAAAGCTTTACCAGACGCGCGTTCATCTGTAGTTGGTTGAGATAAATACATTTGCACCTCATAAAATAATAATAATTGCTACTATATATCTTCACTCTTTGACAAAAAGTTTACAGTTTTTAACGTGATCATATGAACTTAGAATCTTAGAATCTTCATAAAAAATTCAGAGAAAGTACGAATATCCATCATTTGTGGCTATGGTTAGCATTGTGAGCAACAGAGTTGTAAACGAGGTATAAAAAATGGCATTTACCAAGTTGTTAAGAATCGCTTTAGCTTTGCTCATTATTAATATCTGTTCATCTTTCTCACCCACTGTACGTAAAGAAGCTAAACAATCTGAAACGTTACTTTGAACTAGAGTTTGACATATGGCGCAATGATTTTCAGAAAATTTGTAGTAATATCCTTATGTTGTAGAGACGCGCAAACCGGAGGTTTCCCCGTAAAGCGGAGCTTTTCCCGAAGGGTAGCGATATATCGCGTCTTTACATTTAAAGTTTTTTACAAATTTGAATTATGCAGCTAAAGCATTCTCAAAGTTGTCTAAGCTGGCAATATCTTGCTGTGCATCGGGTTGACCGTAGATTTTTGAAAGTTTGCCTGTGTTGGCTAAGATATCATGCACTTCTTTATTGGAAATTTGGTTGAGGTTACGGTTGCTTAACATTGCCATTGCTGCTGCTATACCAATACCTTGTCCAACTGCACAATTGAATTCTACAATTCTTCCTGCTGAGGATGCATAACCTTCAAATCCTGATGCTGGGCTAATAACTGCTATATTTGGTACGCTTTTTAATACAGCGTGTTGAATGCCTACATTGAATAGTGGTGGGTCTAATTTAACTTCACCTAAGCCTTTTTCAGATGCACGCGCTCCCAGACCTTCGATACCTCCACGGATATCAAAGTGGTAGCCAAATGTACCTAATGCTTCAGATGCTGGCACACCTCCTTTGAGCATTCCGGCGCCTGTTAGCGGGTCAACTGCACCTTCAACAT